>DASTBT010000001.1:0-32343 GCA_035711865.1 Actinomycetota bacterium
TCGGGGAAGCCCACCTCGGCGACGCGTCGACGATCGTCGAAGCCTGCCGGATCGCCGGCGCGGCCCAGCCCGGGTGGGCCTCGACGCCTGCCCCCGCGCGGGGCCTGGTCGTTCAGCACTTCGGTCGGCTCGTCGAGGACAACTTCGAGGCGCTCGCTCGGACGATCACGCGCGAGATCGGCAAGCCGATCCGCGAGTCGCGCGGCGAGGTGCAGGAGGTCGTCGACACCTGCAACTTCTTCCTGTCGGAGGGCCGGCGGCTCTATGGCCAGACCGTGCCGAGCGAGATGCCCGACAAGCAGCTGTTCACGTTCCGCACACCGGTCGGGGTCGCCGCGATCGTCACGGCCGGGAACTTCCCGGTCGCCGTGCCGAGCTGGTACATCGTGCCGGCGCTCCTGTGCGGCAACGCCGTCGTCTGGAAGCCTGCCGACTACACACCCGCGACCGCGGAGGCGTTCTCGCAGCTGCTGTTGCACTCGGGGGTTCCGCCCGGCGTGTTCTCGATGGTGCTCGCCGACGGGCCCGCGACGTTCGAGGGACTCGAGCGAGCGCTCGTGGCCGGACACGTCGACAAGATCGGGTTCACGGGCTCCACCGAGGTCGGGCGCCGCATCGGTGAGCTGGCCGGGCGGCACCTGCAGACGCCCTGCCTCGAGCTCGGCGGCAAGAACCCGCTCGTGGTGATGGCCGATGCCGATCTCGATCTGGCCGTCGAGGGTGCGCTGTTCAGCGGCTTCGGCACCGCCGGGCAGCGCTGCACGTCGCTCGGCACCGTGATCGTGCACACCGACGTGCACGACGACTTCCTCGAGCGGTTCTCGAAGGCGGTGTCGCAGGCGGCGATCGGCGATCCGACGACCGACGTGCTCTACGGCCCGATGATCTCTGCGCGGTTCTGCGAACGGTTCGAGTCCTGGCTCGGACTCGTGCGCCCGCATCACACCGTGCTCGGCTCGACCGGGAGCGGACGCATCACCGCCTCGAACCCGCGCCAGGGCTTCGTCGGCGACCCAGACGCCGGACTCTTCTTCCACCCGACGATCGTCGACGGCCTGCGAGCCGACGACGAGCTCGCCACGACCGAGACGTTCGGCCCGATCGTGGGTATCGCCACGTTCGAGACGTTCGACGAGGCGATCTCGCTGGCGAACGGTCACGGGTACGGGCTGTCGAGCAGCATCTACACATCGGACCCGCTCTCGGTCTTCCGGTTCCGGGAGCGCATCTCGGCCGGCATGGTCAGCGTCAACAACTCCACGTCGGGCGCCGAGGCGCACCTGCCGTTCGGAGGGAACGGACGCAGCGGCAACGGCTCGCGCCAGTCCGGCATCTGGGTCCTCGACCAGTTCACGCGGTGGCAGTCGATGAACTGGGACTACTCGGGTCACCTGCAGAAGGCGCAGATGGACGTCGCCGACGTCGAAGCGGATCCCAGTTTCCGGCTAGCGGAGTGACGGCCGGAGACAACCGCCCTAGGGCGAGGGCGACTCGTCGGGCCCTTGCTCGACAGGAGGCGCGCTGGTGAGCTCGAGCGCTTGAGCGACTAGATCCTGCGCAGCGGCGATCTCCGCCTCGTAGGTGGCGAGGTCCCCCCTGCGCAACGCCGCGTCGGCGGCCTCGAAGTGCTGCGACGCCTCGGCCAGCAACTCGGCCACGGTCTGGTCCACGCCGCCGTCTGGAGGGGGTGGTTCCTGGCCGTCGGGCTCGACTCCCTCGACCGCCTGCTCCAGCGCTTCGTCGAGGGTCTGTCCGACCCCCACGGCGTCGCCGTTGGCGACCACGACCCGCTTCAGCTCCGGCACCGTCGCCGTCGCCTGCCTGGCCTGCACGTACACGGGCTGCACGTACAGGAACGAGTTCTCGATCGGGATCACGAGCAGGTCACCGAAGAGCACCGCCGAGCCCCCCCGCCCGAGCAACGTTCGCTCCGACGCGAACTGGGCGTCCTGGTTGATGCGCGAGAACACGATCGAGGGCCCCGGCACGTTGAGCGAGGCGGGGAGCTCGAGCGAGAGCAGGCGACCGTACGTCTCGGGATCGGAGCTCGCGGCCAGCCACGCGATCATGTTCTGCCGGCCCTGCGGCACGAACGGGAGCACGAGTTGGAACGCCTCGTCCTGCTCCCCGGGAGCCCGCATCAACAGGTAGTACGGGCGCAGCGTCGGCGCGTCGCCGAGCGAAGCGTCCGTCGTCGTGCCCGTCTCGAGATCGAGTCGCTGCTGTGTGGGATCGGCCGCGATCTCCCACCGGTCCTGTTTCTGGTAGAAGACCTCGGGACTCGTCACGTGGTAGTTCGAGTACTGCGTCGCCTGCACCTGGAACAGGTTCTCGGGGTAGCGGAAGTGCGCTCGAAGCTCGTCCGGCGCCTCGGCCATGGGAGTGAGCAGCTCGGGGAACGCCCGGTCCCACACCTGGATGATCGGGTCGCGCAGGTCCGCGTAGTACGTCATGGACCCGTCGTATGCATCGACGGTGACCTTGACGGCGTTGCGCATGTAGTTCACGAGCGTGGGGGGCAGGTCCCCCTGGGTCGCGGCGGCGAGATCGACCGATTCCGAATACGGGTAGTCGTTCGTCGTCGTGTAGGCGTCCCATATCCAGATGAGCTCGCCGCCGATGATCGCGAGGTACGGATCGCGGTCGAACGTGAGGAACGGCACGGGCTTGGGGGCTCGTGAGTAGAGGTCACGGTAGAGCATGATGCGGCTCTGCGCATCGATCTGTCCCGAGATCATCAGGTTCACGTCGCGGAACCGCCAGGCGAACAGGGAGCGCTGCAACAGGTTGCCGACCTCGATGCCGCCGTCGCCGGTGTACGTGTAGCCGGGTGGGGCACCGTCGTAGTCGAGCTCGGGGCTGTCGGTGTTGACGACCACGAACGGCGCATCGCCCTGGTCGCCCTCGCCGTAATAGATCCGCGGTTCCTCGAGGGTCGGCTGATCGTCCTCGGGGGGCGGCACGTCGGCGAGCGTGAACACCGGGGAACCTTCGCTGTTCGCGGTCTCGACGCGGGCCGCGACCGCACCGAATCCGTGGGTGTAGACCAGGTGTTCGTTCTGCCAGGTGCGCGCTTCGGCCTGGATGCCTTCCTGGGACACCTCTCGTCCCGAGACCATCAGCACCTGACGCTCGCCGTCGAGCTCGTAACGGTCGACGTCGACGTCGCGGAACTCGTAGTACTGCCGGAAGCGCTGCAGCGCCCGGAAGTTCTCCTCGAGGATCGACGGACGCCAGAGCCTGATGTTCTCCTTCGTCGCCTCGTTGGCCGCGAGGTCCTCGGAGGTCACCACCGGGTCGTAGCCCTGTTCGGGGGGTGTGTCGATCGAGTCGGGCTCGATCGCGAAGGCCCGGGTCGTGCCGTCGAGGTTGTACTGGATGTACTCCCCCTCGCGCTGGAACTCCTGGGGAGTCACGCGGAACCGCTGCACGAAGGCCGGGTAGGCGGTGCCGAGCAGCACCGAGACGGCCCCGAGCACCACGACCGCGATGATCGGGAGCGCCCACCGCTGCCGCACGATGTTCGCGAAGAACAGCACGGCGCAGATCACCGCCGCGATGATCAGGAAGTTCAACGCGGGCAGCTGCGCGTGCACGTCGGTGTACGAGGCGCCCCGAACCACCCCGCGCTCGGAGCTCAGTAGGTCGAAGCGCCCGAGGTAGTAGCCCCACGCCTTGATCAGCATGATCAGGCCGAGCAGCACCGACAGATGCGCACGGGTCGCCGGCGCGACACGGTCCGCCCACGAGCTCGCCTGTGGCCGGATGCCACCCCAGAGGAAGTGGGCGACCGCGGTGAGGAACAGGATCCCGACGAACGCGGAGAACAGCCACCCCTGCAGGAACTTCAACCAGGGCAACGAGAACACGTAGAACGCCGGATCCCGCTCGAACAGGGGCTCGAGCACGCCGAACTCCACGCCGCTCGAGTGGCGCCACAGCAGGAACACCTCCCACTGCCGCGAGACGCCGATACCCACGAGGAACGCCAGCACCGCGGCCCCCACCGGCAGCGCCCACCCGAGGAACGGCTCGAAGGTCATCCGCACCCGCTCGATCGCTTCCTGCTCGGGGGTGAGGAAGCGGATCGGCGGCGGCGAGATCCTCCTCGTGATCAGCAGGTTGGCGTAGAGCACCGCGAAGAACGCCGCACCGAAGACCACCCCGAGCACCAGCTTCGTGCGCAGCTCGGTCCAGAACACACCGGAGAACTCGACCTCTCGGAACCACAGCAGGTCGACGTAGAACGTCGACATGACCGTGAACAGCACGCCCAACACGACCAGCGCCCCGATCAGATAGAGGGGCCAGCGTCGCTGGCGCGCGGGGAGACGCACGGTTGCCATGGGTGTCGGTCGTTCCTCCTCCGTCGGCGGCGGGAGCGCCGAGGCGAGCCTAACGCATGCCGTCGCGAGCGAAGGTCACGAGCCTTCGAGCGCCTCGATCGCGTCGTCGAACGAGCCCACGGGGATCAGATCGAGATCGCCTGTGTCGAGCCCCTCGAGCTCTGCCATGTTCCCTCGCGGCACGAGGAAGACCGATGCTCCGGCTCGCTCGGCCCCCATCACCTTGTCGACGATGCCGCTGATCGCTCCCACATCGCCGTCGGGGCCGATCGTGCCGGTGCCGGCGATCCGGCGTCCGTCGGTCAGATCCGCGGGGGTGAGCGCGTCGTACAGACCCAGGGCGAACATCAGGCCGGCCGAGGGCCCACCGACGCCGCCGCTCGAGATCTCGATCTCGAAGGGGAACGCGTTCACCATGTTGATGCCGATCAGCGGCTCCTCGCTGCCGGCGCACGGCTCGCGCACGAGCTCGACCTCGTGCACCTCGCCGGCGGCCTCCACACGGAACTCCACCGGCTCGCCGGGAGGGACGCCGTCGATCGCCCGTGACGCGTCGCGAGCCGAGCCGATGCGACGGCCGTCGATCGCGATCACCTCGTCGCCGGCGAACAGTTCGCCGGCGGCCGGGCAATCCGCGCCGGTGGCCTCGATCAACGCCCCCTTTCCGTGCTCTTCGGGATAGTCGAACAGCTCGCCGAGCACGACGATGGAAGCGTCGATCTTGCTCTGATCCATCTGCGAGATGGCTCGCTCCTGTTCCTCGTCCCGGTCGAGCCCGGGTGGGTAGATCTCGTCCCTGCCCACGACCGACCGCGAGTCGTCGATCCAGGCGATGGCCGATCCCAGGGCGGTGACCTGCTTCCAGCTCACGGTGGTCATGATCAGCTCCCCTCGCGACTCGTATCTCGGCACGCCCTGCACGTCGATCAGAGGTCCCACCTCGTTCGCCGGACCCGGTCCCAAGGCGTAGAGCGGCAGCCGCACCCACGCGGCGGCGAACGCGAGCCCGAACAGGGCGGCGACGGTTGCGATGCGGACGAAGCGACTCATGGGAGGCCCCGATAGTACGGGCACACGTGCGGACGGCCCTTCACGCCGCGACGCGCGGGAAGTACGCTCGTGCCCGGCCGAGAGGAGATGACGCGTCGGTGGGAACCGTGCTGGTGGTGACGATCGCGGTTGGCGTCGGCGTGCTCGTCTATCGGCTCACCGCCGGGGGCGAGGACGCTGCCGTACCGAGCGACGACGATGCGGCCGCCTGGGCCGGCGAATCCTCGGAGCGTCCGATCGAGGTGCCCGACGGCTACATCCGAGTCGCGGGCGGCAGACCCTCGTGGCACGCCCGGCTCGGAGGGGCGATGGGGCTCTTGATCGCGGTGGCCGTCGGCGCGATCGGGCTCGCCGTCTCGCTCTGGGCCGTGGTCTCGTTCCTCGCTCGCTTGTTCGCCGATGCGGGCGGAGGATCGCCGAACGCCTGAGCCGGTCCTGGCCGGCCACGGAGAACGGCGTCAGCGGCGGCGGACGAGCTGGAAGGCCGTCCGGTAGTCCTCGAGATGCTCGAGCATGCGCCCCGTGCCCACCACGACGGTTTCGAGGGGGCGCTCGACGACGTGCACGGGCACCTCGCACTCCTGAGCCAACAGCATGTCGAAGCCGCGCAGGAGTGCGCCTCCCCCCGTGAGGAACATGCCCGTCTCGAGCACGTCGTGCGTGAGCTCGGGAGGCGCCTCTGCAAGCGTCGACCGGGCGGCTTCCACGATGCCGCTGAGCGGATCACCGATCGCCTTGCGGATCTCCTCCTCGGTGAGCTTGATCTCGATCGTGTTCCCCGTGGCGAGCTCCCTTCCGACGACGACCGCTCGCTTCCCGCCCTGCGTCGGGAACGCAGATCCGATGCCGATCTTGATCTCTTCGGCCGCCTTCTCGCCGACCGCCACCCCGTACTCCTGGCGGATGTGCTGTTGCACGGCGCGATCGAGGTCGAACCCGCCGATCGCGGCCGAACGTCCGCTCACCACCCCGCCCATCGACACCACCGCCATCTCCGAGCGGCCACCGCCGATGTCGGCCACGAGATGACCCACCGGCTCATGAACGGGAAGGCCCGCCCCGATCGCCGCGGCGAGCGGCTCCTCGACGATCGTGACCTGGCGCACCCCCGCGGCCCGGATCGCGTCTTCGATCGCACGGCGCTCGACCTCGGAGCTCATCGACGGCACCGCGACGAGCACACGCGGACGAGGGAACCGCACGGTCATCGACCGGCGGATCACGACCCCGATCATGGCCCGCGTGGTCTCGAACTCCGTCATCGTCCCCTTGCGCAGCGGGCGGACGGCGAGCACGTTGCCCGACTCGCCGCCGAGGAGGTGCCATGCCTCCTCGCCGATCGCGAGCACCTCTCCCGAGTCCGCGCGCACGGCGACGACGGCCGGCTCGTCGAGGACGACGCCCTCACCCTGTCGATAGACCAACGAGTTGGCCGTGCCGAGATCGATCGCGAGATCTCGGCCCACCTAACGTCGCCCCGCGGTGGCCGTCGTCATCAGCTGCCCATCACCCAGAGCGACTCGCCCGAGACGAGACCTTCCTTCTTCCAGATCGGAACGTTGCGCTTGAGACTCTCGATGCCGTGACGACACGCATCGAACGCCTCCGCGCGATGCGGCGCGGACACGGCCACGATGACGCTCGTCTCGCCGATGCCGAGCTCCCCCACCCGGTGGACGATCGCCACGCGGCAGACGGACCAGCGTTCCAGGAGCTCATCGGCGAGCTCATGGAGCCGAACGTCGGCGAGCTCGCGCCAGGCTTCGTAGGTGAGGCCCGAGACCTCGCCCGCATCGGAGTGGTCGCGTACGGTTCCGGTGAAGACGCACGTCGCGCCCGCCCCCGGGTCGGCGACCGCACGGGTGACCTCGTCGAGCGAGATCGCGTGCTCCTGGATCCGCACGAGCACGCGGGCATCCGTGGGAGCATCGCTCCGGGGCCGCTCGGACATGCAGTCATCGTAACGAAGCGGGGTCGTACGATGACCGCATGAGCGATCGAGGCGGCGGGTTCGGGTTCCCCTTCGGCATGGATCCCGAATCGCTGCGTGATGCGCCGCTGTTCCGCGAGATGCAGCGCGTGATGTCCGCGTCATCGGGGCCGGTGAACTGGGAGCTGGCCCGGCAGGTGGCGGTCGCGAGCGTCGCCGAGGCCGGCGATGACGGCGAGGGGACGGTGCAGGATCTCCAGAGCTTCGAGGAGGCCGTCCGGGTCGCGGAGCTGCACGTGACCCGCTTCACGGAGCTCGAGCCTCCCAACGACGTCGTGGAGGTGCGCCCGGTGCCACGGGCCGAGTGGATCCGCTCCAACACGGACAATCTCGCCGCCTTGCTGGAGCCCGCCGCGCAACGCATCGGCGAGTCGATGGACCTCGCGCAGCGCAAGGCGCTCCCGCCCCAGGCCCAGGCGATGAGCGGCATGCTCGCGCAGATCTCGCCCCTGCTGATGGGAGCGCAGGTCGGGCAGGTGCTCGGATCCCTCGCGCAGAACGTGTTCGGCCAGTTCGACGTGGCTCTGCCCCGGTCCGGTCCGGGCGCGGTGATGTTCGTGGTGCCGAACATCCGGCGGTTCGAGTCCGATTGGTCGCTCGACGCGACCGACTTCCGGACGTTCGTCGCGATCCACGAGGTCACGCACCGGTTCGAGTTCGCGCGGCCGTGGGCGCGCGAGCGCTTCACCGAGCTCCTCGACGACTTCCTCTCGACGCTCCGGATCGACCTGGAGGGCATGCAGCAGCGGCTCGCTACGATCGACACGGGCGACCCCGAGGCGCTGCAAAGCATGCTCGAGGGCGACGAGGAGCTCTTCGCGCCCGAGCTCGACGACGAGCAGCGGCTCAAGCTCGGGCGCATCCAGGCGTTCATGTCGTCCGCCGAGGGGTACGGCGACCACGTGATGCACGGGCTCGGCGCCGAGCTCCTGCCGTCGTACCGTCGGATCGAGGAAGCGATGCACCGCTACCGCGAAGGCGAAGCCGGTGACCCGGTGTTCGAACGCCTGCTGGGCGTCGAGATGAAGCGCGAGCAGTACCAGGCTGGCCGCAGGTTCTGCGAGACGGTCGTGGAGCTTACCGACGAGGCGACCCTGACACGTATGTGGGATTCGGCCGAAGCGCTACCCTCGCTCCCCGAGGTCTCCGAACCGCGCCTGTGGCTGGCGCGAACGGTCTGAGAACGCGAGATCCGGTACGCCAGATGCATCTCGCGCGTCTTCCGCGACCGTGCTAGCGTCGCCGTCGCCACGGCGAGGCCCCCAGCCTTCGCCGGCGTCACGGGAGGGGAACAATGCGCATCCGCGCCCTCGTCGCCACGGTCGCGATCCTGTCCTTGCTCGCCTTGGCCCCGCCGACGGCGGGCGCTCGAGCGAGCTTCGACACCTTGAACCCCGGAGGGCTGACGCAGCTCCGCGAACGGGTGCCCGTGAATTTCGTCTTCGTCGGGTACGAGCCGAGCCGTGTGCATGCGAACGCGTTCCTCTCGAGGATGCCGGCGACGTACCGTCCGCAGGTCCGCTCCCGCGTCTTCTACGGGCTGCCGTCCGACATGGGCATCCGGTACACGTACGACTACGACGTCACCTACACCGACACAGCGTTCGAGGACCGGTTCTTCGCGGCCCTCGCACGTCTGTCGAAGCCTGCGCCGCTCACGGAGTTCCAGCAGGCCTACAACGACCAGGACTCGAACGTGCTCGACGTCTCGGCCAACCACTTCATCGACGGACCGAGCGTCGAGCGTTGGCTGATCGACCATGCACCGGCGGGGGTCGACACCACCGAGGACACGGTGTTCTTCATCAACTGGTTCGATCGCGACGACTTCCGATTCCACGTCTACACGAAGACGAACGAGCCCGACCCCGACACCGGCTACAACTTCGGCGTGGAGCGCCAGAGCCGCAAGGTGATCGCGTGGGGCGGCACGCCGTCGGTCGACGAGGAGGACGGTCGGCCCGGTGAACACCGTGTGTGGTTCTACGACCTCTCCGCGGGACCGGAATCGTGGACGGACAACTGGAACGTGGACGACGCCGACCTCGATGGGAACCGCGAGGTCGATTACCGCATGCCTCCGATCTGGGAGTACACGCGAGGTGGGTTCCGCAAGCCCGGCAAGATCACGGGCGACCTGGCGAAAATCGCTCGGTACGTCGGCATCGACCTGCTCTTCACGACCTCCCCGTTGTATCCACCGGACCTCACCCCCCAGCGGATGCCCGATCCGATCAACCTCGACCTCAACACCTACGAGGGGTGGCCCGGTGTGAACGCGTCGCAACGGTTCATCGACCCGGATCTGGTCCGGAGGGAAGAGGGTGAACTGCTGCGCGTGCGAACGACGCTCGATCGCCAGCAGATGCCCCTGGCCGGCCCGGCCAAGCGATGCTTCAACAAGTGGGTCAAGGAGCTGATCTGCTACCGCAACCGCCCGCAGTATCCCGACCCGTTCGCGAACCTGTTCCTGTACAACGCGATCCATCGGAATCGATTCAAGGACGGCGGCGGACAGTACGAGGCGATGTCGTTCAACTACGCCACCGACTTCGATGCCGGGGGCGGCCTGCTCGGCTACGCCGACGACAACTGGCTCGACGGCACCCAGAGCGTGGTGGTGGCCTTCGTCGATCCGACGATCGTAGAGTTCGGGTACGGCTTGTCGACGACCACGATCCACGAGGTCGGTCACCACGTCGGCATGAGCCATCCTCACGACGGCCTCGACTACGAGCGCGGGATCGACTTCGAGCCCGCCGATCGCTTCTACTTCGCTTGGTCGGGCGACGAGTCGAACTCGATCATGAGCTACATCGACCTCAACTGGGATTTCAGCCAGTTCGATCTCGACAACCATTGGCGCACCACGGCCGCCGCGTACCTGAACAACGCCAACGTGATCGCCGGCGACGTGCTGGCGAGCGCCGACGCGTCCGCAGGCATGGCCGCCCTGCGTCAGGCCGACCGAAAGGCGGGCATGGCCTCGGCTGCCTTCCGTGCGCACGACTACGCGGGGGCGTTCGACCACGCCAAGGCCGCGTTCGACCTCGCGAAGGCAGCGGCGCATCGATCCGGCGTCCGGGTTCGGGCAAGCAGCGCGGGCTGGTTCGTGCTGCCGCCGGTGAGGCCCGTGGTGGCCGTCGACGAAAGCCCCGACTACGCCCACATCGACAAGTTGAACAAGCGAGCGCACCGTACCCGCGGCTGACCCCGCGGGCTGACGAGGAGCGATCCGGGGCCCGCCGTGGGCCCCGGGCTCTCGGCGCCGCACCTTCGGTATCCTCTCCGCTCGATGGAACCGGTCGGAGAGCTCGTCGCAGCAGCCGTCGTCGACGAGCGCGTCTGGAACGCTTACGGCGACCGGGCGAACGACGGCGTCTACCTCGTCGGGCAGCCGGGCCCGGCCCTTCCGTTCGTGATCTTCCGCGCCTGGAAGGTGCCGATGGGGGTCGTGAGCGAGGAGATCCGCCTGATCGGCCCGTCGGGACGCACGATCTTCCGGTGGGGACCGGAACCTCGGCGCATGGCCGGCGCGATGGACCTGACGACCGAGCTCGATCGTGTCGACGAGGCGGTCTTCGACGAGACCGGCACGTACGTCGCCTCGTTCGTGATCGACGACGCCATCGTGGGCGAGGTCGAGTTCCCTGTCTTCGTGCAGAGCTCGCCGGAGAAGCTCCCCAAGGAGACCGAGGACGGGCTCAAGAAGTCCGACGTGATCTGGGTGGGGTCCGTGGGCGACGGGGAGCGGCGCACCGCCCCTGTCTGGTTCGTCTACAAGAACGGCAAGATCTACGTGATGTCGCAGCGCGAGCCCGGCACCGAGGAGCAGACCGTGCCCGGCGTGCCGGGCGCCGAGCAACTGATCGTGATCACGCGGCGGAAGGGTCGGGACACCTCGCTCGAAGAGTTCCGCGCGGCGCAGCGTCTCCTGGAAGGCGCCGAGTGGGAAGCCGCCGCCGCCCTGCTCGCCGACAAGCGCAAGAGCCGCAACGGCTCGCCTGCCGAGAACATCGCGAGGTGGCGAGGCACGGTCGACATCGTGGAGCTCACCCCGAGCATCTCGGCCTGACCGATCAGAGCTGCCCGAGCAGCTCGAGCGGGAAGGGCGACTGCGCGAGGGGCTTCACCGCCACCCGGAACAGGATGAGCGGGTTGTCGTCGCCGGCCGCGCGGTTCAGGTGCAGCACGTCGCAGCCGGAGCAGCGATGCACCAGGACCCATTCGCCATCACCGCGCACGGTGACCGCGATCGGTTCCATGAGCGATCCGCACGTCGCGGATCGGTCGCCCGGCGAGTCGTCGACGTGACGGCTCCACAAGCAGTTCGGACAGTGATTGCGGTGCGCGGTGCCGACCGCCCGGGTCGGCACGTCGGATCGGCAGTGGCCGCAGCGGAAGGAACGTCGTCGTTCACGTCGATCGCCGCGACGTGCTTCGTGAGACATCGCAAGGACCTCCAAGCTCGAACGGTGGTGAGCACCGTCGTGCCCGGAGGCTCGTCGATCAGGGAGCGAAGGAACGACCGGAACCGAGGCACGACGCGATGTCCACCGTGGCAGCAGTCATGGAGATCGCACCCCCTTCCTCGGTCGAGCCACGAAACCGTGGCGTCGCGTGGAGCGTAGCACTGAGAGCGAGCCTACGTGGGACGGTTGACGGGGCGACCCATCGCCTCGGCCAGGGCCGACAGCTCCTTGCCGAGCGCTTCCATCTCCTCGGGCAGCAGAGCTTGCGGCCCGTCGCACAGGGCCACCTCGGGGTCGTCGTGCACGTCGATCATCACCGCGTCGGCGCCGGCCGCGACCGCGGCCCGGGCCATCGGCGCGACGAGGTGTTTCTTGCCGACCGCGTGCGACGGGTCGACGATCACCGGCAGGTGCGATTCGTGCTGCGCGACCGCCATGCCGGCGAGGTCGAGCGTGTTGCGGGTCGCCGGCTCGAACGTGCGGATGCCCCGCTCGCACAGGATGACCTCGGAGTTGCCGCGCTGCGCGACGTACTCGGCAGCCTGGAGCCACTCGTCGATCGTCATCGCCAGGCCCCGCTTCAGCATCACGGGCTTGTGCGTGAGCCCGACCTCCTTCAGCAGCTCGAAGTTCTGGGCGTTGCGGGTGCCCACCCGGATGCAGTCGGCGATGTCGGCCACGCGCGCCACCTGCGACACGTCGACGACCTCGACGATGATCGGCAGCCCGGTGTCGTGCCGGCACTCCACGAGGATCTCGAGCCCCCGCTCCCCCAGCCCCTGGAACGAGTAGGGCGACGTCCTCGGCTTGTAGACGTCGCCCCGCAGCACCGTCGCGCCCGCGGCCTTCGCGGCGCGGGTCGCGATCCTCGCTTGTTCCTCGTTCTCGACCGCGCACGGCCCCGCGATGATCGTGAACGTGCCGCGCCCGACCGGGGTGGAGCCCACCATCACGGTGGTGGCCTCGGGGTGCAGGTCGCGGGCGACCATCTTGTAGGGCTTGCCGATCTGGATCACGTGGTCGACGCCGGCGAGCTGCTGGAACGGGATCGCCTGGAAGCTGGCGGTGTCGCCGACGAGCCCGATCACGGTGTGCACGGCGCCCCGCGAGACGAACGCCTCGCCACCGAGGTTGCGCACCTTCTCGCAGACGACCTCGATCTCCGAGTCCGTCGCGTCCTGCTTCATGACGACGACCATGTGGCGTTCCTCTCACTCACCCGGCGGCGGCACACCGGGACGAGAAAGCCCCGGGTACCGACCCGGGGCCGTTGTCGCTGGTTGGCTGCCGGCGACTACCCCGGGTCGCGCCCGAAGTAGGTGAACCAAAGGCCGACGTAGCCCTGCATGACCGAGCCATGATGCCCGACGGACGCGGGCGTGACAAGCGACGGCTGACGCTCCTCGCGTACGATGCGCCCGATGACGGCCTCGCTCACCGTGCTGGACCACCCGCTCGCCGGAGATCTCCTGACCCGTCTGCGGGACCGCGACACCGGTCCCGCCGAGTATCGCGCGCTCACACGCCGCCTCGGGCTGCTGCTCGTGACCGAGGCCACCCGTGACCTCGCGAGCGAGCCGAGGAAGGTCGAGACGCCCCTGGAGCCGTTCGAGGGCACACGCGTCACGAAGCGCGTCGTGGCGATCCCGGTCTTGCGGGCCGGCCTCGGGCTGCTCGAGGCGGTCACGGACCTCTACCCCGACGCCGTCGTGGGGTACCTGGGCATGGAGCGCGACGAGGACACGCACGAGCCGCGCGACTACTACGCGAAGCTGCCGGATCTCGGTGGCCGCAAGGCGCTCGTCGTCGACCCGATGCTCGCGACCGGCGGCAGCGGCAGCGCGGCCGTCGGATACGTGAAGGACGCCGGCGCCGACGACATCACGTTCGTGTGCGTCGTCGCCGCGCCTGAGGGCATGGAACGACTGCAGACCGACCACCCCGACGTGTCGATCGTGGCCGCGGCGCTCGACCGAGAGCTGAACGCGAACGCTTACATACTGCCGGGGCTCGGGGACTTCGGCGATCGCCTCTACGGCACGTTCTGAGAACGGACTAGTCTGATACAGACTAGTGTCGAGGCGTACCAGTCTCCTAGAGCGTTCCGCCGCTGCCTTCGTATGCGCGGCCGGCCGCGGCCGGAGGACGCACCTTCCCGACGAACCCGGCGATCGCCACGATCGTGACGACGTACGGGATCATGCGGATGAACTGCGGCGGCAGCCAGGAGAAGAGGAAGAAGTCGTCGAGTCGCAGCGGGATCGCCTGCGCGAACCCGAACAGGAACGCCGCCCACAGCAGCCGGACCGGGTTCCAGTTCGACAGGATCAAGGCGGCCAGCGCGATGAATCCGAGGCCCTGTGTCTGCCCTTCCCGCCAGAACTGGCTCTCCTCGATCGCGAGGAACGCCCCCGCGAGCCCGGCCAGCGCGCCGGAGATCAGCACCCCCTGGTACCGGTAGATCGAGACCGAGACACCGAGCGACCGGGTCGCCTCGGGGTTCTCACCGCACGAGCGCAGCCGAAGCCCCCAACGGGTCCGGTTCAGCGAGTACCAGACCGGGATCAACAGCAGGAACGCCACGAGGACCATCGGCGAGAGCTGCTGGAACGCGCGCCCGAGACCCCACGGCAGATCCGAGAGCAACGGGAGGTCGAGTGGGGAGAGCTTCGGCTGGCCGGGGGGCGATTGGGTCGCCTGTCCGAACCAGATCGCGGAGAGGAACCGCGCGAGACCGACCGCGACGAGGTTGATCACGACGCCGGAGACGATGTGATCGACGCGGAACGTGATCGTGGCAACCGCATGGATCGAGGCGAAGAGCAGGCCGCACACCATGCCGAACAGCAGCCCCATGATCGGGCCGAGTGGGATGCCCCACCCCAGCTCGGTCGTGAAGTACATCGTGCCGAAGGAGCCCGTGACGGTGCCGATGATCATCATGCCTTCGAGGCCGATGTTGACGATGCCCGATCGCTCGCTGAACAGGCCGCCGAGGCCCGTGATGTAGATGATCGTGAAGTAGGTGAACGCGATCTGGATCGACGCGCCGATGTCCTCGAGGAACATCAGATGTCCTCCCTCGCGAGACCTTCGACGTCGACGGAGGCGGCTGAGTCCTCCATCTCCTCGATCAGGCCCTCCCTCGCGAGCTGACGCCGAGCCGCCCAGCGCCTGGCCACCTGATAGACGATCACGACGGTCATGATGAAGATGCCCTGCAGGATGATCACGAACTCGCGAGGCACCTCGGTGTCGATCTGCAGGCCCGACTCCCCGCGGGAGAGCACGCTCCAGAAGATCGCGGCGAAGATGATGCCGATCGGATTGTTCTGTCCGAGGAACGCGACCCCGATCCCGATGAACCCGAGCTGCGCCTCGTAGTTCTGGACGAGCGCGCCCTTGTCGACGAGCAGCTGCTGCATGCCGATCAGCCCGGCGAGCGCGCCCGATATCAGGAACAGCTTGATCTGGACGGCGCCGATCGAGATGCCGCCTGCCTGCGCCGAGCCCGGCGAGGATCCCACCGCACGCGCCTCGTACCCGAGCCGCATGCGCTTGAACAGGAACCACACGAGCACGGCCGCGATCAGCGCCAGGAAGAAGAGCAGCGAGAAGTCGGCCGAGTCCTTCATGCCGAAGAGCTCACCGATGTTGGGGATCAGCGCGTTGTCGGCGAACCGGTCGGACCGCAGGTCGACGTTGAACGATCCTTCGGTCTCGGTGAATTTCAGTGGGCCGTTGAGTGCCCAGGCCAGGAAGCTCACGGCGATGCCGTTCAGCATGATCGTCGTCACGACCTCGTGAGCGCCCGTCTTCACCTTGAGCACCGCGGGTATCGCCGCCCAGATCATGCCGCCGAGCATCGCGAACACCAGGACCGCGATCGCGAGCGTCGCCCCCGGCAGGAAGTCGAGATGTAGCGCGGCCCACGTCGCCGTGACGAGGCCGACCAGGAACTGCCCTTCGACGCCGATGTTGAACAAGCCGGCCTTGAAGCAGACCGCGACCGCGAGCGCCGAGAAGATCAGCGGGGTCGCGATCGAGAGCACGGTGCCGAAGCTCGTGGCGTCGCGGAACGCGAACTTCAGGATCGTGCTGTAGACGAGGATGGGGCTCTCGCCGTACCACACGATGATGACGGCGCCGAGCGCGAGCGAGATCAGGAGCGCGAGCAGCAGAGCTCCGGCCTGCACGAGCAGCGGCTCGAGCCATCGCGGCCGCTCGCGGATACGGGCGGCAGGCACCGTCGCGCCAGGCGCCGCCACTACCCGGTCGTCTCCGTGCTTCCGCGCCCCAGCATCCCGCTGCCCACGTCCTCGGCGGCCGCATCGGGCCGGTACTCCCCGGTGATGCGTCCCTCGTACAGGGTCACGATGCGGTCGGACAGCGCGTAGATCTCGTCGAGCTCGGCGGAGATCAGCAGGACCGCGCGACCCTCGGCCTTCTGCTGCAGGATCTGGCTCCAAACGAACTCGATCGCGCCGACGTCGAGACCGCGCGTCGGCTGGGCCGCGATCAGCAGCTTCGGGTCGGTCTCGAGCTCGCGGGCCAGGATGAGCTTCTGCTGGTTCCCGCCCGACAGCGTGCCCGCGGTGACATCGATGCTCCGGGTCCGGACGTCGAACATCCCGATCAGCCGCGACGCCAGCTCCTTGATCTTCCTGATGAACAGCACCCCACCGGCGCCGCTGAACTCCGCATCGTCGTGGCGTCCGAGCACGACGTTCTCCCACAGGGCCATATCGAGCACGAGCCCCTGCTCGTGGCGATCCTCAGGAACGAACGCCACACCGGCGTTGCGGATCTCCTCGGTCGTCAACCCTCGCAGGTCGCGACCGTCGAGCGAGATCGACCCGTCCTCGAGCGGGCACAGGCCCATGATCGCGTCGGCCAGCTCGCGTTGGCCGTTGCCCTCGACGCCGGCCACGCCCACGATCTCGCCCGCTCGCACCTCGAGCGTCAACCCGGCCAGGCGCCCGCCTCGCAGGTCGTCGAGCCGGAGCACGGGATCCCCGATCTCGACGGTCGGCTTCTCGAGCCGGAACAGCACGGGGCGGCCGACCATCATCTCGGCGAGCTTGGACTTGTCGGTCTCGGCGGGCGTGGTCTCACCGACGACGACGCCACGCCGCAGTACCGTGATGCGGTCGGCGATCTGCAGGACCTCGTCGAGCTTGTGGCTGATGAACACGATGGACTTGCCGTCCTGCCGAAGCTGACGCAGGTTGGCGAACAGCTCCTGCGTCTCGGCCGGCGTGAGCACCGCCGTGGGCTCGTCGAGGATCAGGATGTCGACGCCCCGGTACAGCGCCTTCAGGATCTCGACCCGCTGCTCCTCCCCCACCGAGAGATCCTCGACGACAGCGGATGGGTCGATGTCGAAGCCGTAGGAGTCGGCGAGGATCGTCACCTGCTGCTCGGCGCCCTCGGTGTGCAGCACCGGCCCGCCCTCTTCGCCGAGGATGATGTTCTCGGTCACGGTGAACGTGTCCACCAGCACGAAGTGCTGGTGGACCATGCCGATGCCGTTGGCGATCGCGTCGCGAGGCGACGCGATCTTGCGCTCCTCCCCCCCGATCACGATGCGGCCCGAGTCGGCCGGGTACATGCCGTAGAGCACCCGCATCAGCGTCGACTTGCCCGCGCCGTTCTCGCCGACCAGCGCGTGCACCTCGCCCGGCCGCAGATCGATGCTGACGTCGTCGTTGGCCACGACGCCCGGGAACTTCTTCGTGATGCGTTCGAGAACGACGAGAGGCGGGGCGCCTGAGCGCCCCGCCTCGTCGTGCTCCCTCATCGTGGTCGACACGCCAGGGAGCTTACGCTTCCTCCGGCGTCTCCGGGACCACGATGTCACCGGACACGATCTGGTCCGCGTACCCGTCGACGACCTCGATCACCTCGGGCGTGAGCGCCTCGGTGTTCGACTTCGAGTAGCCGACGCCCTCGTCGGCCAGGCCGAAGACCTGGAAACCGGTGACGAACTCGCCCTCACCGGTCTGCGCGATCGCGTTGTACACCGCGGTGTCGACGCGCTTGAGCATCGACGTGAGGATCAGTGGCTGCTCCTCGGGAGCCGCCGTGAGGTATTGATCGGAGTCGACGCCGATCGCGAGCTTGTCGGCCTCGACCGCGGCCCGGAACAGCCCCGCCCCCGACAGGCCGGCGGCGTGGTAGACGATCTCCGCACCGTCGTCGTACATCCTGGTCGACAGCGCCTCACCCTTGACGTCGTTCACGAACGCCGTCGTGTCGTCGCCGATGTACTGCACAAGCACCTCGATGTCGGGGTTCACGGCCTTCGCGCCGGCGGTGTACCCGGCCTCGAACTTCTCGATCAACGGCCCGGTCTGTCCGCCGAGGAAGCCGATCGTGTCGCACTGACAGGTCTCGGCGGCTGCGACGCCCACGAGGAACGACCCTTCGTGCTCCTTGAACGTCAGGTCCGCGACGTTCGTGAGGGTCTCGTCGACCGCGTTGGCGAACCCGTCGACGATCGCGAAGTTCTGGTCCGGGTAATCGGCCGCGATGCCGGCGATGCCTTCGGAGAACGCGAACCCGACGCCCACGACGAGGTTGTACCCCTCGTCGGCCAGCGCCTGCACGTTCTCGTCACGGTTCGATCCGGTGTTGTCGGCCTCGATGAAGTTCGTGTTCTCTTCGCAGACGAGCCCGTCGTCGATCGCCTGCTGGAGACCGGCGTTCGCGGCGTCGTTGAACGACTTGTCGCCCAGGCCACCGACGTCGAGCGCCATGCCCACGGTGATATCGCCATTGCACTCGGCGGTATCGCCTCCATCGGTTGCCGTCGCATCGCCGCCCCCATCGCCGCCGCCGTCGTCGCTGCCGCAGGCCGCGGCCACGAGCGAGAGCACGACGAGCGGCAAGGCGAACATGCGGAGCCACTTCGGCATGCTTCCCCTCCCGTTCTCGTGTTCGGATCCCCGGGCCGCTCGGGCGGCCCGCGAGGGATTGTCCCTACGTGCACCGGGACCGTCAAACGACCGACCCTTGGAGACTTACGCAGTCGAAGGGGAAGCGGGATGGCGCGGTGGCCAGTCGTCAGTAATCGGTGTCGACCGCCTGCATCGCGGCCGGGAGTTGCGACAACGCTCCTTGCAGCCCCATCAGCATCCCCATGTTCCCCGCGACCTTGACCTTCCCGGTCATGAACGCCGTCACGACCGAGAGCTCGCTCGTCGCCAGCTTCACCGCGGTCTCGTAGCTCTGGGTGATCGTCGCGTCGGGCTCATCGGCATCGCCTACCCCCATGTCGATCGTGCCGTCGCCGATCTCGATCCAGTAATGGGTTTCGTCGCCCCCCGAGGTGATGATCTGCTGGATCGTCGCGCTCTGGCCCGACGCTGCGGCGCGGAACTCCTCGTTCGCATTCAGCTGAGCTTTCACGGCGTCGGCCCACTCGGTGGACAGGAACGGCACGGTCACTGGGGCCTCCTCGTTCCGGGGTCGGCTCGGGCGAGTATAGGCCGTGCGGTCACCGGCCCTGGGCCAGGTCGCGCTCCCAGTCGCGCAGCAGGAACCACCCCGGGTCGGTGAGGTGCGACGCGTCGGACAGGAACCACGCGAGGCGCTCGTCGCCCCGGATCACCACCGTGTTGAGCGACGTGTTCTCGGGCAGGAAGAACATGTCCTGGCCACCGATCCCGAGGATGTGGCTGAAGTAGGCGTTGATCACTCCGCCGTGGGCCACGACCATGACGTCGCCGACCGGGTGAGCCGCGATGATCGACTCCACCGCGTCGACGGACCGGCGCTGGAGGTCGTGGGATCGTTCGCTGTTCGGCGCAAGGTGCCAGGCGGGGTTCTGGTTGCGGAACAGGTCGATCGCCTCGGGATGATCCTGGAAGATCTGCTCGAAGTCCTTCGCCTCCCAGTCGCCGCCGAACCACTCGCACAGATCGTCGCGCTCGATCACCGACATGCCGATGCGTTCGGCGTACACGAGCGCGGTCTGTCGCGCGCGGGCCAGGGTCGACGAATAGATCGCCGCCGGCGTTGGCAGCAGCTGCAGCCGGTCCGCGAGACGCTCCGCCTGTTCGATCCCCACGTCGCCCAGCGGCGGGTCGTACTGACGGCCTCGCGGCGTCTCGGTGTGGTCGGTCGAGGTGTAGTCGGGACGCGCGTGGCGGATCAGATACAGGCGGCGGTCGCTCACATCGAGGCACCGTCGGTCGGGCCCGACTTCGCGGCGCGGCGAGCCCTCCATTCCTCGGCGTAGGCCTGAACGTCCTCACGAAGCCAGATGCGACCCGAGGCCAGGGCCGTGATCGGCTCGGGGAACGATCCCCGATCGATGTAGGTGATCACCCGCCGCTTGTCCCACTCCATGATCTCGGCGGCCTCAGCGACGCCGACCACGTCGGGCACGACCTCCACGACGAGGTGCACGTCATCGCCCGTGGCAGTGCGCAACTCGTCGAGGCACTGCTGCTCGCTGATGCCGGTCACCTCGATGAAGGCGGACACGCCGAGCACCCTGGCGTAGTGCCGCCCGCCCGACCGCCACATGCGCGCACGAACCTCGTCGGTCATACCGTCACCCGCCACCGGGCGCATCCTAGCCCTCGACGCCGACTACAACTCGGGTTGCGGCGCTCGATACAGACCGAGCCGGCGGAGCTCGCGGCGCCAGCAGTCGGTGTGCCAGTGCCGCCTCGCATCCGCGTCGCCCACCGGCACGACCACCAGATGAGCGACGCCGGCTCGCACTTCGTGATCGCAGCCGGGGCACCGGTACGGCTTCTGTCCCCCCACCGCGCGGACCTCGAACCCGGGCGCCTGGGCCCATGTCGGGGCATCGGGCGTCGTCCGGGCGGCGTCCACCGGCGGTGGAGCTCGCAAGAACTCCGGGTTCCGCCGGTTCTTCCGCGGCATCAGCGCTCCCCACGCATGAACGCCGCGACGAGCGGGGCGAACGATGCCGCGACGTCGCGGGGATCGTCCTTGCGGGAACGTTCGAGCGAGTGCCCGCCCCCCTCGACCAAGTGGAGGGAGGCCCCCCTGAGCTTCGCGATCACGGCATCGCGGACGGCGGGGGTTCCGAAGGGATCCTTCGTGCCCTGCAGGAACAGCATCGGTCGATCGATGCCGTAGAGGTACTCGTCGCGCACGCGATCGGGCTTGCCGGGCGGGTGGAACGGGTATCCGAGGAAGACGATCCCGGCCGCGGCCAGTCCCTCGGCGACCGCCACGCTCGACATGCGTCCGCCGAACGACTTCCCTCCGACCCAGACCGGCTCACCGTCACCCGTGCGCTCCGACGCCGCCTCGAACGCGGCCCTGACCGTCGCAACGGCGACCGGCTGCCGATCGGGTGAACGCTTACCCGCCTCCATGTACGGGAAGTTGCAGCGGAGCGACGCCACGCCCTCGGCGGCGATCGCCTCGGCGAACCCCGACATGAACGGGTGGTCCATGCCCGCCCCGGCGCCGTGGAAGAGCGCGAGCGAGGCGAACGCCCCCTCGGCCGGGGTGAAGGCCGCGCTCACGGCGGCGGCGCCGTGCACGTCGATCGTGAACCGCTCCTCGGTGATCGGCATGCATGCCATCATGCATGGCATGGCGACGAAGGGCACGCTACACCTCGGCACGAGCGGGTTCTCGTTCGACGGCTGGAAACACGGCGTCTTCTACCCCGAAGGACTGAAGACCCGCGAGATGCTCCACTACTACTCGACGCAGCTGAGCTCGGTCGAGATCAACTACACGTTCCGCCGCTTCCCGACCGAGAAGTCGCTGACCGCGTGGCGCGAGCAGGCGGCCGACGGGTTCGTGTTCACGCTGAAGGCGAACCAGCGGATCACCCACTTCAAGCGGCTTCGAGACACCGATGAAGACGTGCGGGACTTCCTCGACCGGGCGAAGGTGCTCGGCGACCGTCTCGGCTGCGTGTTGTTCCAGTGCCCTCCGTCGCTGCACTACGACCGGGAGCTGATCGAACGGTTCGTCGGGTACCTGCAGCCCGGACCCCCGGCCTTCGCGATGGAGTTCCGCCATCCGTCGTGGAACGACGCGAAGGACCTGCTGCGCGACCAGGGCATCGCGTGGTGCGTCGCCGAGACCGACGAACGCGACCCGAAGCCCGAGGAGCTCTCGTGGGAGCCGGTGGGCTACCTCCGGCTGCGCAAGACCGAGTACGGCGACGACGAGCTCGAGGCGTGGGCCGGACGGATCCGCCCCGCCCTCGGGTCGGGTGCCGACATCTTCTGCTACTTCAAGCACGAGGACGACGCGTTCGGCCCGAAGATGGCGAAGCGACTCGAAGACATGTTGGAGCGCAGGGCGTAGCACGCGAACCCGCAGCTCATCTCCTCGACACGAGGATGTACGTGTGCATGTCTCCCTTGCCCTTCACCGAAACGACGCCGCGCGGCTCACAGACGAACCCGTCGCATATCAGCCCGTAGGTCGCCGGGGCCAGCTGGATCAGCCCCGGGACCCCCTCGGACTCCATCCGGCTCGCCGTGTTCACGACGTCGCCCCAGAGGTCGTACGCAAACTTGTGGGTACCGACGACCCCGGCGACGACCGGGCCAGAGTTGATCCCGATCCGAAGGCGGATCCGATGGCCGTCGAACCGATGGTGCTCGGTGTGGTCCCGCATCCGAAGGGCCAGCTCGGCGATGGCGTGCGCGTGATCGGGTCGTCCGTGCGGCACGCCGGAGGCGACCATGTAGGCGTCCCCGACCGTCTTGATCTTCTCCAGACCCAGCTCCTCCACGAACCGGTCGAACGTGGTGAACACGGTGTTCAGCAACGACACGAGCTCGGGTGGGGACATCGCGGCCGACATCGGCGTGAAGCCGACCACGTCGGCGAACAGGACCGAGGCCGACTCGTGATCGTCGGCGATCATCGTCCTGTCCGACTTCAGCCTCTCGGCGATCTCGTCCGGCAAGATGGCGAGCAAGAGATCGTCGGATCGCTGCTGGAACCGGTCACGTTGGCGCACGAAGTAGGCCATCGAGGGGAAAACGAAGCAGAGGACCCCGACGATCGTGAACGCGATGCTGGCGGGCGATGCGTCGCCCACGTGGATCGGCTCGATCCGCTCGGGCAGCACCACGGCCAGCACGAGCGTGGCCAGGTAGGCCACAAACCACAGCAAGGCAGCCCTCATCGGGAGCACGATCAGCGCGCCGATGACGGTCAAGAAGCCGAACAGGATGACGAGTTCGGACGGCACCAACCCGCCGAGGACGATCGTCTGTGCCAGGACCTCTACGAGGATCAGGAACAACGCGACGTCGACGATCGCGACGAACCGATGCGGCTTCAGGGCGAGCATGCCCAACAGGAGGACGCTCGCGAGCGCGGCCGTGAGGTCGATGACGCCGATCCCCGGCAGCCCATCGGCGAACTCCGACAGCGCGATGGGCAGGCGGACGAGCGCACCGAAGACGAAGTAGCCGACGACGATTCGCCTCTTCCCGCGCTGGATGTCGGTCTCGCCCGCATAGGCGCCGAGGGCCAGGAGGTGATCCCACCATCGTCGGAGGGGGGCGCTCGCCATCGGACGATGGTAGGTCCGATGAGGTAGAAGCGCGAAGGACGATCGCGTTCGCGGAACGCTTCAGGCGTTACTCCCCGGTCACCACGACTACGCCCAGCGGCTCCGCAGCTGGGCGGGGCCGAAGACACTTCGAAGACGAGGACGACGCGTTCGGCCCCGAAGATGGCGAGGCGACTGGGAGCGTTGGTCGACGCCCAAACGCGTCAGTGCCGGTCGGGCTCGTCGAGTCGAGCGCGGATCGCCGCCTCGATCTCCGCGACCTGGTCGGGATCGGTGACCTTGCGACCGAGCGCGTCCCGAACGTAGAAGACGTCGATCACGCGATCGGCGTACGTCGCCACCTTGGCGAGCTGCACGTCGAGCATGAGCTCGGCGAGCACGCTCGCGATGTCGAACAGCAGGCCGATGCGGTCGGCAGCCCCCACCTCGATCACGGTCGCGTAGTCGGAATCGTCGTTGTCGACGCCGACGGTGACCGGCGCGCTCGACCGCGGCGCCGGGTACTGCGCCCGCTTCTCGGCGACTCGATGCGCCAGGGAGAGCCTGCCCTCGATCTCCTTCCGAAGCACGCCACGCAGCTCTCGCCAACGCTCCTCGCCGACCTCACGCTCGAAGACGCCCTCGACCTCGAAGACATCGACCGCGACACCGTCGTCCGTCGTGAACGCCTGCGCCGTGAGGATCGACAAGCCGGTCACCGCGACGGCCCCGGCGATCGAGGAGAGCAACCCCGGGCGGTCGGCTGCCACGACGAGCAGCTCGTAGGTGCCTTCACGCTCACCGGGACTCGCGGCGGTTCGCACCTCGGCCGAGCCGACCTCGGGCGCGATCACCGGGTGGTGCCGGGCGATGCGATCGGGCTCCGTCGACAGGAAGTATCCACGGGGCATGCGGAGCACGAAGCGCTCAACGGCATCGTCTGGCTCACGCGCGAGGGCCGCCCGCACCGCCTCGATCCGCGTCGTGAGCTGATGCGCGAGCTCCTCTCCCATGTCTCCCCGGTCGTACACGCGCTGCACACGGCCGACGAGCTCGGCGAGCAGGGTCCGTCGCCATGCCGTCCAGGCGGACGGGCCGGTGGCGATGGCGTCGGCGCGCGCCAGCACCGTGAGGGCGGCGAGCCGTTCGGGCGAGCCGATGCGCGCGGCCACGTCGAGGATCAGGTTCTCGTCGGTCAGATCGCGACGCGTCGCCGTGTCGGGCAGCAGGAGGTGCTCCGCCACCATGAACGAGGCTAGGTCGCGCGACGAGCCCGTGACCCCCATGTGCGCGAGCGTCCGGTCGGCGACCTGCGCACCGATCGGCACGTGGCCGCCTTCGCCGATCTTGCCGATGTCATGCAGGAGCGCCCCCAACAGCAGCCCGTCGCGGTCCGTGACTCGTTCGACCGCCCCGGCCACCAGGTCGTCGTCGGAGCGGTCGCCTCGGATCAGATGGCTCATCTCGGCGAGCGCCATCGTGAGATGCGTGTCGACGGTGAAGCGGTGGTACGGATCGCGTTGCGGACGGCATCTGACGGCGCCCCAGGCGGGCAGGAGCCGCACGAGCAGTCCGAGCCGATCCATCGCGTCGAGTGCATGAACGCCCGCCTCTCCCGCCCGCAGCATGCGCATGAACGACTGGAGGGTCCCCGCCGTCCACTCGATCGGCTCGGGCACGGGCGTCGCCTCGATCGAGTCCAGCGTCTGAGCCTCGGGCCGCATGCCCGCCTCGGACGCCGCCGCCAGTGTCTCGAGCGCCTCGTCGATGTCCCGGAACGGCACCGGGGGATCGGTCGGCATCGAGACCCCGGCCTCGGCCCGTGCCAACACGTTCTGGGCGATCCACTGGGTCGACCGCGCGTGCTCGAACATCGCACGCATCAAGCCGTCTTCGGCGATCAGCCCGGGTTCGTCGATGAAGCCCATCGCGCGCGCGATCGCAGGTTGCAGCTCGAGCGGCAGCCGGTCGGTCCTTCTCCTCGTTTCGAGCTGGAGGGCGCTGCGCACGCGCGTGAAGAACTCCTCGGCGGCGTCGAGCGCTTCACGCTCAGCCGTGCGAACCACCGCCGGACCCGCGGCGGCCGTCATCCAGCGCACCGCGTGCACATCGCGAAGCGCGCCGGCGCCGCTCTTCAGATCCGGCTCGAGCAGGTACGCCGACACGCCGTACCGCTCCCCACGAGTCTCGGCGTCCTCCCGCAGCGCTCGCGCGAAGCCGCGGACATCCGCGGTGGCGACGCCCAACACCCGATCGGCGGCGGTCCTCACGAGCTCGCCGTCGCCGGCGAGCCGGCGCAGGTCGAGCATCGACGTGAGGGCGTCCAGGCGCTCATGAGCGATCAGCTCGCACTCAGCAGGCGTGCGCATCGCGTGTCCGACCTCGAACCCGGCGTCCCACAGCGGGTACAGCAGCCGCTCGATGATGTCGGCGACCTCGTCCGGCCGCGAACCGTCGTGCACCACCAGCAGGTCGACGTCGGACAGCGGCAGCTGCTGACGGCGGCCATAGCCCCCGAGTGCGGCCAAGCCGACACCGGGGGGAGGCTCGATCGCCTCGGACATCGAGATCAGAGCGGTGTCGAGCATCTCCGCACGGCGCGCCGCGGACCACAGACCGTGGTGTCCCGACGAGTAGGCGCGATCGAGAGCATCGAGCTCCTCACGCAGCGTCGCGACGTGATCGGCGACCGACGCGGCTTCCGTCATGGGAACGCGATCAGACCGCGTCGGGCCCCATCTCGCCGGTGCGGATGCGGATCACCTGCTCGGCCTCGGTGACCCAGAGCTTGCCGTCGCCGATCTTCCCCGTACGGGCAGCCTTGACGATCGCGTCGACCACACCCTGAGCCTCGTCGTCGGGGACCAGCACCTCGAGCTTGACCTTGGGCACGAAGTCGACCTGGTACTCGGCGCCTCGATACACCTCGGTGTGCCCGCGTTGACGGCCGAACCCCTCGACGTCGGTCGTGGTCAAGCCGTTCACGCCGAGATCGCGCAGGGCCTCTTTGACCTCGTCGACACGATGCGGCTTCACGATGGCGGTCACGAGCTTCAGGGCAGGCTCCTCCGATGCAAGGTTCCCCGGTTCGGGGCATCAGCTTACGCGCCTGGGAGGCCCTTCTCGTACGTATCGAACGTGCGGCGCACCTGCATGCCGGCCGCCTCGTAGATGTGCGTGGCCCCGCTCTCGTTCTCGGTGTCGACCCCGAGACGCACCTCGTGGTGGCCGCTCGCCGTCAGCGCGGCGAACGACCGATCGAGCAGCGCTGCGGCGATACCCCGTCGGCGGAACCCGGGAAGGACCCCGAGGTCCCCACCCAACAGGCGTCGTCGTCGGCGGTGAAGTTGACGGACACGCCGGCGAGCTCTCGGTCCACGAACGCGAGAACGGAGAGCGCGGGATCGTGGCCGGGGGCTCCGTGCATCCCTCGCCGCCGGTCGCCGAACGAGACCCGCTCGTACCCGACGTGCTGCCGGAAGGCCCCCCGAGCACGGAGTGGACGAGCGGCTCATCCGCGGTCGTCCCCGAGCGGAAGTGGATGCCCTCGGGATCGCGCCGGTCCAGATCGTCGGCCGGCAACGAGCGCTGCATCAGCCACGAGGACCGGACGTGTCGGTAGCCGCACGCTGTGAGGAGCCCGCTGGCCGGCTCGTCCGTCGACGGGATGCTCGTGCGGAACGGTGAGCTGATGCCTGCTTCCAGCCGGTCGACGGCCCGCCGTTCCTGTTCGGCGAGGATCGCGGAGCCAACCCGCGGGCGACGTGGGCCGGAGGACCCTGCCCACGGCGACGACCTGCACCGTGGGATCGAACGCCAGCACGATGCCGCAGGCGGCGAGCGACCCGTCGGGCGTCTCAGCGACCAGCGAATCGCGCTCGAGATCGAGGATCGGGCTCGCCCAGTCCTCGAGGATCGCGGTCGCGAGCCTGGTCGACGAATCCGACGTCGGCGAGATCACGTGCCTGGAACAGCTCGACCAAGGCGTCGAGGTCTCCGCGCTGCGCCGAGCGAGCCCGGTACGGCTCGGAGAACGTCACTCGCCGACGGCCTTCTTCCGCGCCGGGGCCTTCTTGGCGGTCGCCTTCTTGGCCGAGCTCTTCCTGGCCGATGACTTCTTGGCGGAGCTCTTCTTGGCCGAGGACTTCTTCGTGGCCGGCTTCGCAGCGGGCTCGTCGTCGGACTGACCCTTCGCGGCGGCGACGCTCGCCTTCAGGGCCTCCATCAGATCGACGACCTTCGCCGTGGGCTCGGCCTCGACGACCTCGATCTCCTCACCGTTGATCTTCGCCTCGACGATCTTCAGAAGCGCCTCGCGGTACTCGTCGGTGAACTCGTCGGGGTTCCACTCGGCGGTGAGGTTCTCGATGAGCTGTCGGGCCATCTCGACCTCTTGGCCTCGCACCTTCGTGCTGAGGTCGACGTCGCCGAGATCGACCTCGCGGATCTCGTCGGGCCAGTACATCGTCTCGAGCACGAACGCGTCGCCGGAGAACCGCAGGGCCGCCAGATGCTCCTTGTCGCGGAAGCTCACCTTGGCGATACCGACCTTGTTGTCCTGGCTCATGGCCTCACGCAGCAGCGAGTAGGCCTTGGCCCCCGTCTCGTCGGGGGCGAGATAGTAGGACTTCTTGAACATCATCGGGTCGATCTCGTCGAGGTCGACGAACTGCTGGATGTCGATCGCCCGGCTCGACTCGACCGGCACGGCGTCGAAGTCGTCGTCGGTGAGCACGACGTAGCGGTCCTTCTCGTACTCGTAGCCCTTGACGATGTGCTCGTAGTCGACGATCTCGCCGTCCTTCTCGCACACGCGCTTGTACCGGATGCGCCCCATGTCGTCGTCGTGGAGCTGGTTGAAGCGCAGCGTCTTCTCCTCGGTCGCCGGGTAGACGGCCACCGGGATCGTCACGAGGCCGAACGAGATGGCCCCTTTCCACATGGCTCTCGGCATGGGAAATCCCTCCAAGGCTCGGCGTTCCCGCAGCGCGGCAGGCGGAAACGTCAGTCTATCGGCTGAGGCCGACGCGGTCCGCGGCTACACGTCGTGGTCGGCGTCGATCGCGCGCTCGAGATCGGCCACCGCCGCCGAGAACGCGCTCTCGCGGTCCTCGCCGGCCCCGACCCGACGCTCCACGGCGACCCCCAGCAGGTACGTCGCGAGCGGCGTGAGCTTGCGTTCCACCCCGTGCGCCACGTCGCGGGCGGCCTCGAGCAGACGCTCCTGTGCGGCATCGTCGATCGCGTCCACGCCGAGCGTGGTCGCGGCCTTCGTGAGCCAGTCGTCCATCTGCAGCATCCCTCCGTCGCCTGGCCGTCGTGTGCGTCAGTCCGCCACCGGCGGCGTGAACCGGTACGAGAAGAGCGCTCCGAGCAGCGCCAGCACGCCGCCGGCGAGCCCGATGAACAGCCCGATCGCCGCTCGTGCCGACAGGGCGCCCCGGTCGAACGCCTCGCTCACGACGTCGCCTCGCGACGAGTCGGGCGTGAACGTGACCATCGTGGAGAACGCTTCGGCGTCGGCGAACCGGGCGGCCAGGCCGTCGGCGTCGACGATGCCCCAGATCGCCGCGGCGACCACGACCGCAGACACGAGCACGCCGAGGGTCGCCCAGACGTACTTCCCCCTGCCGAGCGAGAGGGTGACGAGCACCCCGAGCACCAGGGCCAGCACGCCGAGGAACAGGATCGTCTGCCCCGTGACGGCCTCGATCGCGCGGACGCGCGACTCCGCTCCCTCTCCTTCGACGACGAGCCACGTGAACAACGTGGACACCGCGACGATCGCGCCGCCGAGCATCAGTCCCCAGCCCGCCGGGTTTCGCTTCAGCCGTTCCATCGTTCCCCCGATCCCGCTCGGCCTGAGCTTGATCCGAGGGTGGTTCCTACCACGTCGTGAGGCCCCGGCGCCATCGTCGCCGCTAGCATCGTTGCGCGATGGCGAAGAGGAAGCGCACCCGCACGTCGAAGCAGGCCTTCACGGTCGAGATGCCGGCCACGCTCGACGCGACCCGCGACGGCGACGCCTGGTGGGCCGAGATCGACGGCCGCGAGCTGCGCTTGTCGAACCTGACGAAGATCTTCTGGCCCGAAGAGGGCTACACGAAGGGCGACCTCGTCGCGTACTACCTCAACGTCGCGTCGCTGATCGTGCCGCACCTCGCCGAGCGTCCGCTCACGATGAAGCGCATGCCCGACGGCATCGACGGGCCGTTCTTCTACGAGAAGTCCGCTCCCTCGCACACCCCCGACTGGCTCGGGCGCTGCGTCGTGCAGAGCGAGGACGCGAAGACCGGGGAGATCGACTACCTCACGATCGCCGATGCCGCCGGGCTCCTTTACATCGCGAACCTGGGATGCATCGAGTTCCATCCGCTGCACTCGCGATGCGCCGACGTCGCGCGCCCCGACTACCTGTTCTTCGACCTCGACCCGTTCGAGCCGTACACCTACGAAGACGTGCTCGTCGTGGCCCGCCACATCAAGGTGCTGCTCGACCAGCTGGGCATCTCGGCGTTCCCCAAGACCAGCGGAGCGACCGGCCTGCAGATCTACGTGCCGGTGACGCGAGGCACGTACACCTACGACACCGTGCGGGCGTTCGTCGGCGCCGCGGGCAGGCTGATCAGGGACGCCGACCCCGACCGGGTGACGATGGCGTGGAAGATCGCCGATCGCACCGGGAAGATCTTCATCGACCACAACATGAACCGCTCGGGGGCGAACATCTCGGCCGCGTATTCGCTCAGACCCGAGCCGCGCGCCCCGGTGTCCACGCCGCTCACCTGGGACGAGGTGTTCGAGGGCGGATTCGAGCCGACGGACTTCCGCATCGACAACGTGTGGGAGCGGTTCGAACGCGTCGGCGACCTGTTCGAGGGCGTCCGCACGGAGGCGGTGGACCTGACGACGGCGCTCGAGGCGGTCGGCGTCGACCCGTCGGCCGGCGACGGCGGGGGTCCCGACGTCGACGCCCCGCTTCCCCGAACGGCTGCCACGACCACGGCCGGCCGAACCTCGGACGAGATCGCCTCCGCCTCGAAGGACCCGGCGCTCTTCGAATACGTGCGCCGCCGCGACTTCGGGCCCGAGGGCACGACCGAGCCCGCCCCCGGTGAGGCCACACCGACCGGCAACTCGTTCGTGATCCACAAGCACCGCGCGACCCGCCTGCACTACGACGTGCGGCTGGAGCGCGACGGCGGCCTGCCCTCGTGGGCGGTGCCGAAGGGGCTTCCGACCGCCAAGACCGACAAGCGCCTCGCGGTGCAGACCGAGGTGCATCCGCTGGAGTACGGCAAGTTCGAGGGCACGATCCCCGAAGGTCACTACGGTGCCGGGGAGGTCCGGATCTTCGACGACGGCTGGTTCGAGCCGGTCGAGTGGACCGACACGAAGGTCTCGTTCGTGCTGCACGGCCGCCGGTATCCGGGCCTCGAGTTCCACTTCGTGAAGACGAGGACCGACTGGCTCGCGTTCCTCGCGAGCGCGCAGACGGCGCCGCTGATCGCCCAGCCGCCGCGCTTCGAACCGATGCTGGCCGAGGGTGGATGGGAGCCGTTCGACGACGACGGTTGGTGGTTCGAGCCGAAGCTCGACGGCATCAGATGCCTGGCCGAGCTCTCGACCGGCGAGTCCGTGCTGCGCACGCGCACGGGTCGCGACGCGACCGCGCAGTACCCCGAGATCCGCATGGTGCACGAGCTGATCGACCAGGTGAACGCCGTGATCGACGGCGAGATCGTCGCGTTCGACGACGGTGGGCGGCCGTCGTTCGAGGTGCTGCAGCAGCGCATGAACCTCTCGGGCCAACGCGCGATCGAACGCGCATCGAAGACCACCCCGGTCTCGCTGGTCGTCTTCGACCTGTTGTGGCTCGACGGGCGCGACACGACCGGGCTGCCGCTGGAACAGCGCCGGGAGCTGCTCGAGCTGATCGCCGAGCAGGACCATCGCCTGCAGGTCACCGCGCACGTCGCCGGCGACGGGAAGGCGCTCGCCGAGCAGGCCCGCTCGCTCGGCCTCGAGGGGGTGATGGCGAAGCGGCTGGGCTCCACCTACCTGCCCGGCCGGCGCGGTCCCGACTGGCGGAAGATCAAGCTGATGAACACCCAGTCGTGCGTGATCCTGGGCTGGACCGCCGGCAAGGGGGGACGCGCAGGGTCGTTCGGGGCGCTCCTGGTGGGCGCCATCGTCGACGGGGAGCTGCGGTGGGTTGGCCAGGTCGGCTCGGGGTTCACCGACCGCATGCTCGCCGACCTCATGGCGAAGCTCGAGCCGCTCGTGCGGTCAGACCCGCCGATCGACGACCCGAAGCTCGCAGCCGTCAAGGACGCGACGTTCGTGGAGCCCGAGCTCGTGTGCGAGGTGCGGTTCCTCGAGATGACCAAGAGCACGAAGAAGATGCGCGCGCCGTCGTTCCGCGGCCTGCGCCCCGACGTGCCCCCCGAGGACTGCGTGCTCGAGCCGGTGAGGGGCAGCAGGTCCGCGGCTCAGAAGGGCTCGTAGCCGGCGCGGACCAGCAGCGCGCGCACGTCGCGCTCCTCGAAGCCGCGGTCGAGCAGCTCGCGATAGAGACGGATCGTGGCCAACGTGCGCCCGCACGACGGGCAGAACGCGAATCCGTCGTCGAACGGCGTGCGGCACCAGGGACAACGCGTGATCTCGATGCGCCGCTCGGGCTCGAGCCCGGTGTCGGCGAGGGCGTCGATGTACCCCTTGCCGTAGTCCCACTGGATGTATTCGTCCTCGGCGAGATCGAACGCCGGCTCGTGCGGTCGCGGCTCGCCGCTCGTGAGCATCTGCTCGAGGTTGTCGTGCAGCAGCTCCCACTCGAAGAAGTGGTTGGCCCCGCAGTCCTGGCAGGCGATCACGACGCCCTTGACACCCTGCGGCAGGAAGACCGTGCGCATCGCGGCGAGGTCGTCGAGGTCGGCCTCGATGTCGCGACGCTCCTGGGCGGAGATCTCG
>DASTBT010000002.1:0-2935 GCA_035711865.1 Actinomycetota bacterium
GCGTTCCCCCTTCTCCAGCGCACGCTGGGCGTGCGTTCCGAGGGTGGTGGTCGCGAGTGCGAGCACCACGATGACGAGGCCCGGGATGACGGTGAGCCAACCAGCCTGGGTGATGTATGCGCGGCCCGCATCGAGCAGCGCACCCCACTCGGGCGAGGGCGGGGCGACGCCGAGCCCGATGAACGACAGGCCCGACGCCCACACGATCGACTGGCCCACCGAGAGCGCGAAGATGGCGACGAGCGGTCGCAGCCCGTTCGGGAGCACCTGGCGACGGATGATCCGTGCACGCGAATGCCCGAGGGCGACCGCGGCTTCGACATATCCCGAGCCCTTCGCCTGCAGCAGCTGACCGCGGATCATCCGGGCGTATCCGGGCGCCGTGCCGAGGCCGACGGCGAAGATCGCCGTCGTCGCGGAGGGGCCGGCCACGGCGATGAGCAGGAGAGCGAGCAGCAGGGTGGGGAAGGCGAACAGCACCTCGATGACCCGTCCGACCGCCGCCGAGACGATCCGACCACCGAGGGCGGCGAGCGCCCCGAGCACGAGGGCGAGCGTGAGGCTGACGACCGCGGCCCCGAGTCCGATCGTGAGCGATTCGCGAGTGCCGAACACGACGCGGCTGTAGAGGTCGCGCCCCGACTCGTCGGTGCCGAACCAGTGCGTCGCCGATGGCGACTGGAGCGCCGCCGGGTAGTCGAGCGCGACCGGCGAATGGGTGGCGAGCAGGTGCGGGGCGACCGCGGCCGCGGCGAAGAAGCCGAGCACCGCGATCGCCGCGAGCAGACCCCACGGCACCCGCGCGAGCGCCGACCGCGAACCCGCGCGTGCCGATGACGCGGTGATGGCGGTCATGCGCTCCTCCGCAGCCGCGGGTCGACGAGCGCGTAGGCGATGTCGACGAGCAGGTTCGCGAGCACGTAGAACACCGCGATGAGCACGACCACCCCGACGACGATCGGCAGGTCCTGAGAGCCGACGGCGTTCACGAGGATGTGCCCGATCCCCGGGCGGGTGAAGACCGCCTCGACGACCACGGCGCCCGAGAGCGTGGCACCGAGCGCCCATCCCGAGAGGCTGATCGCCGGCAGCACGGCATGCCGCAGCACGTGTCGTAGCCGAACCCCCATGTCGCCCATACCCCGCATGCGGGCCGACACCACGAAGGGCTGGTCGAGCGACCGCTCGAACTCGGCGCGGGTGGCCTGGCCCAAGAATCCCGCCAGCGGGATCGCGAGCGTGAGCGCCGGCAGGATGAGGCCGTCGGGGCCTGAGCCACCGATCACCGGGAACCATCCGAGGCCGGCTGCGAAGACGAGCAGGAGGATGATGCCGAGCCAGTACGACGGCAGGCCGGCGGTGAACACCTCGAGCAGGGAGCCGGCCGCCCCGATCCGGGGTCCGCGTCCGGCCGTGAGCACGACCCAGACGACCATCAGCACCCAGGCGAAGAGCAGCGCCGTCACGGCGAGGACGATCGTCGCTCCGAGCTGTTCGCCGATGATGTCGATGACCGGACGGTGCTGCTGATACGAGGAGCCGAGGTCGCCGACTGCGAGCGAGCGAAGATGGTCCCAGAACTGCACGAGCACCGGGCGATCGAGCCCGTACTCGGCGATGATGGGTGCGAGCTCCTCGGGGGACCGCGCTTCGGTCTGGCCCGTGCGCACGTTCAGGATGGCGGTTGCGCGGTCGCCGGGCAGCGCCGCCTGCGCCAGGAAGGTGAGCGTCGCCGTACCGAACAGCACGATCGCAGCCGAGACCAGCCTCGCGCCGAGCCGCCGGGCCACGAGGAGGCGACGGACGGGGGTCACCGCGATGGGCGCAGGGACCTCGACCTGCTCATTCCACGAAGTACGCGTCATGGAACACCGGTCCTCCCTGTGCGTGCTCCTGCCAGACGTCGCGAAGTCCCGGCGAGACCGCGAGCGTCGAGAGCCGGTCGTACAGCCCGATCGAGAGCGCCCGGTCGGCGATGTACTCCTGGGCCTCCCCGTAGAGCGCGTTCTGCCGATCGCGGTCGGCCTCGGAGTTGGCCTCGAGGATGAGTCGTTCGAGCTCGGCGTCGTTGTAGAACGCGCCGTTGCTGCCGTTCGGCCACTCGGGCGTGCTCGAGCGCCAGGTGATCCACAGGATGCCGGCCGTCACCGACGTCCAGTAGCCGACCTGGATGTCGCGCTCCTCCGGCTTGGTGTAGGCCCCGGCGACCGACGCGGCCCGGGGCACCGGGACGAGCTCGACCTTGAACCCGACCTCGCCCGCCTGCTGCTGCACGCCCTGCAGGATCGCTGCGCCATCGGCGTTGACGATCGACCCGGCGCCGTATGGGATCACGATCTCGAGCGTCTCGCCGCCCTTCGTCCGGTAGCCGTCGTCGTCGCGTTCGCTCCACCCTGCCTCGTCGAGCAGGCGGTTCGCCTCATCGGGGTCGTAGTCGTAGGCATCCGCCGCCTCCCGGCTGTATCCGGGGGTGGCCTGGCTCACGGCGCCGTTGCCCTCGTAGGGGATCACGCCGCGACCGATCGTCTCGACGATCTGCTTCCGGTCGAGGCTGTACGCGAACGCCTTCCGCACGAGCTCGTCGGTGAACGGTCCCTGCACGGTGTTGAACGACAGCTGCTGGGGGCGACCGGGCGTCACGTACTTCTGCAGCTGATATCCCGCGGCGCCGACCGATTCCCACTCGATGGCCGGAACGTCGTAGATCACGTCGGTCTCGCCCGTCTTCAGCGAGGCGGTGCGGGTCGTGGCATCCGGAACGAAGCGCCACTCGACACGCTCCACGTTGGCGGCGCCCTCGTGCTTCGCGTTCGCCGGCCACGACGTGTAGTCGTCGTTGCGGACGAGCGTGATGGCCTCGCCCCGCTTCCACTCCTCGACGACGAACGCTCCCGACCCGATCGGCGCCTCGCAGTTCTGCTCGGCGGTGCGGGTC
>DASTBT010000003.1:0-15334 GCA_035711865.1 Actinomycetota bacterium
GGCCACGCCGATCGCATCGCGGATGCGATCGACGGCTCGTTCGTCACGAGCGGACCTCCCCGTACGATGGCCTGACGATCCGGGGTCGTCTAACGGCAAGACACGGGCCTTTGGAGCCTGGAATGGAGGTTCGACTCCTCCCCCCGGAACCGAGCATCAGGGCTGGTGCTCGCCGACCTCCTTACGGACTCCTGCTGGGAACCCTCGGCAGGTCGTACTGTCGAGACCGTTGCCGAGGAGGAGGTCTGATGCGCAGCGTGACCTATTCGATGAGCGCCTCACTTGACGGCTACATCGTCGGGCCGGACGGCGACTTCGACTGGACGATGCCTGACGAGGTCTTTCGCTTCTGGATCGAGGAGATACGAGAGGTCGGCGTCCACCTGATGGGACGACGGCTGTACGAGACGATGCTGTACTGGGAGACCGCCGACCAGGATCCATCGCTCGACCACTCGGAGCTCGAGTGGGCCGCGCTTTGGAACCCGCTGCCGAAGGTGGTGTTCTCGACCACGCTGTCGGCGGTCCAGGGAAATGCCCGCCTGGCCTCCGGCGGCCTGGCGGAGGAGATCGAGCGCTTGCGAGCCGAGCCGGGGGAGGGTGACATCGCGATCGGCGGTGCGACGCTCGCCGCCGAAGCGGCCGCGTTGGATCTGATCGACGAGTACCAGGCCATGGTCTACCCGGTGCTGGTTGGCGGTGGCATCCCGTTCTTTCCCCGGCGCGAGCGCCGGGTGGATCTGGAACTCGTCGAGACTCGCACTTTCAGCTCGAGGGTCGTCTACCTTCGCTACCGCGTGGCGCGGTAGCCCCGAGCGTCCGGTCGGGGCGGGGCTCTCGCGTGTGCTGGCTTGACACCGGATCCTGGTCGCCGTGCTCGGGGAAGCGGGAGGAAGCGCTCCGCGATCCGCCCAACGGCCGACACACGCGGGCCAGGGCACGGACCGGAGGCTGCTGATATACGCCGTGCTCGTCCTCTTCGCACGTCCCGGCGGTTGGGTACGGATCCCTCGGCGCAGGCGATCAGAGGAAGTCGTTCGCGGCGAGGAACCTCTGCGCGACGGCGGTCACGTCCTGGTCGTCGATCACGACCTTCCCGACCAGCTCGGTCACCGTGTCGCTGGTGAGTCGGGCGCTCAGCTCGTCGAGCACCCGCCGAACCTCGGCGTTCAGCTTCTCGGTGCGCATCACGGGCGTGATGTTCTCCGCATCCTGGAGATGCTTGTCGTCGAGGAGCGGGACGAACCCGTTCGCCTCGATGCGCGGATCCGTCGAGAACATCAATCCGATCTGCACTTCGTCGGAGTTGAGCGCGGCCACGGTCTCCGGTCCTCCGGCATCCAGCGGCACGTAGTCCTCGAAGACGATGCCGTAGACGTCGCGGAGCCCGGGCAGGCAGAAGGGCCGAAGCGGACACTCGGGCGGTGCCCCGATCGTCAGCCGGTCGGCGACGCCGGCGAGCGAGCTCAGCGTGGTCAGGTCGAACGCCTGCGCCGTCTTCGCGTTCGCCACGAACTGATTCGTGTCCTCGGCGGGCGATGGCGTGAGCAGCGTGATGCCGATCGCGCCGAGACGCTCGCCGACCTGCCTGGCGACGTCGGCCGGATCGCCGGACGGTTCCGCGTTGGGGTCGAGGAACAGGAGCAGCGACGAGAGGTACTCGGGCTTCAGATCGATCCGGCCGGACTCCAACGCACTCTGGGAGCTCTCGCGAGAGAGCAGGGCGAACTCCCGCTGCACCGTGTACCGGGCGTGTTCCAGGACCTGCGCGTACATCTCCGCGACGAGCTGGTTCTCGGCGAAGGCGCCGGACACTCCGACGACGATCGTCCTCTCGCGCGACGGACCTCCGGTTCCGGGTGAGATGGAGCTGACGCAGCTCGCCGCGAGCGTGCCCGCCGCGACCGTCGCCGCGACGAGAGCGATGCTGGGCCGCCTCACGTCGACGGCACCTCGATCGCGACGTCGGAGCTGCGTCCGAGGAGCGCCCGGGCGGGTGTCCGACCCTTGCCCTTCAGGTCGAAGATGCGGACGGGCCCGAACTCGTAGCGACCCTGCAGCCGAGCGGCGGTGGCCTCCGACACCAGGATCTCGCCCGGCTCTCCCTGTTCCTCCAGCCTGCTGGCGACGTTGACCGTGTCGCCCCACAGGTCGTAGGCGAACTTCCGACGCCCGATCACGCCGGCCACGGCCGGCCCGGTCGCGACGCCGCCGTGAACGACGATCCGGTCGCCCGACGGCCAACGGACCGCGCCGGCTTCCCGGACGACGTCCAGGGCCATCGCGACGGCGGCTCCCGCGTGGTCGACCATGGCGACGGGGGCGCCGGCGACGGCCATGTATGCATCGCCGATCGTCTTCACCTTCTCCAGGCCGTGCCGGTCGGCGATCTCGTCGAACCGGCTGAAGAGCTCGTCCAAGGCATGCGCGAACTGATCCGGCGACGAGCGAGCGGCCTGTTGGGTCGACCCGGCCGCGTCGACGAAGATCACCGTCACCTCCTCGAACGCCTGCGCGATCCGCTTCCCGGACGTCACCTTGAGCTGGTCGACGACGACCTGCGGCAGCACGTTCAGGAGCAGGTCGTCGGAACGCAGTCGCTCCTGGTCGAGCTGACGCTCACGCAGGAACAGCGTTCGCGTGAACCGCTCCATGCGATGCGCGGCCAGGCCGCCGAGGAACCCGAACGAGACGAGGTAGAGCGCCGCGAGCACCCCGCTCACCGGCGCGACGTACCGGGTGACGAAAGCGTACGGCAAGTACGCGCCGATGCCGATCAGCGTGATCAGCACGACCAGCACGAACCGCAGGCGCAGGAGCGTGTAGGTGAACGCCGTGATCAGGATGATCCCGACGTACCCGTATTCCGCGGGCAGCGTCTGGATGTTCGAGGTGTAGTACACCCACGCGACGATCGTCGCCGTCGCGATCACGACCGCGACCCATTCCCAGATCCGATGGAAGAAGGGGGTGAACGTGAGCGCGAGCCCGATGAGCAGCATCGGGATGAAGACCCCCCACCGCATGATCCGGTCGAGCCTGAGCTCGGACAGGGCCAGGATGTAGGGACGCAGGAGCAGACCCCACGAGATCCACAGGACGATCCCGGCCAGGAAGGCGAAGCGGATGTTCCCCAGTTGGTGGCGGAACCGATCGGCTCGGTACGCCGACTCGAGCGCCGGGTCGCGGAACCGAAGCCGCAGCCGATCCAGGCCGAGCCGCCGTCGGGACGGTTCCCGAACGGGGGTCGGCGTGTCGATCTGGTCCATCGGTCTTCTCTCTTCGTACGGGTCCGGCGGCGGGGCCGGGAGATCGAGGCTACCCATATTCGGCCACCGCGCGTCGTACCGCACGTTCTTGGCCGCACGGGTAGGTTGGATACATCCGATGAAGGGGATAAGGAGAGCGTGATGACCGCGGCCGTCGAACTCACCGGCAAGGTCGCCGTCGTGACGGGCGCCGGGTCTGGCATCGGCGAGGCCTGCGCCGGTCTCATGGCGGCGCGGGGCGCGAAGGTGCTCGTGGCGGACATCGACGCGGGGCAGGCCGAGGGCGTGGCGAAAGCCATCACGGCCGACGGCGGCGAAGCTCTCGCCTTCTCGGTCGACGTCACCGATCCGGCGGCGGTCGAGGGCATGGTCGCCACCGCCGTCGGCGAGCTCGGCGGCCTCGACATCGGGGTGAACAATGCCGGCATCGGCGGGGCGAGCTCCGCCACGGGCGACTATCCCGTGGACGGGTGGCGAACGGTGATGTCCGTGAACCTCGACGGGGTCTTCTACTGCGCCCGCGAGGAGATCCGTGCCATGCGCGAACGTGGAGGCGGGTCCATCGTCAACATGGCGTCGATCCTCGGAGCGGTCGGCTTCGCGAACTCCGTCGCGTACGTGAGCGCGAAGCACGGAGTCGTCGGCCTGACGAAGAACGCCGCGCTCGAGCACGCGGCCGACGGCATCCGGGTGAACGCTGTCGGCCCGGGGTTCATCAGAACCCCGCTCGTGGAATCCTCGATGGACGCCGAGGCGCTCGCGTTCCTCGAGGGCCTGCACGCCCTCGGCCGGCTCGGCACGTCCGAGGAGGTCGCGGAGCTGGTCGCGTGGCTCGCGAGCGACGCGGCCTCGTTCGTGACCGGCAGCTACTACCCGGTCGACGGCGGCTACCTGGCCCGGTGAGGTTCGGCTACTTCCTGACGCCGGTCGCCGAGGACTACGGCGAGCTCGCTCGTCAGGCCCGGCTGGCCGAGGACCTCGGGCTCGATCTGCTCGGCATCCAGGACCATCCGTACCAGCGGCGCTTCTTCGACACGTGGACGCTGCTGTCGGCGCTCGGAGTCGAGACCCGCCGGATCCGCCTGTTCCCCGACGTGGCCAACCTGCCGCTCCGACAGCCGGCCGTGCTGGCGAAGTCCGCCGCGTCGCTCGACCTCATCACGGGCGGCCGTGTCGAGCTCGGCCTCGGCGCCGGCGCCTTCTGGGAGGCGATCGAGGCGATGGGCGGACCGGCGCGCAGCCCCGGGGAGGCCGTCGACGCGCTCGAGGAGGCGATCGCCGTGATCCGGCTGATGTGGAGCGGGGAGCGCGCGGCGCGGTTCGACGGACGGTTCCACTCGCTCGGCGGGGTCCACCCCGGACCCGAGCCCGCCCACCCGATCGGCATCTGGCTCGGTGCCGGCGGGCCGAGGATGCTTGAGCTGACCGGCAGGCTCGCCGACGGGTGGGTCCCGTCCTCGTCGTGGGCGACGCCCGACCGGCTCGGCGAGATGCACCGACGCATCGACGAGGGCGTCGCGGCCGCGGGACGTGATCGGGGCGCGGTGCTGCGGGTCTACAACGTGTTCGGTCGCATCACCGACGGCCCGTCGAACGGCTTCCTCGACGGGCCGGTCGATCGGTGGGTCGACGAGCTCACCGAGCTCGCGACCACCTACCGGATGGATGCGTTCGTGGCGGCGTTCGAGGGCCCCCTCGATGCCTCGCTGGTGTCGTTCGCCGAGAAGATCGTTCCGGCCGTGCGCGAAGGTGTCGCCGGGGAACGAGCGGGGGCGGGGCGATGAACGATCACGATCGCGCCGACGCGCTCGTGATCTTTGGCATCACCGGCGACCTGGCCGAGCAGAAGATCATCCCGGCCCTGCAGGCGATGGTGCTTCGGGGGAACCTCGAGGTGCCCGTCGTCGGCGTGGCGCGATCGGGCTGGGATCTCGAGAAGTTCATCGCCCACGTCCGCGGCGCGCTCGAGCACCGCCCGGACTTCGACGAGGACTCGTTCCGGAAGCTGGCGTCGCGCCTGCGCTACGTCGACGGCGACTACACCGAGCCCGACACGTTCGACCGCCTGAAGGCCTCCCTCGACGACCGCCGCCGCCCGCTGCACTACCTGGCGATCCCGCCGTCGCTGTTCGAGACGGTGGTCCGGCAGCTCGACCGGGTCGGATGCGCCGACGGCAGCGTCGTCGTGGAGAAGCCGTTCGGCCGCGACCTCGCGTCGGCCCGGGAGCTCAACGACGTCGTCACCTCGGTGTTCGCCGAGCGGTCGATCTTCCGCATCGATCACTTCCTCGGCAAGGAGCCTGTGCAGAACCTCGTCTACTTCCGGTTCGCGAACACGTTCCTCGAGCCCTTCTGGAACCGGCACTACGTCGACAGCGTGCAGATCACGATGGCCGAGGAGTTCGGGCTGAGCGGCCGGGAGCGGTTCTACGATCGCGTCGGTGCGATCCGCGACGTCGTGCAGAACCATCTGCTCCAGGTGATGGCGCTCGTCGCGATGGACCCGCCGGCGGGCTCGGGCCGCGACGTCTTCCTGAGCGAGCGCGTGCGCCTGCTGGAATCGATCCGGCCGCTCCGCCCGGGCGACGTCGTGCGAGGGCAGTACGCGGGCTACCGCGACGCCGACGGCGCGGCGGCCGACTCCGGCACCGAGACCTACGTCGCCGTTCGGCTCGAGGTCGAGAGCTGGCGATGGGCGGGCGTACCGTTCTACATCCGCGCGGGGAAACGTCTGCCCCTGACCGCGACCGAGGTGCTCGTGGAGCTGAAGCGGCCGCCGCGCGACGTCTTCGGTGAGCCGCGTCCGGGGCATCCGAACCACGTGGTGTTCCGGCTCGGGCCCGACATGGGCATCACGTTGTCGGCCCGAACGAAGGTGCCCGGCGACGAGATGCTCGGCGAGGACGTCGACCTCGTGGCGCACCATCAGCCGGGGGAGCGGATGGAGGCGTACGAACGATTGCTCACCGACGCGATGGACGGCGACGCCGAGCTCTTCTCGCGTCAGGACGTCGTCGAGGCCTCGTGGCGCGTCGTCGATCCGATCCTCGACGACGCGACCCCGCTGTTCACCTACCGGCCCGGGACGTGGGGTCCAATCGAAGCCGACGAGCTGATCGCCGGCGACGGCGGATGGCACGATCCGGAGCCGCACGGGTGACGTGATGGCGTTCCGAGGATGGAAGGCGGAGGCCCTCGAGTTCTTCGACGGGCTCGCGGCGGACAACTCGAAGGTGTTCTGGCAGCGGAACAAGCCCGTCTACGAGCAGCTCGTGCGTGCGCCGATGGAGGAGCTGCTCGCCGAGCTCGAGCCTCGGTGGGGCGAAGGCCGGATCTTCCGTCCGTATCGCGACGTCCGCTTCAGCCGAGACAAGGCCCCCTACAAGACGCACATCGGAGCCACGATCGGGCAGGGATACGTGCAGCTGTCCGCCGACGGGCTCGGCGCGGGGTGCGGCATGTGGGAGATGGCCCGTGACCAGCTCGAGCGCTACCGGGCGGCGGTCGACGACGATCGGTCGGGAGACGCCCTCGCCGACCTCGTCGCCGAGGTCGAGGTGGCGGGTATCCAGGTCGAGGGCCACGGGGTGCTGAAGACCGCCCCGCGTGGGTACCCGAAGGACCATCCCCGCATCGACCTGCTGCGGTACAAGGGGCTCGTCACGTGGCGCGACTGGCCGCCCGGCGCGTGGCTCGGCACACCCAGAGCCAAGGACCGCGTCGTCGAGTTCCTGGAGCGGTCCGAGCCGATCGCCGAGTGGTTGCACGCGAACGTCGGCCCCTCCACCCTTCCCGAACGATCGCGGTGATCGAGAGCCGGCAGCGATCGTCGTGCGCTCGTCGAGCGCGTCACACCTCGCGGTCGTAGGACTCGATCAGCTCCACGAACATCCGGGTGTTCGCACGGCGTCCGCCGACGTGCAGGTAGAGCACGGACGAGCCGTGCTGCCACGCGGCCATGTAGGCCGGCACGTCGTTGTGGCAGCACGCATCGGGCCGGTGGTGGAACGCGACCACACCGCTCGGCACGTCGGCCGGTGAGATGCGCCGGGACGTGAGGATCTCCTCGTGTGCGTTCTCGGCGAACCACGCGACGTAGGACGCCGCACCCGCGCTGCTGTCGAACGTCAGCCCGCGGGCGAGCACGCGGGAGAACGCGCCGGTGCCGCCGCCGAACGAACGCTGCTCGCCCGACGAGAAGCCTGCGTCTTCCAACAGGCCTCGGAGCTCCTCGGGGTGGGTCACCTCGTTCGTCAGGCCATCGACGTCGACCGAGGAGCGGTCGCTCGTCATGCCCGGGAGCGCCGAGGCCGGCAGCACGACCGCTCGGTCCCCACCGCCTGGCGACCGGCCGTCGGCGGGGGCCGGGTCGGCGGCACACCCGGCGAGCGTGCACAGCGCCAGCACGAGCGCGATCGATGGAGCGGTTCGAGCCATGGGTTCCCACCTGCGAGGCGACGGCCGGCCCTGCCTTGCTCCGGCCCGATTCCTGCCGCATGATACGGCCCGTCACCCGGCGCCCGCAGACGAGGGGGAAAGAACGGCCATGACGCAAAAGCGCTTCACCAGACCGGTCGGCAGGCGCGACTTCCTGCGATACGCGGGGGCGACGGGCATGGCCGTGAGCATGGCGGGCGTGCTCGCGGCGTGCAGAGAGGCCGAGGAGCCCTCGACCGGCTCCCAGGGCTCGGCCCAGCCGTCGTTCCCGCCGATCGAGGAGGAGCCGGGCGGGCTGCAGGTCTTCGACTGGTCCGGGTACGGCAACGGGGACTACTACCCGAAGGAGGAGAAGAAGTTCCTCTGGGGGCAGTACGCCAAAGCCACGGGTGACACGCCGGAGTTCTCGCTGTTCGAGAACGACGACTCCGCGTACACGAAGGTCGTCGCCGGCGCCCGGTACGACGTCGCCCACCCCTGCGGCTACCGCTACGGCGATTGGGTCGACCTCGAGGTGCTCCAGCCGTGGGACACCTCGCTGATCCCGAACTTCTCCTCGCTGAACCCCAAGCTCATGACGGCCGGGCAGTTCGACGGCCAGCAGTACTTCGTGCCGCTCGACTGGGGCTTCATCGCGCCGCTCGTGAACCTCGATCACGTCGACGGCGGCGACGAGTCGTTCGGCGTGCTGTTCGACGAGCGGTACAAGGGCAAGATCTCCTGGATCGACACGCTGAACATGATGGTCGTGGCGGGGTACTTCCTCGGCATCGAGAACCCGTGGGAGATGACCGACGAGGAGCTGACCGAGGTCCGCGACTTCCTGATCTCGAAGAAGGGCCTGGTGCGCTTCTACTGGAACCAGTCCTACGACTTCTGGCTCGCGTTCAAGAAGGGCGAGGTGTGGGCCGGCTATTCGTGGCCCGACACCGTCGGCTACGCGGACGCCGCCGGCATGAACTACCTCTACATGAAGCCGAAGGAGGGGCGCATCTCGTGGGTCTGCGGGCTCGGGCTGTTCGCGGACTCCCAGAACTACCGGCACGCGCACGAGTACGTGGACTCGTGGGCGAGCAAGGAGGCGGCGGAGTTCCTGCTCGCCTACTACTACTACGGCCACACGAACACCGAGGCCGACCTCTCGGTCGTTCCCGACGGCGTGCGGGAAGCCCTCGGGCTCGACGATCCGACCGTGCTCGACGAGCCGAACGCACACCCCGAGACGCGCATCCCGCGGCGCAGCGTGTACCAGCAGTACTGGAGCGAGGTGCAGGCGGCCTGAGCTCGCCACCGAGGCGGGCGTAGCGCATGGCGGCGACCCGCGAGGTGACGACCGCCGACCGGGGGTGGCGTCGACGCGAGCGGCGCGCCTCGGCGGGCCTGCTCGCTGGCCCGCTGCTCTGGCTGCTGCTGTTCTTCGTGATCCCGGTCGGGTTCGTCGCCGCCTACAGCGTCGGGGCGGTCGGGCTCTTCCCGACCGACACCGGCGTGGTCTCCCTCTCGAGCTGGGAGCGACTGCTCACCGGCGGCTCGGTGTACATGGGCCTGTTCTGGAAGTCGATCCGCATGTCGCTCACGGTCTCGGCGGTCGTGGTGCTCGTGGCCTACCCGGTCGGGTACTTCCTGGCGTTGTGCGTCGGCCGGCGGAAGTACGTGCTGGTGCTGCTGATCATCGCGCCGTTCCTGACGAGCTACCTGCTACGCGTGCTCGCATGGAAGGTGATCCTCGGCGACGCCGGGGTGATCAACTCGTTCCTCGAGTGGGTGGGCGTCATCGATCGGCCGATCGAGTGGCTCCTGTACAGCCAGTTCACCGTGATGCTGGTGCTCGCCTACATCTGGGTGCCGTTCGTGGCCCTGCCCGTGTTCGTCAGCCTGAACAACCTCGACCCCAGCCTGCTCGAGGCAGCGGGCGACCTCGGCGCGAGCCGTTGGCGCACGTTCGTCCGGGTCACGCTGCCGCTCAGCCTCTCGGGCGTGTTCGCGGCGTTCCTGTTCGTGTTCATCCCGACGATCGGGGAGTTCGTGACGCCGCTGCTCGTGGGCGGCACGAGCGGGTACATGTACGGCAACGCGGTGCAGGACCTGTTCACGCGCGGTCTGGACTGGCAGACCGGCTCCACCCTCGCGCTGTTCCTGCTCGCGGTCGTGGCGCTGCTGATGGCGGTGTTCGGACGGTTCCTCCGGCTGCGGGAGATCGCCACGTGACCGAGGTCGCCACCTCACCGGGCGCGCGCCGCTCGCTCGGGCTGTTCTTCGGGTTGCTGGTGCTGTTCCTCTATGCGCCGATCGTGATCCTCGCGGTGTTCTCCTTCAACGACGGCGACGTGAGCTTCCCGCTCGCCGGGTTCACGCTCGACTGGTACCGGCGGTTCTTCACGAACCCCGAGATCCTGCGGTCGCTCGAGCGGAGCGCGATCGTCGCGACCGTCTCGAGCGTGATCGCGGTGTGCCTGGGGACGGCGGCATCGTTCGCCCTGCTGCGACGCCGGTTCGTCGGGAAGTCGGCGGTCTCCGCGCTCCTCTTCTCGCCGCTGGTCGTGCCCTACGTCGTCTTCGGCATCGCGCTGCTCGTGATCTTCACGGCCGTCGACACGTTCCTCACCGAGACGACCGGCTCCTACATCGGGCTGGGACTGCATGCGGTGGTGATCGGGCACGTGGTGGTCTCGCTGCCCTACACGGTGCTCACGACCATGCCCCTGCTCGAGCGGCTGAGCGTGGACCTCGAAGAGGCGGCGAAGGATCTCGGGGCGAGCCCGTCGCAGGCGTTCCGGCGCGTGACCCTCCCGCTCCTGATGCCGGCCCTGGTGTCGTCGTTCCTCGTGGCGTTCACGCTCTCGTTCGACGAATTCGCGATCGCCTCGTTCCTGGCGGGGGAGTCGCCGACGTGGCCGGTGTACCTGTTCGCACAGCTTCGGGTGCCGAGCCAGCTGCCGCAGCTCCTGGCCGTCTCGTCGGTGGTGCTGGCGGTCTCGGTCGGCGTGGTGGTCGCCGCGGAGGTCGGCCGCTCCGCCGCTGAGCGCCGGTATGCGACCGGTTCCGCTCCTTCCTGAAGTTCGCAGACCTTCTCGATAGTTGAGAACTCCTGAGAACAACGGTAGGATCCGGGTGTGGATCCTCGGCTCAACCCGTACACGCCCAACGCCGGGGCCAAACCGCCCGCTCTGGTCGGGCGTGACGACGAACTCGAGGCGTTCGAGATCCTGCTCGCCCGGCTGCAACGGGGCCGAGCCGAGCAGTCGCTGCTCGTGACGGGCCTGCGGGGCGTCGGCAAGACCGTGCTGCTGGGCGCGTTCCAGGAACGGGCGATCGCCGCGGGCTGGGTCTCGGTCGAGACCGAGATCACGAGGACCACCCGGTTCACCGACCGCATGGCGCACCTCACCAAGCGGGCGCTCCTCGAGATCGCGCCCAGGGAGCGTTGGAAGGAGCGAGCGCGCAGGGCGGGGCGCATCCTGCAGTCCTTCTCGCTCACCGTCTCCACCGAGGGATCGGTCACGGGCAGCCTCGACCTCGAGCCCCTCGCCGGCCGGGCCGACAGTGGCGACCTCGGCGAGGACCTGACCGACGTGCTGGTGGCGCTCGGGGAGGCGGCCGAGGAGCACGAGCGCGGTGTGGTCCTGCTGATGGACGAGATCCAGTTCCTCGACGAGGAGCCGTTCGAGGCGCTGATCGCCGCCCTGCACAAGACGGTGCAGCGTCAGCTGCCCATCACGCTGGTGGGGGCCGGGCTGCCGCAGCTGGCGCGCCTGGCCGGCGAGGCGAAGTCGTACGCCGAGCGGCTCTTCCGCTTCCCGAGGCTCGGTCCCCTCGACGACCGTGCGGCCGAGGACGCGCTGGTGGACCCGGCGCGCGAGCTCGAGGTCGAGATCGAACCGCGCGCGGTCCGCACCGTGCTCGAGTACACCCAGGGATACCCGTACTTCATCCAGGAGTACGGCCGGGTGCTCTGGGATCGGGCCGAACGGTCGCCGATCGGCGCGATCGAGGCGGTCGAGGCCCAGGCGATCGTCGAGGCGAAGCTCGACGACGATTTCTTCGGAACCCGGCTCGAGCGAGCCACGGGGGCCGAGCTCACCTACCTGCGAGCGCTGGCGGAGCTCGGCGGGGAGCCGCAGCGCGCGAGCGCCGTCGCCGAGCGGCTCGGTCGGCCGGTCTCACGGGTCGCCGAGACCCGGGCCCGACTGATCGACAAGGGCCTGCTCTTCGCGCCGAAGCGGGGACTGACAGCCTTCACGGTGCCGCAGTTCGACCGGTTCCTGCGGCGCACCTCGCCCCGTTGATCGCTCAGTACTTCCCGAAGAGGTCGCTCTTCTCGTCGAAGAAGCCGCCCGCGGGCCGCGCGTGCGCGTGCCAGTGGTCGGGGATACGCCGACGCTCGGGGTCGACGTAGTACCCCTCGTCGCCGTAGCGCTGGGCGGCGACGCGTTCGAGGTGGGCGAGCAGGCGCGCCTCGCGCTCGGGCTCCGGAAGGCCGTGCGTGCGCCAGACGACCATCGGTGTACGACAGACGATGCATTCGGCGATCCAGCAGTCCTCGTCCTCGTGCAGCCAGTCGGTGATGCGGTCCGCGGTGCAGAGCAGACACTCCTCGATCGGCTCAGGCACGACCGGCCTCCTCGAGCTCGGCGCGGTCGCCGACGCCGATGCCGAACCGGTCGAAGTACCCGGCGTTCGCCTCGATCGCCAGCACGTAGGCGGCGTCGGCCCCGTAGGTCGGGCAGGGGTCGCTCGTGCACGGCTCCATCTCCTGGACCGTCACGATCGTGCCCGACACGTCGACGAACGCGATCGAGAGGGGGATCAGGGTGTCCTTCATCCAGAAGCTGCCCATGGTCGGCTCGTCGTACACGAAGGCCATCCCCTCGTGCTCGCCGAGGTGCTCCACACCCATCAGCCCCCGTGCGCGTTCGAGGTCGGAGTCCGCGATGCGAACGTCGAGCTGCGCGGTCCCCCCCGACGAGGTCGTGAACGACACGCCGTGACCGGCTTCACCCGGCTGCGCGGGCGCCTCCTGCGTGTCGCAGGCGGCGGCCATCAGACCGAGACACGTCACCGCGACGATCGTCGTCCGCACCGTTCCATCGTGCCACGTGCGCCCTCAGAAGCCCTCGTCGAGCGGTTCGGCGTCGACGGGCCCGTCGAAGATGCTCACGAACAGGCAGGGTTCGTCGTCGGCGGGGGCGTGGAGCATCGCCTCGCCCGGCCCGAAATGGCAGTACGCACCCGGTCCGACGATCCGGCCGTTGACGGCCAGCCGTCCCTCGAGCACCACGATCGTCTGCGAGGCGGTGTGCCGATGCGTGCGGGTCTTCAGGCCGGCCGGGTAGCGGATCAGGTAGTGCTCGGCTCCCGAGACGGGGTCCTGGTGAAGCAGCCTGACGCCGATGTCGCGGTCGTAGATCTCGAGTCGCGACGGGCGGGTGTCGGCCGCGGCCAGGGCGTCCACGATGATGGCTCGGCCCGGTTCCATGCGCGCGGACCATGAAAGCACAGCGGGACGATGTCCACCGACGGCGCCGCCGCTCGCGGGTCGACCTGGAACGATATCGTCCGACTCGTCCTCGAGAGGTGGGAGCGCCCATGTTGAAGAGAAGGTTGGGTTCGCAGGGACCGGAGCTGTCCGCGATCGGCTACGGAGCGTGGGAAGCGGGCATGGGGTCGGAGTGGGGTGTGGCCCCTCCGCAGGAGCAGATCCTCTCGGCCATCCGGCGAGCGCTCGACGTCGGCATCGACTGGATCGACACGGCCGAGCGCTACGGGGAGGGACGGTCCGAGGAGCTGGTGGGTCGAGCGGTGAACGGTCGACGCGACGATGTGCTGATCGCGACGAAGGTGGCACCTGCACCGTGGGGGTCGGGCTTCAGGCCCGACGAGGTCGCCGGCGCCTGCCGACGCAGCCTCGGTCGCCTCGGCACCGATCGCATCGATCTCTATCAGCTCCATTGGCCCGACGACACCGGCGTTCCGATCGAGGAGACGTGGGGGGCGATGGCGGGCCTCGTCGAGGAGGGGCTCGTCCGGTTGCTGGGCGTGTCGAACTTCGACCGCGAGCTGATCGAGCGGTGCGAGGCGATCCGGCACGTGGACTCGGCGCAGCAGGAGTTCTCCATGGTGTCGTTGTCCGAGCGGGAGCTGATCCGTTGGTGTGGCGAAGTCGGCACGGGCGTCGTGACGTACGCACCCCTCGGGTACGGCATGCTGAGCGGCGCGATCACGATGGACACCACGTTCGAGGAAGGGGACCATCGTGCTCCCGGCGGTGACACCTGGTCCGAGCTCTTCGTGCCCGAGCAGCGTGAGCGCGCCCTCGCCCTGGTCGACGCGATGCGACCCGTCGCCGAGCGACTGGGTGTGACACCGGCCCAGCTGGCGCTCGCGTGGAACGTCATGCAGCCGGGCGTCACGTCGGCGATCGCGGGGAGCCGCGATCCCGATCACGTGGACATGAACGCCGCCGCTGGCGACATCGAGCTCGATGCGGAGACCCTCGCCGAGCTCGATGCCCTGCTGACGCTGGGGCCGACGATCGTCGTCGACGAAGACTGACGGGCTCTGTCGGCTACCGGGCAAGTTGGACCGTTTCGCACGAGGGATGGGTGGGTAGAAGTGCCCGCAGACCCGCGCTCTTCGCCCATCCCAATCCCGGAGACCACGACGTTTCTTCGCGAGAGACTCCGGGTAGGAACACCGCATGCGTCGTGCAGACCTACTCCGTCAGATCCGAGGGGCCCGGGGTCCCCGCCGTTGCGCGACCGCCCTCGATACATCTCGTGAGTGGTTGCGCAAGCATCCCGAGGATGTCGAGGTGGGGTTCGCCATGCTCGACCTCCTCCGGGTGGGGGCGAGGCGACCCTACGCGCTCCGGCAGGGACGGTAGCGGCCCGGCCAGCTCGATCGCCGGCGTCCTATCTCGGGCGGACCCGGCAGAGGTCGTGGCACATCGGGCAGAGGCCGTCGATCGCCGCGTCCCGCTCGCAGGGTGACCACGGGCACTCGCAGTCGCCGACGAGGGCAGGGTCCGAGGGGAAGGAGGGGAGATCGACGACCTCTTCGTCGACCCAAGACCAGATGGCCTCCGGGTCCGCCATATGGGCAAACACCTCCTAGCGTCTCGCCGTCCCCCAGTGGGGTTTGGTGCCCGGGGTGTGTCGAAGCCCGGGAAGGCGCTAGGAGGCGTGGTGTCTCTGCGGGTTGGTTACCCGACGCACGCTATCCCGATACGACGGCGGTCGGTTAGTCGGTCAAATGGGCTAGCGAACCACTAGATGTGGTGGCCGTCGGAGGGGATCCGACGTTGACCTTTCCGTTCGTCTCGCCAAGGATGGCCTGTATTGCCCCCCGGGAGGGAAGATTGCGGTTGGTGATCGTCCCGCCGCGACAACCGGATCGGTCCTGCCGAAGCCCGCCGCCGGCGTCCGAGCGACCCTGTTCCCGACACGACGAAGGAGAAACCATGCGTCAGCGACTCTTCGCGATGATCACCGCGACCCTCATCGTGCTCGCGTCCGTCGCGACCGTCGGCTCGGTCGCGGGTGGAACCCCCGACCGGACCCACCAGCCGAAGGTCGTTCGTCTGCTCGGACAAGAGACGTTCGAAGCGAACGCCTTGGTCACATCGACGT
>DASTBT010000004.1:0-73896 GCA_035711865.1 Actinomycetota bacterium
GATACGTTCCAGCAGCCCGTACCGACCATCGAGGTCGGCGGGCAGTCGGAGCTGCAGGCAGTCGATCAGCTTCGCGACCGCGCCGGTCGATCCGCTGCCGCAGAAGATCACGGCATGTTCGCCCTCGGTTGCCCCACAGGCCTCGCGGATGATCCGCCGTGCATCTTCCCGGAACCTCGTCGTCTGCAACCCGGTCCCGCTCGACTCGGTGTGCGTGTTCGCGTACAGGGGAAGCACCGTGTCGCGGATGAAGTCCTCGATGAACGAGAGGGACCGCCCCGACGCCGTGTAGTCGGCGTAAGTGACGCGACGCAGCCCGAACGGCGTCGCGATCGCCTCGTCCTCCCCGATCACCGAACGCCGGATCAGTTCGATCAACCCGGAGCGTTCCATGGGGGAATGCTACGCGCGGAGCCCGGGGGCTCCACGGCGGACCGCACCCGGGAAGGATCGAGGCCGGGGCTTCGCCCCGGCCTCGACGCTGTGGGTGTGGGCCCGGCTCAGCCGAGCGCCACCGCGTTGATCAGGTTCGAATCGCGCAGCTTCCGCAGCGCTTCGCGTTCGATCAAGCGAACCCGCTCACCGGAGAGACCGAGGACCTTCCCGGTTTCGCGCAGACTGAGCGGCTGCCCGTTCTCGAGCCCGTAGCGCAGCGCCACGACGTGGCGCTCGCGCTCGTCGAGCACACGGTCGACGGCTCCGCCGATCTCTTCACGGAGCAGCTGGTCCTCGACCTCGGTGAACCCGGCCTCGGAGTCGATCTCCTCGATCAGGTCGCCGAGCTCGGTGTCCTCGCCCACGGGCGACTGCAGCGACAACGGCTCGCGCCGGCCCATCTCGGTGAGATCGTCGATCTCCTCCACCGTGGTGTCGAGCGCCTTCGCGAGCTCCTCGCGACTCGGCTCACGCCCCATCGACTGCGCGAACTGGAACCTGGTGCGGTTCAGCTTCCGCAACCGATCGTGGATGTGGACCGGCAGCCGGATCGACCGCGAGCGATCGGCGATCGCGCGTGTGATGCCCTGACGGATCCACCAGGTGGCGTACGTCGAGAACTTGAACCCACGGCGCCAGTCGAACAGCTCGACCGCGCGCATCAGTCCGATGTTCCCCTCCTGGATCAGGTCGAGGAGCGGGAGTCCCTGGCCCTGGTACTTGCGGGCCACGGACACGACCAGTCGCAGGTTGGCCATGATGAATCGCTGGCGCGCGGCCTCGGCCGTGCGAACGTCACGGCGGGCCTTCGCGATGCTCTTCTCCGACCGCAGGCGCCCGGCACGGAGGCGCTCCTCGGCCTCCTTGCCCGCCTCTATCGTCATGGCGAGCTCGACCTCTTCCTCCTTGGTCAGCAGCGGTTCGCGGGCCGCCGCCTCCAGGTAGAGACGCAGGTCATCGGCGTCATCGGTCCCCAAGGGACGCGCTGGCTCCGGCACTTCGTATCACGCTCCTCCTCGAGGCCGCTCGATCGCTGGACGCGACCTCACCGGTCCTCGGGAACTCGGTTCTCCTCGGTCGTTCCGAAGGTATGGGCTGCAGGGGATCAAGGCGCGCGAAACGAAGCGCCTTGGCAGCGACTCGTGCATATGGTAAGGGGTCTGATTCACGTTTGTAAAGACGACGGCGTGTGAAGGTATCGTGAAGGAAGCCGCACCGCGCCACACCGCCCGGCGGTCCCGATCCACCTTCAGCTCCATTCGCCCCGGCTCAAGTATGTCTACCAACGCCTTGGCGTGCCGAAACCTTCCCGTTCTCCGCGTTTCCGCCGGGTCGGTAGCCTGGGTCGGTGACCCTCGACCTTCCCGGGCTGCGATCCGCCGACATCGACGGGCAGATCGCCTATCGCGAGTGGGACGGCCCTGCCGCCACCACGTTCGTGTTGGTGCACGGGCTTGGGGGCTCGCACCTCAACTGGGTGCAGATCGCCCCCGGCCTGGCAGGTCTCGGCCGAGTTGTCGCCCTCGATCTGCCGGGTTTCGGCTTCTCCCCTCGCGAGGGACGCGGCTCGGGGCTGATGGACGAGCGCCGCACGCTCGCACGGTTCATCCGATCGCGAACGGACGGTCGGGTGATACTCGTGGGCCACTCGATGGGTGGCGTGATCGGCATCCTGCATGCGGCGGTCGAGCCCGACTCCGTCGCGGGACTCGTGGTGACCAGCTCGCCGTTCCCATTCGTCAGGGGGACGCTGCCCCACCCCCTGGTGATCGCGGGATTCGCGCTCTACGACGCCCCCGGCCTGGGACCGCTGATGCTCGAGGCGCGCACGCGGCGGCTCGACCCTGAGCGCGCCGTACGGTTGGGCTTCCGGCTCCTCGCGGCCGACCCGTCCTCGATCCCCGAGGAGGTCGTGCGGTTGACCGCGGATCAGTTGGGGGAACGGGCGCACGACCCCGACGGGCCGTCCGCGTTCGGCGACGCGTGGCGGTCGCTCCGGCGGCTCGGGTGGCGCCCCGACGTGGCCGAGCGCGCGATGGACGGCGTGCGGTGCCCCGTGTTCGTCGTGCACGGACGACGAGACCGACTCGTGCCCGCCGCCTACGCCGAGGCGGCGCTGCGGGCACACCCGGCCTGGCGCGGACGGATCTTCCCCGATCTCGGCCACGTGCCACAGATGGAGGCTCCGGGCAGATGGCTCACCGAGGTCGCCGACTGGCACGCGGAGGCCCTGGGGTAGGGTCAGCGTGAAGATGGAACGCGTGGCGGCGCGGCCGCGGCGGCCTTCTCCAACTCGTCGAACCCCGACTCGATGCCCCGGGCGAGGACCTCGACGTCGGGGACCGAGTCCCAGTCGGCGGTGAGGCCGAACGCCATCGTGCCCGCGAGGCTCGTGCACGCGATCGACAGGCCGCTGCGCTCACCCAGCGGCATCGAGGGATAGCTCGCCACGAGGGGCGCCCCCGCCAGGTAGAGCGGCACCTGCGGCGCGGGCACGTTGGACACCACGAGGTTGAACCATCGCCCGCGGCTCGTGAGCCGGGCGGCCATCGCGTGCAGGGCCGGGGGAGCGAAGGCTCCCAGCCCGATGATCGAGTCAGCGCCGACCGCCATGGAGGACTCCTTCAGCTGCGCCGTCGCGCGACGCACCCGGTGCAGCCGGGTGCGCGCCAGCAACGGGCCGATCGGCACGTCCACGAACGCCGGCGCGACCCGATTCCCGACGTCGCCGTGTTCGGCCTTCGACCGTACCGAGACCGGCACCATCACCCGCAGGGTCCGTCCTCTCGTGTGTTCGCCCCGGTACTCGAGCAGGTCGTGCAGCCCGCCGGCCACGGCCGCGAGCACGAGGTCGTTGACCGTGCCTCCGAGGGCGCGCTTGACGTCGTGGATGCGCGCGAACGACGCCTCGGCGGTGGCGAACCGACGAGCCGGACCGATCGTCGTGTCGAACGGCCCCGCGGGCGGGGCCCCCATGTCGACCACGTCGCGCACCCCCGAGAGGGTCTCCGCGACCGCGTGGAACGATCGCGCCGGAGCTCCGAGCGCGTGCCCGACGGCCTCGAGCGGGTGCAGGACGAGGTCACGCGCGGCATCGCGCATCAGATCGTCGCGGGTCGGTGCCGCCTCGGCGGACCACGGTCGCGGCGCGCCGAGATCGGCGTCGGGCGCGAGATCGAATAACGCGGAGGCGATCGTCATGCCCGAGATGCCGTCGGCGAGCGCGTGGTGCAGCTTCATCAGCACCGCCGTTCGTCGCTCGGCCAGACCCTCGAAGACGTAGAGCTCCCACAGAGGCTTCCCGGGATCGAGCGGACGCGAGAGCACGCGCTCCACCGCGCGCTCGAGCTGGAACCGTCCGCCCGGCGACGGGATCGCGGCACGGCGTAGGTGGAAGTCGAGGTCGAAGCGCTCGTCGTCGACCCAGAGCGGACGCGCGAGCCCGAACGGCACGCGGAGCACCCGTTGACGAAGGCGAGGGGCGAGGTGCAGCCGGGCTTCGACCACCCGTTGGACGTCGTCGTAGGTGAGCGGGCCGTCCTCGCGCGGATCGAAGACCGATACGCCCGCGACGTGCATGTGCACCGCCGGGGTCTCGAGGTAGAGGAAGCTTGCGTCGAGGCTCGAGAGCCGCTCGTTGACCATCGGCGATGAGCGTACCGCCGGACACCGGCCGGCGGGAACGGGCCGTCACGGCTCTTCGAGCTGGATGCGGATGCGCTTGTTGGCTTTCCCCTTCGACTCGGTCTTCACGACCTTCACGCGTCCGACCTCGCCGGTCGACGCCACGTGGGTCCCTCCATCGGCCTGTTTGTCGATGCCGGTGATGTCGATGACGCGGATCGGATCGACCGAGTCCGGGATCAGCGAGACCTTCGTGCGGATCAGGTCGGGGTCGGCGAGGGCCTCCGCTCGGGGCAGCAGGTGCACGTTGACCGGCACGTCCTGGGCGAGTCGCTCGTTCAGTCGCCTCTCGACGTCGTGCCCGAACGCCTGGCTGATGCCGTCGAGCTCGAAGTCCATGCGTGCGACGCCGCTCGAGTCCATGTTGCCGCCGGTGACCTTCGCCCCGAAGTCGGCGAAGACGACGCCCGAGAGCGCGTGCAAGGCCGTGTGCGTGCGCATGTGCCGGTAACGACGGTCCCAATCGAGCTCGGCGGTCAGGGCGGCGCCGACGGGGGGCGGCGGGGTCGCGGGATCGATCACATGCACGATCGCGCCGTCGTCGCGGGACTTCACGGTGTCGTCCACGCGGCAATCGCCGCCGTCCCACCGCATCGTGCCGCTGTCGCCGGGCTGGCCGCCACCCCGTGGGTAGAAGACCGTGCGGTCGAGCACGACGCCCACGTCGCGGACGTCGACGACGGTCGCGTCGCAGGAGCGCAGGTACGCGTCGTGAGCGAACAGTTCCTCGGTCATGTCGCGCACCGTATCGCAGCGAGGTCTCACACGGGCGGCTCGACGGTGCGGGTGGTGCGGACGACCGACGCGATGACCGCGCCGACCAGGATCAACGCTCCGCCCGCCGCCACGGTCGGGGTGATGGGCTCGTCGAGGAAGGCCGCCGCCAGCACGGCAACGGTCAGCGGTTCCAGCACACCGATGATCGCGTTCCGCACCGCACCCACCCGCTGCAGCCCGGCCAGCATCGAGCCGAACGCCCCCGCCGAAACGAGCACGATCGCGACGAGTCGGACAGGTGTCGCCCCGTCGGGGATCACGAACGCACCGAACGCCAGGGCGAAGACGACGTTCGACGTCGCAGCGCCGGCACCCAGCCAGCCGGCGGCGGTCACGGGATCGGTCTCGCGCACGTGGCGATCGGTGCCGACCAGGTAGGCCGTGTAGGCGAGCGACGTCGCGAGCGCGAGCACGATGCCGAGCGGCTCGACGTCCGTGCCGCCGCCCCCTCCGAGCACGACGATCGCGCTGCCACCGATCGCGAGCGCGAGAGCGACGAACAGCGGCGGGGACGGAGCGCGGCGGTCGAGGGCGATCGTGAGGAGCATCACCCCGACGGGGTACGTGTAGAAGAGCAGGGTCACGGCGGCCGCCGAGCCATGGTTCAGCGCCGAGAAGTACAACGCGGCCTCGGTGCCGTAGCCGAGCGTGCCGGCCACGGCGAGCGCGAGGCGTTCCCCCGGGGCCGGGAGACCGGGACGTCGCAGGACCAGCGCGAGGCCGAGCAACAGGAGCGACTGACCGCCGAACCGGATCGCGAGGGTGACGAAGGGCGGACCACCCGCCTGCACCTTCGAGCCGAGGATCACCACCCCCGCGAACAAGACCGCCATGGCGACCGACATCGCCGAGCCGGTGAGCTCGCCACGGCGGTCCGTGGCTCGCCGGGTCCCGGCTGCCCCGCTCACCCGGACCCGTCCAGGAAGGCGCTGACCCTCGCGACGAGCATCGGGATCGAGGCGAACAGATCGGCCTCCGAATCGAGGACGAGGGCTTCCGCGTTGGGCATGACCTCGGCGAGTCGGCGCGCGACCCACGCGGGATGGATGGAGTCGCCTTCGCGAGCGATCACGATCGACGGCGCCCGCACCGATGCGAGCACGGCGAGGTCGGACACCGCCGTATCGCGGGTCACCTCACGGATCGCGCGCGCCACGCCTTCCTGGTTCATGTCCTGCCACAGCAGCAGATCGAGCTCACGCAGGCCGGGGTTGGCTTCGTACTGCCGGGCACGCCCCGACTCGCGCAGGATCGCGTGGATCGCTTCCTCACGTGGCAGGGTCTCGAGCAGCTCGGCGGTGCGCTCGAACAGCGGGTTCGGTCGGATCGATCCCTCGAGCGCCGCCGGCAACAGGAACACGAGCCGTTCGAACCGGCCGGGTTCCCGGGCGAGCAGGTGGGCCAGGGCGCCGGCTCCCATCGACGTGCCGACGGCCCGCGTGGCTCCCGTCTCGAACGCGACCGCGTCGAGATCGCGAGCCAGGTCGTCGTATCCGTACGCTCCCACGTTCGGGATGCTCGAATGCCCGTGCCCACGGAAGCAGAACCGGACCTTCGTGCCCGGCACCATCGGGGTGAACGCGGCGAGCTCCATGCACGAGTTCGTCAGCCCGTGCGCGAACACGGTCACGGGTTCGCCCGTGCCCTCGACCTCGACGTGGAGGGTGGCGTCGCCGACGTCGATCTCAGCCATCGCGATCCAGTCCCTTGGGGGGAACCCATCCGGCCCCCGCGTTCGAGGGTACGATGCCCCCGAAGATGACCGACGGCGCAACCGACCCGACGCAGATCTCGCTCGCGCGCACCGACGTCGAGAACGTGCTGTCTCGATTCCGGGTCCGCCTGACCGACCCCGACGGTTCCTCCACCGAACACGAGGTCACGGTCTCCCGGGCAGAGTGGGAACGATTCGGTGAGGGATATCGGACGCCCGAGGAACTGGTCGAGGCGTCGTTCCGCTTCCTGCTCGAACGAGAATCGAAGGATCAGATCCTGGGGGTGTTCGGACTCGGTCAGATCGGCACGTACTTCCCGTCGTACGGCCGCGACATCGACCCCACGGCTTGATCCGGCCTCAGTCGACGTCGGCGTCGACCTGCGCCGGCAGCACCAACTCGCCGTCGATCTCGATCAGGTCGTCCTGCGGCGCGAACTGGTCACGGATGCGACGGGCCCACATAGCCACGAGCGCGGTCAATCCCAGGAACACCACACCGGAGACGAGCAGGATCGTTCGGGTGGTCGCCTCGCTCCCCTCGGTCCAGATCAGGAACAGGATGATCGCCGGCACGATGTACCCGAGGTTGTAGGCGATGTCGAACAACGCGAAGGCCCGTCCGCGAAAGTCGTCGGGCATCGTCTGCTGCATGATCGTATCGGCCGAGATCTTCCCCACGAAGAACGAGAAGAAGCCGACGAACAGCATCGCTGCGAACCCCGCGACCGAGACGAAGACTCCGCCGACGATCGCCCCGATCCCGAGCAGCACCATCGACCCAAGGAGCAGACGCACCGGGGCGACCCGGTCCTTGTACGTGTGCGCCACGACCATGCCGAGCCCGCCACCGACCAGGCCGCCCAGCCCCGACAGCACGAGCGAAAGGGTGTTGGAGTCCCCGTCGACGACGAGGTTCTTGGCGTACAGCGCGAACACGAACAGGCCGAAGCCCCAGAACTGGTAGCGCAGCATCTGGAACGACGACAGGCCGAGCGCGGCGGGAGCCCGGGCCGCGACCTCCTTGAGACCGTCGACGATGTTGCGCACGACCAACGACGCTTCCCGGCCGAACGACGTTTCGTGCGGATGCAGCTCGGCGTGCCGGAGCTGCATCGCGACGAACGCGCCGAGCAGGAGCACGAGCGCACCGACGATCACCGGAACGAACGGCGGCACGAACCCGGCGAGACCACCGCCGAGCACGATGCCGAAGATCTGCGCCAGGGCCCCGCCGGCCTGCGAGAGCCCATTGCCCTGCAACAGGTCTTTGCCTGAGAGCACGTCGGGCATCGAGGCCGACTTCACGGTCAGCGCGACCCGGACGCACGCCTGGACCGCGAGCAACCCCGCGATCAAGGCGCCGGTCGCGAACGTCTTCCCCTCGGTGGTCTGGTCCCCCAATGGCACGAGCACAGCGAACGCCACCACCGTGACCGCGACGGCCGTCGCGGTGTCGGCCCACCACACCACGCGCCGACGCGGGAAGTGGTCGATGAACACGCCGATGAACGGCGAGATCAGCGTGTAGGGCAGGTACAGCGCGAGCACGACCGTGAGCAGATAGTCGGCGGACGGCAGGTTCTGCACGTCGAACCCTTCCTGTCCTCCGAACGCGAGCGACTTCGCGATCGCGCCCTGCACCACGCCCTGCCCGGCCTGCGCGAGGTATTGCACGCCCATGAGCACCGCGAAGTCCCGGTTCGAGAACACCGCGAACATCGAGTTGAAGAACGACCCGAGCGACTCGAGCGGCCGTCGCAGCCACGCCTCGGCGACGCGCAGCGCGGCTCCGACCCCGAGGGCGACGGCGACCACCGTCCATCCCTTCGCCGTCGTGAGGGGCCCCCTCCACACCGCCAGCACCGCGATGCCCGCGAGCAAGACGATCACGACGGACATGCCGGGGATGAGCGCGATGCGGTCGATCGTCGTCCTGATGCCGAGCCAGCCCGACGCGAGCCACCCCGGCACGATCAGCAGCAGCGTGAGCAACGCGACCACGAGCAGGTTCTGCGGCAGGTTCTCGAGCGCCCCCGGATGCGCTCGGAACTTGGTCGCTTCCTCGGCCGCGGCCTGCTGCGCCCGTTCGACGACCTCGGGCGGAGGGCTGTACAGCCCCTCGCCCTCGACCACGTACACGTCGGGCCCCACCTCGACGCCGCGCGACGTGGCTGCGTCGAGGGTCTGCCGCTCCATCTCGGCCGAGCAGTCATCGAGTCCGTTGCACAATCCGCCGTAGTACTGCCCGATCAGGAACACGACCGGCGGCTCGGCGAACTCCTCGAACCGGGGACGGAAGTCGTCCGGCAGGGTGGCGTCGGGGTCGCAGACCCGGGCGGGGCCGCCGAAGGCCTCGCACCAATGGGCGGTCGCGGCGTCGGTGTAGCCGTCGCTGTCGGCGGTCGAGGTGGTTCGCTCGCCGGCGAGGAAGCCGTCGAGGGTGCCGAGGTAGGTCACGGATCGCTCGATCGCATCACCGGGCAAACCCGTGCGGAAGACGTTCGTGTAGGTCTTCGCCCACCCGTAGGCGGTGTTCGTACCCGTCGCCGGGTCGTCGGTGTCGCCGTGGTTCACGACGAGCACGTTCGGGCGATCACCGGCGGCCCGGACCACCTCGTGTACCGCCGCGAGCGAGGTGCGCACCTGTTGATTCGCCCACTGGTTGCTCTCGTTCACCCACCGGTTCTGGATGCCGTCGAGGAGCACGAACCCGAGCGAGGCGACCACCAGCACGACCCCGATCGCCCCGGCGACCAGCAACGGTCCGCGCCGGTCGCGCAGCAGCCACCGGATCGCCACGAACGCGCCGAGACCGACGAGCGCCATCGGGGCGGCGCTCGCGTTCATGAAGCGGTAGTACGGCAACGCCGTGCCGGTCAGCACCGAGGCGGCGCCGGCGAACGCCAGCAGCCACCAGATCGACACCTGATCCTCGGTGCGGGCGGGCTCACGCGTGCGGCGCGACAGAAGGATCGTCGACACGATCGCGATGGCGGTGAACGGTACGATCACGACCGGCTGCAGGGACCCCACCCACTCGATCAGGCGGTCGGTGAAGAACCGCGCGGTGTACGGAGGCGGCAGCGCGGCTTCCGCGAGGCTTGCCGGCTTCCCCCAGATGCCGGCGACCCAACAAGCCAGCCCGGCGATCATGCCGAAGCCCGCCGACATCAGCATCGGGCCGTCGGCTCTCAGCGCCGCGCCCAGCGAGAACCGGCTCGTCAGGAAGTGAAGCCCGAACACCGCCATGAGCACGACGCCGAAGATCACACAGGTCGTCGGATGCGTGAACGCGGCCGCGATGCCGATCAGGAACAGCGCGGTGCGCGCTCCCCACGACGTGCGTGCCTCATGCACGAACGGGATCATCAGCGCGAGCAGGAACAGCACAGTGATGTTGTCGAGGTACCCGACGTAGGGAGTCGTGAGGAACAGCGCGACCGTCGCCAGCAGGGTGGTCAATACGACGAGCGGGTCTCGCCGGGTCCGGAACCAGGCGGCGCCCAGCGCGAGGCCGGTGAGGATCGGCAGACCGATCATGAGGTAGGCGCTGAACGTGTAGCGATCGATGCCGACGACCTGCTGCAGCAGCGCCCCAGCGAGCGGCACCGTGACCCGGTACCCCCCGGCGAACAATCCGTTCGGGCCCCACTCCTGGACGACACGCACCGGGTCGCCCTGCAGGATCACCTGTGCCCGCCACGTGTACCACGCCGGGTCGCGTGTGGGCGCGGACAGGCTCGGGTCGACCAGGAACTTCCAGCCGAGCGCGAGCAGCATCAACAGCGCGAACCCGCCGACGACCCACCAGGAGCCCAGCCACCCCGGACCGGCGTTCCCGAGCGGGCCGGGTCGCTCGTCGGCCGGAGCCTGCATGCGGTCGATGGCCGTCATCGTCGAGGAGCGGTCCTCTCTACGTCGGGGGAAGGTGGCTCGGGCACCCCACGGCCTCATCGTGGTCGTGGGAGCCGCCACAGGATAGCCCAGCGAGGTCGCCGTGCCGGGAGCCGGTTCCACGCACGCTTACGTCTGCCTGGCCTCGGGAAGGCAGGGCAGATCCTGCATCAACGCGGAGGGGAACGCCGCGGCCATGACCGTGTCGCCGTCCTGGCCGGCGTTCGGAACGATACCGCCGGCCGCCGTCTGGGCCTGTGTGAAGGTCATCATGAAGCGCGCCACCTCGTCGACGCTGTGCCCGTTCGCCTCCAGCTCGTCCATGTTCAGGAACGCCTGCGTGGGCTGCATGAGATCGACGATGGGCGGACCGCCGGGGCGCCCGAACCGTCCGTTGATCAGCTCCTGCATCGGCCCGGTCGAGATCTGGAAGCCGCCGCTGACCGCGGGGTCCGGCATCGACGCGTGATCGGCGGTGACCACCATCGCCCACTCGCCCTCGCCGACGCGGCGGTCGAGGAACGTCACGAGGTCTTCCAAGGCGCGATCCTGCGCCGCGACGGCGTCTCGCATCTCGGGCGAGTTCATCGACCACACGTGGCTGACGTAGTCGATCGCCTTGAAGTTCAGGTACAGCAGGTCGGGCACCTGGTCGTCGCCGAACCCCTCCCGCCGGATCACCTGCTCCACGACACGCTGCTGGTAGGGGGTGCGTGCGGGCGTGTCGAACCCTCGGAGCAGCTCGTCGATGTCGTTGTCCCGCCACCTGCCGTCGAGACTGCCGTCGGCCCGGTCGAGCACCTGCTTGTCGCGCTCGAAGCCCTCGACATCGTTCGCGTACCCGGCCAGCCGGTAATAGGGCGCATCCCGCTCAGGCAGGTTCCATTCGAAACCCTCGTCGGTCAGGGTCTCGCCCCCGATCACGGACCGCGTCAGTGCGATGTCGCGGTCGCCCCCCGAGTAGAAGGAGCCGTGTCCGAGCATGCCGAAGTGGATGTCGACCGTGCCCACGAGGCCGACGACCGGCCGGTTGTCCATCGCACGGTCGTACACGTCGGCGAGGGTCGGCTCGAGGAAGAACGTCGGGCCCGCGTTCCAGGGTGCAGTGATGCGGCCCGCGACCAGCATGTTGTGCCCGGTGAGGCCGTGGTGCTTCGGGAACGAACCCGTGCCGATCGTCGCGTGGATCTGCGCCGTGCTCGTGGGTGAGGAGCCCACGGTCGCATCCGTGTACCACGTGCCCCCCGGGATCAGCGAGGTGGTGAAGGGCAATGCGTCGGCATGCGCCTCGAGCACGTTGATGCCGGCGGCGTCCCAGACCATCGTCACGATCAGCCTCGGGACCGCACGCTCACGATCCGGCAGCAAGGCCTCGGTCATCGGCTGGCCGTCGGGCGCCGAGAAGCCATCGAACTTCAGCAGCCTGGCCGCCGTGGACGCGATGCCGGCCGACGTCACGGGCCGGTGGACCTCGCCCAGGCGCTCGATGAAACCGGGGCCGTACCAGAACATCGGCACCGTCTGCATGTAGTCCCAGGGCCCCACGTGCGGCAGCCCCGAGCCCACGAAGTTCGGTTCCTCGGGCACGAAGCTGAGCTGGGCCCCTCGGTCGGGACGCCACCCACGCCAGGTGCGGAGCAGTTGTTCGTGGGGAAGCGAGCACGCGATCTCCACCAGGTCGTCGGGGACGGCCTGCGCGCCGGCATCGGTCTGCGGACGCAACACCGCGGTGGCGGTGAGCACCGACACGAGGGCGAGCAACGGAAGGACACGGCGGGGGGGCATCAGGTGGGCATAGGGAACACGACCCCGCCGGGGGGCGACAACGACCCCGTCGTGGAGAGTCTGTGACGACCGACGGGTTCGCGGTCGCCGAGGCGGTACCGTGTCGAAGTGTTCCTCGGCGGTCGGCTCTCGAGGCTCCTGCTGGTCCTGGCCCTCGTCGGGGCACCGGCGCTGGTCCTCCGCATCCTCTGCGTGGGCGGGAGCTGCCACACGCCGGCAGCCCGGGCGCAGGGCGACGTGCCGTTCTGCTCGCTCCCGAAAGAGCTGCGCCGATCGATCGCCGCAGGCTTCCGCGAAGGCCGCTCGCCCGAAGTGATGGGGGCGACGGCCGGCCCAGGCACGGTGCGGACCACCTTCGGGAAGTCGGGCGTCGTGCCCTGGCCGGGTGGCACCGGGACCGGCGCCACGCCGGCACGGCCTGACGATCGGGTGCCACTCGTCTTCTTCGGTGGTGGAGTAGCTCCGCATGCGATCTCCGACGGTGTTCTCCTCGATTCGGTCGCACCTACGCTCGAAGAGATCGTTGGGATCCGCCGCGACCACCCGAACGTGCGAACCGGTGAAGCGATCGTCGGCGTGGCGGAAGATGCAGGGGCCTCTCCGCTCGTCGTGCTCATCGCCTGGAAGGGCCTCGGCACCCCCGACCTCGAGACGAGCCCCGAGGCATGGCCGTTCCTGCGTCGCGCGATCCGGACCGGCGCCGGCACGACCGAGGCGACGACGGGATCGTTGCCGCTCGACCCGGCTGCGACGCTGACCACCATCGGCTCCGGTGCCCTGCCGGCTTCGCACGGGATCACCGGAACGCTCGTGCGAGATGTCGAGGGTGAGGTGCGGCGCGCCTGGTCGGGTCGGGACGCAGGATCGGTCATCGCGACGTTCGCCGATGACCTCGATCGGGATCGGGGCGGTGAACCGCGCATCGCCGCGGTCCTGACCGACCCAACCGATCGTGGGATCGTCGGCGACGGCTGGTACCTCGATGGGACCGACCACGACACGATCGTGCAGGAAGAGCGTCCGGCTCGGCACGTTCGCCTCGCGCGAGCGATCGTTGGCTCCGAGCGGCTCGGGCGAGATCGTGAGACCGACCTGCTGGGTGTCGTGCTCGCCGGCTCCGTCGAGCAGGTCGATTCGACGACCTCCGACCTCGTGGATGCTGTCCGTCGGCTGGTCCCAGACACGACGTTCGTCGTCGCCGGAACGGGCTCGAACACGGGGACGGGAGGGATCGAAGCGGCGGCCCTCAGCGCCCGCGTGGACCAAGCGATGGGCGCGCCGGTCGTTCAGCGTGCCGCCGCCGACGGCCTCTTCCTGGAGCGAGACGTCCTCGTGGAGCGTCGGCTCACCACCCAGGCCGTCGCCGATGCCCTCCGGTCGAGCGGGCGAGGCGAACCACTGTTCGCCGACGTGTACCCGTCGTTCGCCGTCGCCCTCTCCCGGTACTGCTGATGTCGACCGATATCGAACCCCGAGCCGCCCGGACGTCTTCGGTTCCCAGCGCACGCACCCGACCTCCCGTCGGCTGGGTGCTCATCACGCTCGTCGGGGTCGCGATCGTGGTCCGTGCCGCCGACCCAGCGGACCTGCCGTGGCTGCGGAACCTCATGATCGTGTTCGGCTCCCTGCTGGTCGAGGCGATGCCGTTCATCCTGCTGGGCGCGACCGTATCGGCCGCCATCGAGGTACTTGTACCCGCCACGGCCTTCGCTCGCATCGCGCTGCTCCCTCGCGCTCTGCAACTCCCCGCGGCGGCCGCAGCGGGTGTTGCGTTTCCTGTCTGCGAGTGCGGCTCGGTCCCCGTGGCGCGGCGGCTCGCTGCCAAGGGCCTGTCGCCGGGCGCGGCCGTCACGTTCATGCTCGCGGCACCCATCGTGAATCCCGTCGTCGTGGCCTCCACCTTCGTCGCCTACCGGGGCCGAGACACGCTCTGGCTCATGGTGCTCGGCCGGCTCGCTCTCGGCTTCGTCGTGGCGATGACGGTGGGCTGGGTCATGGGGCGGCTGCACGCCGGCGAGTTGCTGCGCGCCCGCGCAGGCTCGGGCGGCGCTCACGACGGCGTTGGCGATGAGCCACGATGGAGGCGATTCTTCGGGCACCTGGCAGGCGACATGGTCTTCATGACGAGGTTCCTGATCGTGGGTGCGGCCTTGGCGGCCGCCATCCAGACGTTCGTGCCTCGATCGATGGTGGACGGACTGGCCGACCTGCCGGTGATCAGCCTGATCGCGATGATGGGGCTCGCGTTCGTGATGTCGCTGTGTTCGGAGTCCGACGCGTTCGTGGCCGCGTCGTTCACAGCGTTCGGTCCTGCCTCGCAGCTCGCCTTCCTCGTGTTCGGCCCGATGGCGGACCTGAAGCTCGCGGCCCTGTATGCGGGCTCGTACCGACAGGGGTTCGTCCGCACGGTGATCGTCGTCGTGGGTGCGACGACGCTGGTCGCGACGCTGTGGATCCAGGTGATCTGGGGATGAGGCCGACGGACCGGCGGTTCAGTGGCATCCGCGTCGCGGCCGGTCTCGTGCTCTGCGCATGGGCGGGTCTGTTCTGGTTCCTGCTCGCTTCGGACCGAACGTCGCTCTATCTGTCGGGGCGTACGGCGTGGCTCGTACCGGTCGGCGCCGTGCTCGCGACCATCGCAGGCATCGGTCGCCTCGCATCGGCTCGCGTGCCCCACCCGGAACCGCTCGGTGCGCGAGAGACCTGGGTGCTCGGCGGGATCGTGCTTCCGGTCGTGCTGCTGATCGCGTTGCCGCCCGCGACGCTCGACTCCTTCGCGGTGAGGCAACGGTCGGCTTCGACGGGAATCGGCTCGAGCGCCCGCATCGTGGACGGCCCGATCGACCTGGTCGACGTGGCCGCGGCACAGGCGGTTGCCGAGGCGGAGCAAGCCCTGCGCGCACGAGCGGGCGAGCGTGTCACCCTCGACGGGTTCGTCACCCAGGACCCGGGCGAGGCCGATCGCTTCAGGCTCACACGATTCGTCATCACGTGTTGCGTGGCCGACGCGACGATCAGCTCCGTCACCGTGGTCGACGCGCCTCCCGGATCGTTCGCCACCGACCGATGGGTGCGGGTCACCGGCCCCATCTACCCACTGGGTGGGAACGTCTTCGTGCAGGCGGAGTCGGTCCGGCAGATCGAACAGCCGGCAGACCCCTACCTCACGCCGTGAGCCAAGGCCGGCATGGACACCCGAGGCACGGTCCGGTGGATGTCGGTCGTGAGCGACGCTCACGCGGCGAGAGCGATCGGATCGCCACGCTCCGCGCGCGAGGCGACGGTTGCCGCCAGCCAGGTCGTGACCGGCATCGCTGCGACGAGTCCGATCGAGCCGACCAGGTGCGGACGATCTCTGTCGCCAGGATCTCGCTTCCGACGAGCTGTCCGAGGGGCTGACCCGAGAGCTGGAACAGGATCAGCAGCGGGAGCGATGCGCCCGCGTACGCGAGTGCGAGCGTGTTGACGATCGAGCCGACGTGGTCCCGGCCGACGCGCATCCCCGATCTGAACAGCCCTCGGGCGTCGAGCTCGGGATCGGCGGCCCGGATCTCCCAGACGCCCGACGTCTGCGTGACCGCGACATCGTCGATCGCACCGAGCGCCCCGATCACGATGCCGGCGAGCAACAGGCCGGCGAGATCGATCTCGACGGCTTGGACGATGAAGGCGGACTCCGACGCAAGGCGCGAGAGTCTGGCGAGCGGCGTCCAGATCGATGACAGCACCAGGATCAGACCGACCCCGGTGAGCGTGCCGAGCACGGCGACAGTGGTGTGTCCCCTGAACCCGCGAGCCAGATAGAGCACGACGAACCCGATCGCGCCGGCCCCGATCGAGGCGACGAGGATCGGCGAGCTGCCTTCGAGGATCGCCGGGATCACGAAGGCGAGCAGGATCACCACCGAGACCGCGAGCCCCACTAATGCCGCGAGTCCCAGCAGGCGTCCGAGCAGCACGACCAGACCACCGAATATCAGGGCCAGCCAGAGCTGAGACGGGGAGCGGATCCGATCGAGAAGCCGTAAGGTACTCTCGGGATCTCAGCGGGCGGTCGCTCCAGCAGGGCCTCTTCGTCGACGGCGAGATCGGGCGACGAAGGGATGTCCGGCAATTCGAGCCTCACCCTCATGCCTCGATCGGGTCCCTCCCTGACGAAGAGAGCGATGCCCCTGCAGCTGGGTGCGCCCAGGGCAGTTGACGGCGCCGCCCCTTGGCCCCCAGCTGCACCGGTCGTGGAACCGCAGGGAGCGATCTCGATGGAGGAGACCCTGGCCGGCACGATCTCGCCCCTGCGGAGCACCTCGGCGCTGTTGGAGCGCTCGAGCTCACCCGGCCAACAGCAGCACCATCCCCGCGGCGATCGTGGTCGCGATCGCGATGATCAGTCCGGTCAGCACTGGATCCGCCGACGTCCGATGTTCGGTGTGAGCCACACCGCCAACGTAATGGCCGCTCATCCACGATGCATCTACCTAGGACCTTCTCCGCAGCGGTGAGTACGTAGCTCCTCGCGATCGACCTCAAGCGAGCCCCCCTCGCTCGCCGACACGCCAGGCACATGGATGCGCAGGAAGCGGAGAAAACGGATGATGCAGGGGGGAACGGCGCAAAGGGTCCTGGCGATCGGTGTGGCAGGTTGCGTCCTGCTGGCGGGCCTGATCGCCGCTGCCAACGCGGAGTCGTCGGTCAAGGTCGCGCTGCGACAGAAGCACGACATCCAGGCCCGGATCGACGAGCTCCATGAGACGCGCCGCGTCCGTCGGGTCGAACTGCACCAGCGGATCAAGAAGGCGCAGGCCCTGCTCCGCGACGCACCGGGCGTCTCTAGGGTCGGAGATCAGGAGCGGGTGCGAGAGTTCCGTCAGCGTCAGCTCAAGGAGATCGCGAAGGCCCGTGCTCGCGAGCGCCGGCTGATCAAGAACATCCGCAAGCGGGTGCTGGTACTCCGAGCGAAGCGATACGACATCGCTTCATGGATCGCCTCCTTGCCGCTGCAGCGCTGTCCCGTGGCGGGATCCCCGGTCGTGTCCGACAACTTCGGAGTGATCCGAGAGATGCCGGGAACGCCGCGGCACATCCACCAAGGCAACGACATCATGGCGCCGACCGGGACCCCGATCGTGGCCCCGTTCGACGGCGAGGCCGTCGCAGGCCAAAACTACCTCGGCGGCCAGTCCGTGCACGTGTACGGCGCGGCCGGCTACGTCTACAACGCTCATCTCTCCTCGTACGGCAAGCTGGGAGCCGTGGAGGCCGGCGACGTGATCGGATACGTGGGGGTCACCGGGAACGCGACGGCCCCGCACAACCACTTCGAATGGCATCCGGGGGACGGGCCCGCGGTCGATCCGTTCCAGTTCCTCGTCGTGGTGTGCTGATCGTCGAGACGACCGACTACGTGCAGGCACGACAGGTGCCGATCAGGCCCAGGCGATGGCGGACCTGGGCGAACCCGCTGCGCTTGGCGAGCCGGTCGGCCGTGCGGTCCATCGTGGACTCGACGTGCGAGGGGATCGCACGTCTTCCACCATGGGCTTCGGTAGGTGGACATCCACGAGAACCTCACGCAAGCGCAGATCCGTCGCTCCCCGCAGGTCTCCCAACCGCGGCTGATCTTCGAGCACCCGAAGACGGCCTAGCGGGAACGCTAGACCTCTCGGCTCGGTGGCGGCCGCCGGGTCACCACGTCGTCGTCGATCGTGTCGAGGACGGCCGATGCACCCCGACTAACTCACCTGAACGTCGTATCGATCTCGTTAGGTCGAGGGCTTTCGAAGCTGTGGTTCCAAGACCTGCGCCACGCGCATGCCACGCTGATGCACTCCAGGGCGGCCGCCCCAACGACGACCCGCCCGCTTGGAAGTCGCCCTGCTCAGCTGCGCCGAGTAAAGCCTGATGAGTCCTGCCGCGCCAAGCACGTATAGGGCCGACTCACTCATGCAGCGGGCACACATCTCGTAGAGGATACGGCGGCGGCGCCATCCTAGGCTAGCCCCGGGGAAACGGGCTCGCGCTCGATCCGTTCCAGTTCTCTCTGTGGTGGGCTGATCGCCGGGACGACCGACTACGCGCAGGCGCGACAGGTGCCGATCAGGTCCAGGCGGTGGCGGACCTGGGCGAACCCGCTGCGTTTGGCGAGCCGGTCGGCCGTTCGGTCCACGGTGGACTCGACGTGCGAGGGGATCGTGACGTCTTCCACCTTGCCGCAGTTCGAGCAGATCAGGTGGTGATGGTGCTCGGTGAGCTCCTCGGTGAGCTCGAACCGGGCGAACCCCTCCTCGGTGATCACACGACGCACGACCCCCGCCTGCTCCAGCACCGCGAGGTTCCGGTAGACGGAGCTCTGCGGGCCGGTGCGCGCCCGGACGATCTCGGCTGTCGACAGCGGCTTCCGAGCTCCCTCGAGCACGGCGACGAGCTCCTGGCGCTGCGTCGTGAAGCGCTGCCCGACGCCACGGAGCCTGCTGGTCACCGCGGCGTGCAGATCGGTGGTCACGGGCCGAATCATACGTCCGCCTCGACCGTGCCACGGATGCGATGGGCCGACCTCGATGCGATCGAAACGACCACGAACACACCGGCGGCGACCAGCACGATCGTGCCGCTGGGAGCGGAGCCGGCCACGCGCGACACGCCGAGCCCGGCGATCGACGCGCCAATCCCGATCGCGATCGAGATCGCGAGTGCGCCTTTGAACGAACGGGCGACCATCTGGGCGGCGGCGACGGGCAGCACCATCATGGCCGCGACGAGCAGGATCCCCACGATCTGCATCGCGGCCACGACCGCGACGGCCGTGAGCACCGCGAGCAGGAGGTTCAGGGCACGGACCGGCACGCCTGCCACCTGCGACCACTCCTCGTCGGTGACGACGGAGAACAGGGCTCGCCGCAACGCGACCACCGTGAGCACGATGCCCAGGCCGAGGCCCACGATCGATCGGACCTCGCTGGGATGCACGGTGAGTGGCGCGCCGAACAGATAGGCGAACACGTCGGCCGACAGCCCGCCTCCGAGCGAGATCAACACGACCCCGAGCGCGATGCCCGAGTAGAAGACGATGGCGAGCGCGACGTCGCCCGACGTGCGGCGGCGTGCGCGGAACCACTCGATACCGAGCGAGCCCGCGACCGCGAACGCGAGCGCCGTCCACAGCGGCGCCCATCCGACGAGCAGCCCGGCCCCGACCCCGGCGAACGCCACGTGCCCGATGCCGTCGCCGATCAGCGAGAGACGCTTCTGCACGAGGAAGACCCCGATCGCCGGCGCGAAGGCACCGACCGCGACGCAGGCGAGGAGCGCCCGCTGCATGAAGCCCAGCTCGAACGGGAACGGAAGCATGAGATCGGCGACGATCACGAGAGCTGCTCCAGCCAGATCGGCAGGTCCTCCGGGTGGACGCCGAGGCTGCCGACGCCTCGCGCGGCGAGGTCGGCCGGCCGCCCGTCGAAGAGCACCCGCTGCTTCAGCACGATCACGCGGTCGACGTCGTCGGCCACCGCAGAGAGCTCGTGCGACACCAGCAGCACACCGGCGCCGTGCTCCCTGATCAGGTGCACGAGGGAATCCCGGAACAGACGTTGCGACGCCGCATCGACCCCCGCGATGGGCTCGTCGAGCACGAGGAGCGACGGCTCGCTCGCGAACGCTCGAGCGATGAAGGCGCGCTGCTGCTGGCCCCCGGAGAGCGCGTTCACAGGACGACGCGAGAGCTCGGACAGTCCGACGGAGGCGATCGCGTGGCCGACCTCGTCTCGATCCGTGCGCGACAGCGGGCGCCACCACCGCCCGTCGGTGAGTCGGCCGGCGGCGACGATCTCACGCACCGTCGCCGGGAGCTCGGAGCTCAGGTTCGGACGCTGCGGAACGTAGCCCAGCCGGCCGCGCCGATGAACCGAGCGAGGAGGTCGTCCGAAGAGGCGGGCGGCGCCCGTGAGCGGCTCGAGCGACCCGAGCAACAGCTTCACCAGGGTGGACTTGCCCGATCCGTTCGGGCCGACGAGCGCAACGAACTCCCCGGCCCGCACGGAGAGATCGACGTCGTCGATCACGAGGTCGCGGCCGTAGGCGAAGCTCAAGCCCTCGGCGCCGAGCAGGTCCTCCCGGGGAGAGGCATCCTCAGGTGCGCGGCCGCGTGGCGTCTCAGGCGCAGTCGAGTCCATCTCGCAGCGTCTCCAGGTTGCGTCGCATCACGGACATGTAGTCGTCACCGGCCGCGAGCTGGTCCTCGGTCAGCCCCTCGAGGGAGCTCAACACCGCGGTTCCGACACCGGCTTCGGCGGCAAGCGTCTCGGCGGTCTCGGGGGAGACGAGATCTTCGGTGAAGATCGTCGTCACGCCCGCCGCCCGTACCTCGGCCGCCAACGTCGCGAGGCGCCTGGGGTCAGGCTCGGATGCGGGCGAGAGCCCTGCGATCGGTTCCTGATCGAGGGCGTAGGCGGCCGCGAGGTACCCGAAGGCAGCGTGGCTGGTGATCATGACCCTCGTGGCGCAGTCGGCGAGGCCATCCCGGAACTCACGATCGAGGGCCGAGAGACGACGCCGGGATGCCACCGCGGCTTCGTCGAAGCGCGCACCCTCGGCGGCATCGCCCGTTCGTCGCAGCGCGGCCGCCACCCGGTCGCCGATGTCCGCGTAGATCGCGGGATCGAGCCACACGTGCGGATCTCCGTCGAGGCCATCGCCATCGCCGCCCTCGGTCGGCGGAAGGAGGTCGACACCTTCGAGCGCGTCGACCACGATGCCGGTCGCGGCGGCGTCGACCGCCTCCTCGACCGCGGGCTGGAACCCGCCCCTCGCGATGATCACGACGTCGGCGTCGGCGATCGCCTCCAGATCGGCAGGGGTGAGCTCGAGGTCGTGCGGCTCGACTCCCGGCGGCGTGAGGTTCGCCACCGCCACATCGCCGCCGCCGACCTGCTCGGCCAGGTGAGCCAGGGGATAGAAGCTCGCGACGACCGCGATGGAGTCGCCGGAAGCACCGCTCGACCGCGCATCGCCCGAACAGCTCACCGTCGCGAGGATGAGAACAAGACTGAGAATCGCTCTCATGGCTGGGGGCGCAGATTACGGCCGTCGTCCCGAATCCGTCAACGCCGGGAACGACGCTCGCCTGGCAGCCGCACCACGCCTCGCTCGTGGCCCTCCACGGCGGCACGCGACGCGGCGACGACGCCGTCCCCGTGGAGCCCGCGCACCGCGTCACGCAGCCGACCTGCCGGTTCTCCCGTCTCCCGCGACAATCCCGCAAGGGTGCGAGGCGAGCGCTCCCGCAGCGCCGCCAGGACCCGGCCGCGTGTCTGCCGGAGCGATCCCTCGAACCGCGGGGCCCGGCGGACTGCCGCCCGGCCGGTGCGGCCGGCCGTGGCGAAGGCACACCAGGGCCGAAGCGGGCACTCGTTGCATCGAGGGCGCGGGCGACACACCTCGCGCCCGAGATCCATGACGGCCTGGTTCCAGTCGGCGGAGCGCCGGGGGTCGAGCCATGCAGCAGCGGCCTCGGCGAGCGCCCGAGCCGCAACCTCGTCGGGCTCCTCGGCGTGATCGACACGCGCCCAGACGCGGCGCACGTTGGTCTCGACCACCGCCACGGGGACCCCGTACGCCAGGCTCGCGACGGCGGCCGCCGTGTACGGGCCGACACCGGGAAGGGCCTGCAGGGCATCCCGATCGCCAGGAACGACGCCGCCGTGACACGCGACGATCTCCTGGGCTGCTCGATGCAGCGCGACCGCCCGGCGCGGATATCCGAGGCGTCCCCACGCCCGAAGCACGTCGGCCCCGGTCGAGGCTGCGAGGTCGCCCACCGTGGGGAAACGCTCCATGAACGTCTGGAACGCAGGAACCACCCGGCGTGCCTGGGTCTGTTGCAGCATGAACTCGCTCGTCAGCACCGCGTACGGATCGGGGAACCGGCCCCGGCGAGCGGGGATCCGCCAGGGATAGCTCCGGCGCCTCGGCCGGTACCACGCGAGCAAGGCTTCCCGCGCCGGATCGCGCGGGCTAGGCTGCTGAGGGTGCACGATCGGGGGATCGGAGGGCCGCATGACCGTGATCCGTGACGTGATGAGCATCGACCTGACGACGGTCTCCCCCGGCACCACCGTCGCCGATGCGGCGACGACGATGAGCACCCACCAGGTGGGAGCCGCGCTCGTGCTCGACGGGGAGCGTCTGGTCGGCATCTTCACCGAGCGCGACGTGCTGCGAGCGGTGGGATCGGATTTCGACGCCGAGCATCACGCCGTGAGCGAGTTCATGACCAAGGACCCGAAGACGATCGGCCCCGACGTCGAGGCGCAGGAGGCTCTCGAATCGATGTTCGCGTTCGGCTTCCGTCATCTGCCGGTCGTCGATGAAGGACGCGTGGTCGGCATCGTGTCGATGCGCGACGTCACCCGTCGCGGCTGAGCCTGGCTGTCCGTCCGCACCTCAGAACCCGGGCTTGGCGTGGTCCGCCATCTCGTCGGCGACCGACTTGAGCGCTTCGTGCACCGAACGGAAGACGTCGGCCACGAACGTCGCCTTCTGGCCCTCGCTGCCGTCCATCGTTCCTCGCACCGCCGACGCGGTGATCTCACAGGCCTTCTCGAAGACGGCCCAATCGCTCTCGCGGGACATCCGCTCTCCTCCGTGGTGGTCGACGGCCGGAACCCCCATGCGGCGCCGGCGAGCCCTCAGGCTACCTGAGCGCACCGGTCCGGATGCCGCCGAGGCATGAGCTTCGCGAGGGCTGCACCCTCGGTGCGCTAGGGTCATGCCCCGATGCTCTTCCCCACGGTCGACTTCGCCGTGTTCTTCGCCCTGGTGTTCCTGGGCCATTGGCTGCTGAACCCGAAACCCTTGCCCTGGAAGCTGTTCATGATCGGGGCGAGCTACGTCTTCTATGCCTGGTGGGACGTGCACTTCATCTGGCTGCTCGCCGGTGTCTCGGCCATCGCTCAGGTCGGGGCGATCGGCGTCGCCCGGCAGACCAACGAGATGCGCAGGCGCATCGCCATGGTCGCCGGCGTCACGCTCACCCTGCTCCCGCTGCTCTACTTCAAGTACTACTCCTTCTTCTCGCTCAACCTCACGAACGCGGCGGCCGACCTCGGATTCCAGAACCTGGGACTGCCGCTCGTCCAGCTGATCCTGCCGGTGGGGATCTCGTTCTTCACGTTCATGGCGATCAGCTACATCGTCGACGTGTACCGGGGACACACGCACGTCGCGAGCTGGATCGACGTGTTCCTCTACCTGTCGTTCTTCCCGCACCTGGTGGCCGGTCCCATCGTGCGACCCGACGAGCTGATCCCCCAGATCGACGTGCGGCGCGACCCCCGGCACATCGATGTCGCGGGGGCATCGTGGCTGATCCTGGGCGGACTCTTCAAGAAGGTCGTCGTCTCGAGCTTCCTGGCTGCGAACGTCGTCGACCCCGTCTTCGGGGACCCCGAGTCGTACTCGGCGATCGACGCCGCGTTCGGGATCATCGCGTACGCGATCGTGATCTACGCCGACTTCAGCGGGTATACCGATATCGCGATCGGCGTCGCCAAGATGCTCGGGTTCCAGTTCCCGCAGAACTTCGACCGACCGTACTCCGCGCGGTCGCTGCAGGACTTCTGGCGCCGCTGGCACATCACGCTGTCGCGGTGGCTGCGCGACTACCTGTACATCCCGTTGGGGGGCTCGAAGAAGGGTGAGATTCGCACCTACGTCAACATCGTCGTCACGATGGTGCTCGGCGGCTTGTGGCACGGCGCCGCGTGGACGTTCGTGTTCTGGGGCTTCTACCACGGCGTCGGTCAGGCCATCGGAGCATGGAAGCGGACCCATGTTCCCGAGCGCCCCGAGACGGCGATGCTCGTGTGGGGCCAACGGATCGCCACGTTCTCACTGGTCTGTCTCGGGTGGGTGTTCTTCCGGGCCGACTCCATGGCCACCGCTTTCGAGCTGCTATGGCGGCTCGTCGTCGGCTGGGGTGAGCCCACAGAGCTCGTGACCCCCCTGGTGGTCGGGACGATAGCGGGCATGCTCGCCCTGCAGTACGCGCCTCGCGAACCCGGCCTGCGCCTGCAGGAGTGGATCTCGAGGTGGCATCCGGTACCCATGGGGCTCGCCGGCGCGCTCGTTCTGTTCGTGATCGCGACGCTCGGCCCCCAGGGTGTGGCACCCTTCATCTACTTCCAGTTCTGAGATGCGGAAGCAACCAGCGACGATGGCCGATCAGCGACTCACCGCCGAACATCAGTCACGCGAGGCCGATGCTCATGCATCGGCGGCGTCGGGCCGCGAGACGATGCCCGCCGGCCGGGTGCTGGTCGTGATCCTCGTGGCGCTGCTCGTCTGGGGCTTCCTGTATGCGCCCAGCCTCCGACGTGCCTCCGACGCCCAGCCGGAGGGAGCCCGGCGCACCGCGTCGCTGTGGGTGCTGCGGCCGATCGTGGCGATCAGCGACCTCCTGCAGATCACCGTGGTGACCGATGGGGCGATCGAAGCGCTCGGTCGAGACCCCGGTGCGGCGCCGGGTGGCACGATCAGCGTTCCGGGGCCGGAAGATCTCCCCACGATCGGGCCGTCCGTCTCGGCTTCGCCCGCGCCCGACGAGCCGGTGACGACCGACACCGAGATCCGTCGGCCGACACCCGCCGACAAGCTGCGCGTCGTGGTGGTAGGAGACTCGCTCGCGGCCGGGCTCGGCGTGTACCTCGAGCGCGAGTTCCGGCCTGCCCTCGTGCGCGTGTCGAGGCAGGGTCGCATCTCGACCGGCCTCTCACGGCTCGACTACTTCGACTGGATGGGCGCGATGCGCGAGATCGAGACCGGCTTCCGGCCGGATCTCGTCGTGGTCATGGTCGGAGACAACGACAACCAGGACCTGCAGACCCCCGGCGGCGACGTGGTGGCCGAGATCGGGTCGTTCGAATGGCCGAAGGCCTACCAGGAGCGGGTCGACGAGTTCACCAGGATCGCCGTCGACGGCGGCGCCCACGTCGCATGGGTCGGCCTTCCGATCGTCGACCGGAAAGAACGCTGGCCGGTGATGCAGCGGCAGAACTCCATCTTCGAGCGTGTCGTCGACACGGTGCCGAACGCGACCTACGTGGACACGTGGGATCGGTTCGCCAACCGTGACGGCGAGTACACGCCGTTCTACTGGCAAGACGGGCAAGCCGAGCTGGTCCGGGCCAGCGACGGCTTCCACTTCACGCCGGCGGGCTACGAGCTCATCGCCCAGGGCGTCGTCGACACGCTCGTCGACGAGTACCGGCTGGCGCCGAAGACGCTGACCGGCTGACCGGCGACCGAACGTGCCGGCCCGCTCGTGCGCGCCCCGCGCTCAGACCTCGATCGGCACCTCTGGCAGGTTCGCCAGCGCAAGCTCCTCGTCCTCGGCGTCGAACTCGAAGTCCGGAAGCCGGTTGTTGAGGTAGTCGTCGTAGGCCTGCATGTCGAAGTGCCCGTGCCCCGAGAGGTTGAACAGGATCACGCGTTCCTCACCCGCCTCCCGCGCCGCGATCGCCTCGTCGACGGCGCCCTTGACGGCGTGGTTCGCCTCGGGCGCGGGCACGATGCCCTGCGCCTTCGCGAACCGCACGCCCGCCTCGAACGTCTCGTTCTGGGTGTAGGCGGCGGCCTCCATGAAGCCGTGCTTGACGAGCAGCGAGAGCGACGGCGCGTCGCCGTGATACCGAAGACCGCCGGCGTGCACGGGCGCGGGCACGAAGTCGTGGCCGAGCGTGTACATCGGCACGATCGGCGCGATCTGCGCCGTGTCGCCGAAGTCGTAGGCGAACCTGCCCTTGGTGAGGGTCGGGCACGCGGTCGGCTCGGTCGCCAGGAACCGCATGCCGGGGGTTTCGCCCCGGAGCTTGCCGGCCATGAAGGGATAGGCGATGCCACCGTAGTTCGAGCCTCCGCCGACACAGCCGATCACGACGTCGGGCACCTCGCCCGCCATCTCCATCTGCTGCTGCGCCTCGAGGCCGACCACGCTCTGATGCAGCAGCACATGCCCGAGCACGCTGCCCAAGGCGTAGTTGGTGTCGTCGTGCGTCGCGGCGTCCTCGACCGCCTCGCTGATCGCGATGCCGAGGGACCCGGTGGAGTCGGGGTGGGCCTCGAGGATCGCCCGGCCGCTGTTGGTCTTGTCGCTGGGCGAGGGCACCACGCTCGCGCCGAAGGTCTCCATGAACACACGCCGATAGGGCTTCTGGTCGAACGAGGCCTTCACCATGTACACGTCGCACTCGAGACCGAACATCTGGCAAGCGAGAGCCATCGACGATCCCCACTGGCCCGCGCCGGTCTCGGTCGCGATGCGGCGGATGCCCGCTTCGCTGTTGAAGTAGGCCTGCGGCACCGCGGTATTCGGCTTGTGGCTGCCTGCCGGTGAGACGCCCTCGTACTTGAAGTAGATGCGGGCCGGCGTGTCGAGCGCCCGCTCGAGCCGCGTCGCCCGGAAGAGAGGAGTGGGTCTCCAGAGGCGATACGCGTCGATCACCGCGCCCGGGATGTCGATCCACTCGTCGGTGGAGACCTCCTGGCCGATCAACGACATGGGGAAGAGCGGGGCGAGGTCGGCGGGTCCGATCGGCTCCTTCGTCTGCGGGTTGAGCGGTGGAAGCGGCTCGATGCCGGCCTTCACGATGTCGGGCATCAGGTTGAACCACGCCGTCGGGACCTGGTCGGGCTGCAGGTCGAACCGGGTGCGAACGTCGGACATCGCAGATCCCTCCTCGCGGCTCGGTGAGGCGCGAGCCTACCCTTCGCCCGGACGCGTCGCCACCTCGACCCAGCCGTCGACCTCGCGGGCCTGGAACACCGGGAGCGGGTCGGCAGCGGGCCCTTCGACCGGTTCCCCGTTCTCGACGTCGAAGACGCTGCCGTGGCAGACGCACTCGACGGTCGCGGTGCGGTCGTCGAACACCCCCTCGGCGAGGGAACACCCCTGGTGCGTGCATTCGTCACCGAAGGCGTACAGATGCGCCTCGACCTGCGCGATCGTCACGCGCCCCGCCGGCGTGTCGTAGGCGCGCATCTCGCCCTCGGGGATCTCGCCCAGCGCTCCGACCCGCAGGAAGTCCATCGTCAGCCTCCCGTCAGGCCCGGCTCAGGGCCGTGAACCCACGCTGAAGCACCGTGAGCACGCCGAGCGCCGAGAGCAGGATCAACGCCGGGAACATCATGCCGGGGATCAGCAGCCCCACCATCAGGGCCAGCATGCGCTCGAGCCGCTGAAACAGCCCCTCGGTCAGGCTGAGGCCGGCGGCCTCGGCCTCCGCGCGGATCTGGCTTACCCCGAGGCTCACGACCAACGTCAGCAGGGCGAGAGCGGCCTGCACGGTCTCGCCCTGCGACGCGAGGCTCCAGAAGAGGCTCGAGAACAGGATCATGTCCGAGACGCGGTCGAGCACGGAATCCATGAACGCGCCCGAGCGCCCCTCCTCACCTCGATGCCTCGCGACGGAACCGTCGAACACGTCCAGCACTCCCCCGATGATGAGCAGGAAGCCGGCGACGAGCCAGTTGCCGGCCACGATCTGCCAGCCGGCCAACACGATCACGAGCGGAGAGAGCAGCGTGAGCTGCCAGGGCCGAACGCCCGTCCAGATCAGGAACGCGAGGATCGCCCGGTAGGGCCAGGCGAGCAGCCGCTGCACCACGCCGCCCGCAGCGCTTTCGTTCTTGCGGGGCGGGGGCAGGTCCCGCACCCGTGGTGCCTCGCGCTCTGCCCGATGGGTGCGATCGTTGACCACTAGTCCATGCCAGACGAGTTCCCAGGGATCATCCCGCGAACGGCTCGAAATCCATGACGACGTACCTCACCGTGCCGGCAGGAGCCTCGTAGGCGATCTCTTGCTGCGCGGTCGAGCCCATCAGCGCGAGGCCGAGCGGCGACGACGTGGTCACCGTGCGGACACCCGGCGCCTTCTCCTCGGCGTGCTCGGCGAGCAGATAGGTCTCCGTGTCGTCGTCATCTTCGTCGAGCGGGCGGATCGTCACGAGCATGCCGGACGCCACCTCGTCGGAGTGTTGGGGAGCCTCCACGATCTCCGGGTCTCGCAGCATGTGCTGCAACTTGCGGATCTTCGACTCCATCAGGCCCTGCTCTTCCTTGGCCGCGTGGTACTCGGCGTTCTCGCTCAGGTCGCCCAGCTCGCGCGCCGCCTTGATCTTCTCGGTGACACGCGGACGCCCTTCGGTGGTGAGCTGCTCGAGCTCGGACTTGACGCGCAGGTACGCATCGAGGGTCAGGGTCGCGGTCGGCTCGTGCCCGGCGGCTCGGGGAGGCCGGTTCCGTAGTTCTTCGGGGAGCTCAGGCATGTGGCGAGTCTAGTGGGCGGACAGCGGGCGGTCTCGACTGCCGCGTTCGGAGATTCATTCCTCGGAGAAGTAGACGTTCTTGACCTCCGTGTACAGGTGGGCGGCGGCCATGCCCATCTCGCGGCCAAGGCCGCTGCGCTTGAACCCGCCGAACGGCGCCTCGGTGTGCACGCTCGACGCCGAGTTCACGCTGAGGTTGCCCGTGCGGATGGCCTTGGCCACACGGATCGCGCGCCCGAGGTCCCGCGTCCAGATCGAGCCGGACAATCCGAAGGGAGAGTCGTTCGCCAGCCGCACGGCTTCCTCCTCGGTGTCGAAGGGGATCAGGCAGACGACGGGTCCGAAGATCTCCTCCTGAGCTACCCGCCACGAGTTGCTGACGTCGGCCAGCACCGCGGGGCGCATGAAATAGCCGTCACCGTCGGGCACGGCGCCGCCGGTCACGTGACGGGCGCCCTCGTCGATGCCGATGGCGAGGTAGTCGAGCGAGGTCTGTCGTTGCCGGGCCGAGATCAGCGGTCCCATCTCCGTGCTCTCGTCCAGTGGCTGGCCGACGACGACCGACTCGGTACGTTTGGCGAACCGATCCACGAACTCGTCGTAGACCCGGCGCTGCACGAACTGGCGTGAGCGGGCGCAGCAGTCCTGTCCGGCGTTGTCGAAGACCGACCACAGCGACTTCTCGACGCACACATCGAGGTCGGCGTCGTCGAAGACCACGTTGGCCGACTTCCCGCCGAGTTCGAGCGAGACACGCGTGATGTTCTCCGCGGCGGCCTGCATCACGCCGGTGCCGACCTCCGTTGAGCCGGTGAACGAAACCTTCGCGACCCGCGGATCGGCGATCAGGGCCCTGCCGACCGAAGAACCGGGCCCCGGCAGCACGCTGAGCGTGCCTTCGGACAGTCCGCTCCCGTAGAGGATCTCAGCGATCCGCAGGATCGTGAGGGGGGTTTGCGACGCTGGCTTGAGCACGGCCGCATTGCCGCACGCAAGAGCCGGGGCGATCTTCCACGTCGCGATGACGGTCGGGAAGTTCCACGGCGCGATCAACACACACACACCGACCGGTTCCCGCAGGGTCACGTCGAGCCCCGGCGGCACGATCGGGATCGTCTCTCCGAAGATCTTGTTCGCCGCTCCGCCCCAGTACTCGAAGACGTTGGCGACGATGTCGATCTCTCCGCGGGCGGCGGTGATCGGCTTCCCCCCGTTGCGTGCCTCGAGCTCGGCGAGCTCCTCCTGCCTTTCCCGGATCGCGAGCGACGCGTTCGTCAACACGCGTCCGCGTTCGCGGGCGGACATCCGCGTCCAGGCCCCCTCTTCGAACGCCTCGACCGCCACGTCGATCGCGCGTCGAGCGTCGTCGACGCCGGCCCTGGCTACCTCGGCCATCGACGCCCCGGTCGCCGGTTCGACCACCTCGTCGATCGCCCCGTCGAGGGACGCGACGCGCTCGCCCCCAAGCACCATCAGCTCAGCCATCGGTCCCACCTCCGTGCGGTGAACGAGGGGCACATCGTAGACCCACGCCGTACCCTTGGCCGTCCGACCGACGAAGGGAGGCGCGCCATGCGGCTCGAAGGAAAGGTGGCACTGATCACGGGAGGTGCCAGCGGCATGGGGAAGATCGCGTCGGAGCTCTTCGCGAACGAAGGCGCGAAGGTCGTTCTCACCGACGTGGACGACGGAGCCGGTGGATCGACGGCGACGGCGATCGGCGATCAAGCGTACTACGTGCACGCCGATGTCTCGAGGGAGTCCGACGCGGCGGCGATGGTGGCGGCCACGGTCGAGCGCTTCGGCCGGCTCGACGTGCTCTACAACAACGCGGGGATCATGCCGCTGGACGACGGATCGGTGACCGACGCCGACGGCTCGATCTGGGACACGGTGCTGGCGGTCAACGTGAAGGGCGTGATGTTCGGCTGCAAGTTTGGGATCCCCGCGATGCTCGAAACGGGCGGCGGGTCGATCATCAACGTCGCATCGTTCGTCGCGTGGCTCGGAGCGGCGACTTCGCAGACGGCATACACCGCATCGAAGGGCGCCGTGCTCGCGATGACCCGTGAGGTAGCGGTCGAGTACGCGCGGAAAGGCATCCGGTGCAACGCTCTGTGCCCCGGGCCGATCGAGACGCCTCTCCTGGCCGCGCTGCTGTCCGACGATGCGAAGAAGCAGCGTCGGTTCGTGCACATCCCGATGGGTCGGCTCGGACAGGCCGAGGAGCTCGCGAAGGCCGCGCTCTTCCTGGCCAGCGACGACTCGAGCTACATGACGGGCGCGAGCCTGATCGTCGACGGCGGTATCACGGCGGCCTACGTAACGCCGGAAGACTGACCCTTTCCCGATCGATCCGCCGATTTCAGCCGATCTGGACCGCTCGCAGCGAACGAGGCTGCCGAGCCATTCCACTCGATCTTCACATGGCGGAACGAAACGTTACAGCGCGAGGCTTGCGCCGAGGAACGTCGAGACCATCCTCGCCACGGTCTTGTTCACCGACGTCGTGGCTTCGAGGCGAGGCTCACCGATCTCGCGCAAACGCGACTGGCGCGAGTCCGGACCGGCCCCCCAGCGATGCAAGCGAACCGGAGTTGAATGGAACCCCCGATCGGTGGCGACTTCTCCGATGTCGTCTAGGCATGACGGGATGCTCCGTCATCGATCCGCAAGCGGTTCCGGGCACCACTCTCGGCTCACGTGCCGAAGACTCCGCGGAGCGCTCCGTACACCGCACGGTATCGCCCGTACGCCTCCTCGTAGGCTTCACGCGTCGAGGGATCCGGCTCGTGCTCGTCGGGACGGAACCGCACGAACGCCTCCACCGCGCTCGACACGCTGTCGTGCACGCCGGCTCCAACCGCCGCGAGGATCGCGGCCCCGGTCGCCGTCGTCTCGACCGACTCTGGCACCCGCACGGGCAGCCCCGTCACGTCGGACTTGATCTGCCGCCACAGGGGGCCCTTCGCGCCCCCACCCACGATCGTCAGCCGCCGCACGTCCAGGCCGGCGTGCTTCATCGCGTCGAGGATGTCGCGCAATGCGAACGCGCTCCCTTCGAGGATCGCGCGCGTCATGTGGTCGCGCGTGTGAGCGAGCGAGAGCCCGTAGAAGACCCCCCGGGCGGCCCCGTTCCACTCGGGGGCCATCGCGCCCTGCATACAGGGGAGGAACACGAGTCCCTCCGCGCCCGCGTCGATGTGACCGGCCTCCGTCGACAGGAAGTCGTACGCGTCGCCCAGTCCCACGGCTTCCGCGTCGCGCTCGATCGGCGCGAACTGGTCGCGCCACCACCGCAGATTGCCACCTGAGACGAAGCCGGGGTTCTCGAGCAGCCACGTATCGGGATCGGCGTGCGGGTGGCACTCGACCAGCATCGTCGGGTCCTCGCGCGGCTCCGCGCTCGCTGCACAGACCGGCTCGGCGGTGCCGACCACGTCGCAGACGTCGCCCGGGGCGTACACGCCTGCGCCGAGCGTCGCGGCCATCTCGTCGCCGCAGCCGATCGCCACGACGGTCGACGGATCGAGGCCGCTCGCGTCGGCGAACGCTACCGTGACGGTTCCGACCGCCTCGGTACCCGCCCCGAGCCGCGGCAGCATCGTTTCGTCGATCTCGGTCGCCGCGAGCGCCTCCGAGGACCATTCGCGCGAGCGGGGATCGAGAAGCGCGAGCGAGCTGGCGTTCGAGTAGTCGACCGCGACCTCCCCGGTCACGTGGCGCAGCACGAACGAGCCTGGCGGCATCACGTAGCGGGCCTCCTTCCATGCCCCCGGCTCCTCGTCACGGACCCACATCGCCTTGAAGACCGCGTGCGAGGAGTCGAGGTTCGCGCCGACGGCCCGGTAGAACTCGGGAGGCGACATGCGTTCCCCAAGGGCGGCGGCCTGGGCCTCCGCACGCCGGTCCATCCAGATCATCGCCGGGCGCACGGGCACGCCATTCTCGTCACATACCACCATGCCGTCGAGCTGCGAGCCGAACGACAGGCCCCGGATCGCAGCGGCACCCTCGGGGCTCGAGGCGACGAGCCGCGCGCACGCCCGCTGGACGGCCGCCGTCCACAACGCCGGATCCTGCTCGGCCCAGGCGGGCTGCGGGAACGACACGTCGTACGCCTCGTACGCCGAGTCAACGAGCTGCCCGTCGTCGCGGTACAGGGCGGCGTTCGTGCCCTGGCTCCCGACGTCGCAGCCGATCACGTAGACGGGGCTCACGGCACGATCACCATCTTCAGACCGGTACCGGAGCGGATCGTCTCGAACGCCTCTGCGATGCGCTCGAGCGGCCATCGGTGGGTGACGACGGCGGCGAGCACTTCTTGCTTGCGATCGAGGTAGTCCATCGTGATGCGGTACTGGCGGTGCGTGGCACCGTACGCACCACGGATGTCGAGCTCCTTGTAATGCAGCTCGTTCATGTCGAGCGGGCTCACGGGGTCGTGTTTCGGCAGGCCGGCGAAGTACACGAGGGTCGCGCGCTTCGCCGCCATCTCCAGCGCGGCCTGCTGCGCCGGCTTCGCGGGCGCCGCCACGCTCACGCGCTCGGCGCCGTGCCCACCGGTGCGCGAGCGAACCTCCTCGACACCGTTGTCGTCGCCTGCGACCCACGCGTCGTCGACGACGTCGCCGACCGCATCGAGCGCGATCTTCAGGCGATCGCCCGACACATCGGTGAGGAACACCTTGGACGCGCCCCGGTCGCGCGCCATCACCGCCTGCCAGCAGCCGATCGGGCCGGTGCCGAGGATCACGACCGTGTCCCCGAGGCGCACGTCGAGTTGCTCGATGCCGTTCAGCGCGCACGCGAACGGATCGGCCACCGTCGCGAGGTCGCTCGGCAGGTCGGGCGGCAGCGGGATCAGGTTCTTCGTCGCGATCGGCGGCACCGCCGCGAGCTCCGCGTACGCCCCCGGATAAGGGTCGTACCCGTAGAGGAGGTGGTGCTCGCAGAGGTTCTGGAAGCCCTCGAGGCACCAACGGCATTCCCCGCACGTGAGGATCGAGCCGAGGAACACACGATCACCCGGTGAGACGCCCGGCGGCAGATCGGCGTGCGCCCCCACGTGCTCGAGCACGCCGACCGGTTCGTGGCCGAGGAGCCACGGCGCCGGCGCCTTCGGGTCGCCGTTGAAGAACGTGCGTGCGTCGGTGCCGCAGATGCCGCACGCCTCGACCCGAAGCAGCGCGCCCGCCGGGTCGAGCTCTGGTTCCCCCACGTCGTCGCGCACCTCGATCGCATCGACATCGGTCATGAATGCGGCGCGCATCTCAGCCGGTTTCCTCACGCAGCGCGTCGAGGGCCTTCTCCGCGGTCCACCGATCGCGGATCACCCGGGAGAGCGCCCGCGTGATCGCCTCTGGGTCCCGGTGCATGAAGATGTTGCGGCCGACCGAGCATCCGATCGCGCCGACCGCCATCGCCTGTTCCATGCGCGAGAGCAGCTCCGCGTCCTCGAGCCGTGAGCCGCCTGCGAGCACGACCGGGATGCCGTTGGCCGCTTCCACACATCTCCCGAACGACTCTTGATCGCCCGGCCAGTTCGTCTTCACGATGTCGGCGCCCAGCTCCGCACAGAGCCGCACGTTGCGACGCAGGTACTCGAACCCGTACTGCTGCTTGAGCTCCTCGACCGTGGCGTAGGTCGTCGGGAACTCAGCCTCCGCGATGAACGGCATACCGAGGAACGCGCATTCACGTCCGACGGCCGACAGGATGTCGATCATGCCGGCCTCGGTGTCGCCGCCCAGCGCCGTGAAGAGTACGACCGCGTCGGCACCGAGAGTCAGGGCCTCCTCGACCTCGGCGATCTGGACGATCTGCGGCCGTCCGCCGTCGGGCGAAGCGCTCGCCGACAGGAGCAGGGCGAGCGACGTCGTGGGGCCGAAACCCTCCGCGGCGATGCGGATCATCCCCTTGCTCATCATGATCACGTTCGAGCCTCCCGCGACCGCTTCCCGGGTGCGCTGGGTGATGTCGCCGAGCGGTTCGAGGAACGTGGGCGAGGTCATGCCGTGGTCGAGCGCGCAGATCACCGACGCTCCGTCGGCGTCGATCACTCGCTTCAGCCGCATCGTCTTGCCGACGCTGGTCATCACGATCTCCTCCCCGGTCCTCGCCGGACCACGGTGAACTCGAACGCGTCCGCGAGGTGATGCTCGTGCGAGAGCAGCAACGGCTCGCCCGATCGGCCGAAGTCGACCTGGCGCAGGTACAGCAGCGCCGCTCCGCCCCTGACGCCCAATCTCTTCGCGAGTGATCGGTCGGCCCGTGCGGGCTCGACGCGCACGACTCCGTGCGCGACCGGACTGCCGTGGCGCTCCAGCAGCTCGTACAGCGAACCGTCGAGCGGCATTGCGCTCAGCTCGCCTGCTGCGATCAACGAGACAGAGACCACGTCGAGCGAGAGCACGACCGGGTCGTCGTCTGCGGTACGCACCCGTTCGAGGCGCACCACGGGATCGCCGGGCTGCAGGTCGAGCGCCTCGGCCTCCTCGCCGTCGGCCCCACCCGTGTGCACGGCGGATCGGCTCGTACCCGGCTCCATGCCGGCGGCCCTGATCGCCTCGGTCACGCCGAAGTTCACATCGAGGTTGTTGCGCAGCCGGGGCCGGTGGGTGGCGTAGGTGCCGGCGCCGCTCGTGCGGGTGACGAACCCGTCCTCCTCCAGCGACCGCAACGCCTCGCGGAGCGTCGGGCGCGACACGCCGAGCTCTTCGGCGAGCTCTGGCTCGGGCGGCAGCTTCGACCCCGGCGGGATACGTCCCGTGGCGATGCGTGAGACCAGGTCGTCGCGCACCCGGAACGACAACCGCTTCTTCACCGACGACCACCCCCTCGCGTCGGGACACACTACATTTGTCTGACAAATCGTGTCAAAGGAGCCGCCCGGCCTACCATGGGCCGATGGATGCGCTCAGCGTCGGCGTCCCCGTGCTGTCCGGGCCGGCCGCCGGATGGAACTTCTGGCCCGTGCTGGGCATCCCCTTGGCTTGGCTACTGGTGTTCGGGTGGCTCCGCGTCCCGCTGCGGCCCGGCATCGCGATCGGGGTGACCGTGGTCGGGCTGCTCTCCGCGGACGCGGTCTCGACCTGGGGCGTGGCACCGGTGGTCATCGGAGTCTCCTTGCTCCTGGCCGCGATCACGATCGCACTCCGGCACGCGCGGCGGATTCGGCCACCGAACGTTTGACAGACAAACCCTTTCTGTGTCTCCATACCGGGGTCCGCGCGACGGGGGGTCGGCGGAAGGAGGGTGACGGATGTCCGAGCGCAAGGTCGGATCGGTCACGTACCGGGAGGTCGGCGAGGGCTACTTCGAGGACCGCGGTCTGCGGCGTCATGCCGGAGTCTGGTCGCTGTGGGCACTCGGGGTCGGCGCCGTTATCTCGGGCGACTACTACGGATGGAACTTCGGTCTGTCCGTCGGGGGATTCGGAGGTCTGCTGGTCGCGACCGCGATCATCGCGATCATGTACTACGGCCTCTGCTACAGCATCGCGGAGATGTCGCCGGCGCTGCCGCACACGGGCGGCGCCTACTCGTTCGCGAGGTCGGCGATGGGCCCGTGGGGTGGGTTCCTCACCGGGCTCGCCGAGAACGCCGAGTACGTGATCACGACGGCGGTCGTGAACGGCGCCATCGCGCTGCTCGCGCAGGAGGTGGTCACGGACCTGTTCAACCTCTCGAGCGACGTGTGGTGGAACAGCGAGCCCTTCTGGTGGGCCGTCTTCTACATCGTGTTCCTCGCGATCAACATCAGCGGCGTCGAGGCGACGTTCCGATTCACTGTCGTTATCACGGTCGTCGCGATGGCTATCCTGGTCGTCTTCTACGTCGCCGCGCTCGTGAGCGGAGACTTCAGCCCCGACCTGTGGTTCAACATCGCCGACGGAGGTGGTGAGGCGCCCGCGGGCGAAGGCTCGTTCCTTCCGTTCGGCATCAGCGGCATCTTCAAGGCGCTCCCGTTCGCGATCTGGTTCTACCTCGCGATCGAGGAGGTCCCGCTCGCGGCCGAGGAGTCGATGGACCCGCGGCGCGACGTGCCCAGGGGCACGATCCGCGGCATGCACACGCTGCTGCTGCTCAGCATCGGCACCCTGCTGCTCAACTCGGGCGTCGGAGGCGGGGCGCTGACGATCGGCGAGTCGGGCACCCCGCTCTTCGACGGGTTCCGAGCGATCTTCGGCGAAGGCACCGGCGCCGTGCTGCTGGGCGCGATGGGACTCGTCGGCCTGGTCGCGAGCTTCTTCACGATCATGTACGCATACGGGCGGAACACGTTCTCGCTGTCGCGGGCCGGGTACTTTCCGCAGTTCCTGTCGAAGACGCACGGCACACGGAAGACCCCGCACGTGGCGTTGGTCGCGGGCGCGCTCGTCGGCTACGCCGTGCTGTGGGTGATCTGGTACCTCGGCCGGCAGGAGGGCGACCTCGGCGCCCAGGTCGTGGCAGCGGTGCTGAACATGGCCGTGTTCGCGGCGGTGCTCGCCTACATCCTGCAGTGTCTGTCGTTCGTGATGCTCCGGCTGAACTTGCCGAACATCGAACGGCCGTACGTCAGCCGCTGGGGGGTCGCGGGGGCCTACATCGCCGGCGTCATCGCCGCGGTGGCGCTGGTCTCGATCTTCCTGAACGAGGACTACCGTCCGGGCGTCTACGGCGTGGCCGCGTACTTCGCGATCGCGATCCTCTACTTCGCGATCGCGGGGCGCCACCGCCTCGTGCTCTCGCCCGAGGAGGAGTTCGCCCTCACGAAAGGCGAGTCGGGCATCCCCGAGGCGGAAGGATACCGAACGAGCGCGGCAGAACAGGAGGCAATCCTGCGCGGAGGCGATGACCAGTCGTCGACGCCACCGCCGTCGTCCGGCTGACGCCGACGAACCAAGAACGGAAGGGACACGGCGGCCGGTGACGGCCGCCGTGTCTGCGTCTCGAGGCTGAGGAGGGGCGATGGACCAGCAGGGCTTGCTCGACGCGAAGGAGCTGGAGGGCCGCGCCGACGCCGGCGAGATCGACACCGTGCTCTGCATGTTCACCGACATGCAGGGTCGGTTCATGGGCAAGCGTGTGATGCCCGACTTCTTCCTGCACGAGATCCTGGGCGAGGAAGGACTGCACGCATGCCTGTACCTGCTCGCGATCGACATGGAGATGGAGCCGCTGCCCGGCTACGAGTACGCGAGCTGGGAGACCGGGTACGGCGACTTCCGCATGGTGCCCGACATGTCGACCTTACGCTGGTGTCCCTGGCTCGAGAACACCGTGATGGTGATCTGTGACGTTGCCGACGAGGACACGGGCGAACCGGTCGAGGTGGCGCCCCGGCAGATCTTGAAACGGCAGATCGAGCGCGCGGCGGAGGCCGGCTTCACGATCAAGACCGGGTCGGAGCTCGAGTTCTACCTCTTCAAGGACGGCTACGACGAGCTCGCCGAGCGCGGCTACAGGGACGCGCGTCCGTCATCGAGCTACATCATGGACTACCACATGCTCCAGACCACGAAGGACGAGTGGGTGATCCGCCAGATCCGCAACGGCATGCGCGGCGCAGGCATCCCGGTGGAGTTCTCGAAGGGTGAGTTCGGGAAGGGACAGCACGAGATCAACATCACGTACGCGGATGCCCTGACGACCGCCGACTACCACGTGCTCTACAAGCACGGGGTCAAGGAGATCTGCGCGGCCAACGGCGTCGCCGCCACGTTCATGGCGAAGTGGACGATGGAGGAGGCCGGCTCCTCGTGCCACATGCACTCGAGCGTGTGGAACGCGAATGGCACGAAGTCGCTGATGTTCGATCAGCGAGCCGAGCACCACATATCGAAGACGTACGGCCACTTCATGGGCGGACTGATGGCAACCGCGCGGGAGATGGCGTGGATGTTCGCCCCGTTCGTGAACTCGTACAAGCGATACCAGCTCGGGTCCTGGGCCCCGACCGCCATCGTGTGGAGCCGTGACAACCGCACGTGCGGGTTCCGGACGGTCGGGGAGCACGCCGGCGCACGCGTGGAGAATCGCATCCCCGGTGCCGACGTCAACCCGTACCTCGGGTACGCCGCCACGATCGCGGGTGGGCTGCACGGACTCCAGAACGAGGTCGAGGCACCGGACATGTTCGTCGGCAACGCCTACGAGGCCAAGCGGGTGCCGCGCGTGCCGTCGAGCCTGCACGAGGCGGTCGACGTCTTCCGCAAGAGCAAGGTCGCGAAGGAGGCCTTCGGCGACTTCGTCTTCGGCCATCTGCTGAACACGGCCGTGCAGGAACAGGCGATCTTCGACAACCTCTGCGTGACCGACTGGGAGCTCGCCCGCTACTTCGAGCGCGGTTGAACCGAGTCGCGCGGCCACCGCCGATACACTGGCTCGTCATGCGACCCGTGATCCTGATCGGGCACGCCGATTACGAGACGTTCGGCGTCGCGCCCGAGACGTTCCGCGACGCAGACGTCCCCTGGATCGAGCACCTCGCCCACGCGGGCGCCGAGCTCCCGGACCTCTCCCAGATCTCCGGGATCGCGCTCTACGGCGGCGAGATGAACGTCGACATGGGCGAGCGGTACCCGTTCCTGTCCGATGAACGCATCTACGTCCGCAAGGCGATCGATGCGGGCGTGCCCTATCTGGGGATCTGCCTCGGCGCGCAGATGCTGGCTCGAGCGCTCGACCACCCGGTGCATCCGGCCGGCATCCGGGAGTTCGGGTTCAATCCCCTGCGACCGACGCTCGCGGCCGCCGACGACGAGCTCCTGTCCACGTTCCGCGACGGCGACCTAGTGTTCCACTGGCACGAGGATACGTTCCGGCTCCCCGAGGGCGCCGCCTTGCTGGCGACCGGGGACGAAGTGCCCCTCCAGGCCTTTCGCCACGGCGCCACATCGTGGGGGCTGCAATTCCATCTCGAGGTCGATCGCGCCGAGATCGAGCTGTGGCTCGAGACCGCCGGCGAGGATGAGGTCGCCTCGTGGGGAAAGACGACCGATCAGATCCTGGACGAGACCGACCGGCACATCGAGGCACACGAAGCCCGGGGCCGCGAGGTGTTCGCTCGCTTCGCTCGCGTTGCTCGACGCCACTCAGGCTGATCCGCAGGCCGCCTTCCAACGGGGAGCAGCATGCCCACCGTGGCCCACGCGACCTGGGGTCACGCCTCCCGGTTCCCGCCCACTTCCACCTTTCGAAGCCTGCACCGTCTGGCCGGCTCGCTCGGCGAGGCTACGCCTGGGAGACCGATCACTTCTCGGGTTCTTCCCCATGGGGAGCGAAACGGGTGGCCGGGGGTGAACCAGGACCGTACCCTAAGGCTCCCGGCGCACGAGCTCGACGGGGTTCCCGTCGCGGAGGGGCGGATGCAGCAGACGTTCATCGCGAGCGAGCGGACGCACGTGCTCCCCCTGGACCTCGCTCGCCCGATGCCGGTGGTCGCCCGGGGCGACGGCGTGTGGGTGGAAGACGCTACCGGCCGTCGATACCTCGACGCGATGAGCGGGGGCTCGATGGCCGCCACGCTTGGACACGGCCGGCGGGACATCATCGCGGCAGCCAGGGCGCAGGCCGATCGGTTGGCGTTCGTGCACAACGAACGCCTCACGAACCCCGCGCAGGAGCAGCTCGCGCGAGAGCTGCTCGAGGTCGCGCCCGAGGGCTTCACCCGCGTGAGGTTCACGGTCGCCGGGGCGGACGCGAACGAGATGGCGATCCAGCTCGCCCGGAGCTTCCACGTCGAGCGCGGCGAGTCCAGCCGCTGGCAAGTCATCTCGCCGGCTCAGGCCTACCACGGCCCGACGATGGAGACGCTGGCCCTCACAGGGCGAGCCGGGCTCCACGGGCCGTTCGGCCCCTACCTGCCGCGGCACCTGCATGTGCCGCCCAGCACGTGGCGGCTCGATCCGACCGGAGATGCCGCCCTCGACGCCCTCGACGAGGCGATCGAGGAGGCCGGGACGGAAACGGTCTCGGCGTTCTTCTGCGAGCCGATCAGCGGGGCGGCCCTTCCCGCCTATTCGCCGCCGGTGAGGTTCTGGGAAGGACTCGACGAGCGGCGCGACCGGCACGGCTTCCTCGTCTGCTTCGACGAGATCGTCACCGGCGTCGGTCGCACCGGCGACTGGTTCGCCGGAGCGGCGACCGCCTGCGTGCCCGACATCATCGCGACGGCGAAGGGGCTCGGGGCCGGCTACGCGGCGATCGGCGCGCTGCTCGTGCGGGAGCACGTCTACGAGGCGGTGGCGCGCGGATCGCGCCGCTTCCCCGTGGGCCACACGTGGGACGGCGCCCCCCTGTCGTGCGCGGTAGGCCTCGCCGTGCTGCACGCCCTGCGGTCGGAGGGGCTCGTCGACCGCGTGCGCGAGCGCGGCCCAAGCCTTCGCGAAGAGCTCGCGTCGGCGCTCGCGGAGCTTCCCATCGTCCACGAGGTTCGCGGACGCGGCTTCCTGCTGGGCATCGAGCTCGTGGATCCGCGAGACCGGCGATCGTTCTTGCCCCGCGAGCTCGGCGTGGCAGGCCGCATCGACCAGGCTGCGTTCGACCTCGGCCTCATCACGCTGTCCACGCAGCCCACTCGAGACGGCTACGCGGGCGACCAGACCCTGTTCGCGCCACCGTTCGTCGCGACCGATGAGGAACTCGCTGAGATGGTCTCGCGCGTCGCCGAGGCCATCCGTCACGTGTCCGATCAGGTGGAGGCGGAGCTCGCCGCCACCCAGTCGTCGTGGTCGCCGGCGGGAGGGGGATCGTGAGCCGTGCGGTTGACGCCGAGGTCGGGGTCCGAGCCCTGATCCTCCAGCACGAGGAGCCCACACCGCCCGGGCTCGTCGCCGAGTGGCTCAGCTCGCACGGGGCGAACGCCGACACGTTTCGGATCGACATCGACGAGCGCGACGTCGACCCCGCCGAGTACGACCTCATCGTGTCCCTCGGGTCCGAGTTCGCGGCCTTCGACGACTCGAAGCCGTTCGTGACGCGCGAGGCGGAACTCCTGCGCGAGGCCCTCACCGCGGACGTCCCGGTGCTCGGCCTGTGCTTCGGCGGCCAGATGTTGGCGCGGGTGCTGGGCGGTGAGGTCTACAGGTCCGGGAACGCCGAGATCGGGTGGCTGCCGGTCCGAAGCACGGACCCGAACCTCGTGCCGGAGGGACCATGGTTCCAGTGGCACTTCGACACCTTCACGCTGCCCCACGACGCGGAGGTGGTTGCCGATTCGCCAGTGGGCCCACAGGCCTTCGTGGCGGGGCGGAGCCTCGGGCTGCAGTTCCATCCCGAGGTGACCATCGAGATCATGGACGACTGGGTCCGCGCCTACCGTCACGAGCTCGACGCCGACGGCGTCGACCCGGACCGGTTGCTCGATGAGACGAAGCGCCTCGCGCCGGAGGCGCGGCGCCGGTCATGGCAACTCCTCGAGCGCTTCTGGACCGACGTCGCGGACCTCGACAGGTCCCCCGCCGCGACCGACGACGGTGAGCGCTGACATGCAGGGAACGGTCCGGGCGGGCGAGACGAGGGTCTTCCCACGGTTCCTCGATCTCGAGTACCCGATCATCGAGCGCGGCGAGGGTGTGTGGCTCACGACCGCCGACGACCGCCACATCCTCGACGCCTGCTCCGGCGGGGCGATGGCGGCGTGCCTGGGCCACGGGATGCCGGAGATCGCCGCGGCGGCCGAGGAGCAGGGGCACGCGATCTCCTACTATTACAACCATCACTTCACGAGCGAGCCGCAGGAACGACTGGCCGACCGGCTCCTCTCGATCGCACCCGAGATGGGGCGGGTGCGATTCGTGTCGGGAGGATCGGAGGCCAACGAGACCGCGCTGCAGCTCGCTCGCCTGTACCACGTGGAGCGCGGCGACACCTCGCGCTGGCGCGTGATCTCGCCGGCGCAGTCCTACCACGGCTCGACGATGGGCACCCTCGCCCTCAGCGGACGAGCGGCCGTGCACGGACCGTACACCCCGTATCTCGCCGAGCACCTGCACATCCCACCATCCACGCGACGCGCCGATCCGACCGGTGAAGGGGCGCTGAACGCCCTCGATCGGGCGCTGGACAAGGCCGGCCCCGAGACCGTCTCCGCTTTCCTCTGCGAGCCCGTGAGCGCCGCGGCTCTGCCCGCCTACGGCCCTCCCGACCAGTTCTGGCGCGGATTGGACGAACGCAGGAGAGAGCATGGGTTCCTCGTTGTCTTCGACGAGGTCGTCACGGGGATGGGCCGAGTCGGGAGCTGGCTCGCGGCCCACGAGTTGCCGATCGAGCCCGACATCGTCTGCGTCGGAAAGGGGCTCGGGGCCGGATATGCCCCGCTGGGCGGCGTGCTGTGCCGCCCACACGTGTACGACGCGCTCGACGGGGGATCTCGGGAGTTCGACCTCGGCCACACCTGGGACGGGGCGCCCCTGCCCACCTCGGTCGGGCTCGCGGTGCTCGACGTGCTCGAAGAGCGCGATCTGGTGACCAGGGTCCGGGAGCGTGGCCCCACCCTCCGCGACGAGCTCGTGTCCGCACTCGGAGGCTTCGCGATCGTCGGCGACGTGCGCGGTCGAGGATACCTGCTCGGGGTGGAGCTCGTCGACCCCCGCGACGGGGAGTCGTTCCTACCGGTCGACCTCGATGCCGCATCCCTGGTCGCCGACACCGCGCTCGAGCACGAGCTCCTCGTGACATCGGTCCATCCTCAGGCCGACGGCCTCACGGGCGATCAGATCATGCTCGCGCCCGCCTACCTGAGCTCCGACGACGAGCTCTCCGAGATGGCGGACCGCCTCGCGGCGACGGTCCGGGACGTCGAACGAACCGTCGAAGCCATGCTGACGGAGGCCCGATGAGCGAGGAGTTCGTGCTCCTCGGCATCCCGGACGTCAACGGCTCGATGCGTGGCAAGGCGCTGCGGCCACAGGCGTTCGAGTCGGCGCTGCGCCACGGAACCGTGATGACGGACCTGATCCTCGGACTCGATCCCACCGACACGCCGATCACGGACTACGAGTCCTTCGGCATCCGGACGGGCGCGGCCGACCTGATCGTCCACCCCGACCCCGAGACGCTGCGCGACTGCTCGTGGCGGCCGGGCTGGCGCGTCTGTCTCGCCACCCCTCGTTGGCCCGACGGATCGCCGTGTGACCTCGCCTCACGGGAGGTCTTCCGCAAGGTGATCGACGATCTCGCCGGACTGGATCTGGAGGTGACCTCGGCCGTCGAGTACGAGATCAGGGTCTGGGACCCGGCGGGCGAACCGATGTCCAGCGGCATCAGCTACAGCCTGAACGAGGTCGGGAACTACGACCGATTCCTCGACGAGCTCGTCGAGGCGATCGACGGTCTGGGGATCGATCTGTCGGCGGTGCACACAGAGGCCGGACCCGGGCTATTGGAGCTCAATCTCGCCCCCGCGCGCGGGCTCGGCGCGGCCGATGGCGCGGCGCTCGTGAAACTCGCCGTCAAGCGGGTTGCGGCAACGTTCGGGATGCGGGCGAGCTTCCTCGCGAAGACGGTCCCCGGTGAGGAGGGCTCGAGCGGCCACATCCACATGTCGTGCTGGCAGGGCGAGCGGAACATCTTCGCCGCCGACGATGCGGCGGGACCACTTCCGGAGGTCTTCGCGGCGGCGGTCGCCGGCGTGCTGGAGCACCTGCCAGCCGCATCGCTGCCGATGAACCCGACGATCAACTCGTACAAGCGCCTCGTGCCCGGCTGGTTCGCGCCGATCAACGCGACCTGGGGCTACGAGAACCGATCCTGCGCGGTGCGCGTGGTGCGCTCCGAGCGACCGGAGCTCTGGCGGTTCGAATGTCGCCGCCCAGGAGCCGACGCGAATCCCTACCTCGCGCTCGCCGCGCTCACCGCCTGCATGGTCGACGGCATCCGGCGGTCCGCATCGCCACCCCCGCCCGTCGAGGGCGACGCGTACGCCCTCACCGGGGTGCCGGAGCTGCCGGGGTCGCTCGAGTCCGCGTTGCGGGCGTTCGGCGACGACCCGGTCGTGCGCAACGCGTTGGGACCCGGCTTCTGCGACTACTACGCCACCTCGCGCCGATGGGAGCTGAAGGCGTGGCGTGACACCGTGACCGACTGGGAGCGCGAGCGCTACGAACGAGCCGTCTGACCAACGCCAGAGCTCAGGCACCGGATACCCGTGAATCCACGAGTACGACGTCGGTCCCCTCCTGGACGATCTCGTCACGTTGGTTGAGCACACGGACCGACGTCGTCACGATCCCCCGATCGGGATCGCTGCGCGACGGCCTCGAGCAGGTAACCGTCGACACGGTGCGGATCGCGTCGCCGGCGTAGACGGGCGCCACGAATCTCCGTGTCGCCTCGAGGTAGATGCCGAGCGCCCACTCGTCGGCGGGGGAATGCTGTCCGCTCGAGATCGACGTGACGAGCAGGCCGTGTGCGATGGGGGCGACATAGGGAGACCGGTCGCCGACGGCGGCAGCATCTGTATGGAGCGGGTTGCGGTCGCCCGTCAGCTCGCAGAACCCCTCGATGTCGGCAGCCGTGATCGTTCGGGCCTCGCTCACGATCTCGAGCCCGATCGCGATGTCGTTGAGGTAGATCCGTCCCACACCGCACCTCCTGCGGCTCGAGGGTAGCAACGGCTAGCATCGAGCCGTGAACATCGCGGTGCTCGTGAAGTGGGTGCCCGAGCCGCAGGGGACACCCACCCTCGGCCCGGACCATCTGCTCGTGCGCGAGGGAGCCGACGGCGCCCTCGACCCCGGGGACGAGTACGGGCTCGAACGAGCCCTGCAGCTCGTCGAACGTGACGGCGGCGAGGTCACGGTGGTCTCGATGGGCCCGGAGGTGGCCGTCGCCGCGGTCCAGCGTGGCCTGGCGATGGGAGCTGACCGGGGAGTGCTCGTGACCGACGACACCGTGCGCGGCGCCGACGCCCTCGTCACCGCCCGCGTGCTGGCCGCGGCGATCCGCCCGATCGGTGTGGACCTCGTCGTCGCGGCGGTCGAGTCGACCGACGGGTACACCGGCACCCTGCCGGTCACTGTCGCCGAGCTGCTCGCCCTGCCGAGCGTGACGTTCGCCACGTCGCTCGACATCGTCGACGGTTCACACGTGCGGGCCGAGCGGCAGACGGCCGCGGGCGCCGAGGTCGTGTCGAGCCCCTTGCCGGCGCTGGTCACGGTGACGACCGGCGTCGCGGAACCCCGCTACCCGAGTCTCAAGGGCGTGATGGCCGCGAAGACCAAGCCCCTCGACCGGCCCTCCCTCGCCGGTCTCGGGCTGGCTGCGGACGACGTGAGGCCGTCGCAGACCGTCGCCTCGGTCGAGGCCGCGCCGCTGAAAGCGGGCGGCCGCGTGATCGAGGCCGGGCCGGAGACGGCCGCCGAGATCGCCGACTTGCTCGCCGAGGCTCGGGTGATCTGAGGTGCCGGGTGTGTGGATCTGGGCCGACGTCTCGCCCGAAGGGGTCGCGTCGTCCGCGCTCGAGCTGCTCACGAAGGCACGGGCCATCGGGAACGACGTCGGCGCGGTGGCGCTCGGTTCCGGTGCGTCCGGAGCTGTGGATCAGCTCGGCGAGCACGGAGCGGCCCGCGTGTACACCTCCGACGACCAACGCCTCGCCGAGCCGACCTCGCGGGTCGCCGCACACACCCTCGCTGCGCTCGTGGCCGAACACTCCCCCGGCGTCGTGCTGTTCCCGTCCTCCTACCGAGGGCGCGACGTCGCCGGGCGCCTGCAGGCGATCACCGCCTCCACCCTCATGGCCAACGCCGTGGACCTGCCGTCGATCGATCGCGCGCGTGCCGAGATCCTGGGCGGCACCACGATCGTGGAGGTCGATTTGGCCGGCCCGGCGCCCCATCTCGTGCTGATGCGGCCGCGATCGTTCGAGCCCGAGGCGGTCGGCGGCACGGCGGACGTCGTCCCGGTCGACGTCGTCGAGCCTCCAGGCGGCGCCGCGGTCGTGCAGGTGCTGGAACGGACCGAGGCGGCCTCCGACGGACCGACCCTCGAGGGCGCGAAGGTGGTGCTGGCGGGCGGCCGTGGCCTCGGCGGGCCGGACGGCTTCCGGCTCCTCCAGGAGCTCGGCGACGCGATCGGCGACACGGCGATCGGCGCGTCGCGCGCCGCGGTCGACGCCGGGTGGGTGCCTTATGCGATGCAGATCGGGCAGACGGGCTCCACGGTCAAACCCGAGGTCTATCTCGCCGCGGGCATCAGCGGCGCGTTGCAGCACGCGGTCGGCATGAAGGGCTCGCGGCGCATCGTCGCGATCACGAAGGATCCCGAGGCGCCGATCCTCCAGCTGGCCGACCTGGGTGTGGTCGGCGACCTCTTCCAGGTGCTGCCGGCGCTCACCGAGGAGGTACGCCGACGGACCGGGCGCTGAGCGCGGCGCTGCTGGCCGTCGTCGTCGCGGTGGCGGTGGCTCTGGCCTGGCGTCGGGCGTCCCCGCGGATCGCGACGCTCCGTGCCGCCCGGCCCGACGACCCGGAGCGCGGCGGACCCATCACCGAGCGCGCGGCGCGCGAGCTCGTCGAGGTCGTCGGCCAGCGGAAGCTCTTCCAGCGGCTCGTGCCCGGCATGATGCACGCCGCGATCTTCTGGGGGTTCGTCGTGTTGCTCCCCACGATCGCCGAGGCCGCCATCGCGGTCGTGGACCGCGGCGCGCACCTGCCCCTGATCGGCGACACGACGTGGTTCGCCTGGCTCGTCGACCTCGTCGCGGTTGCGGTGCTCGCCGGCGTCATCATCGCGATCTCGATCAGGAAGGTGCAGCGCCCCGACCGCTTCCGCGGCTCACACCTCGAGGAAGCCGACCGCATCCTGCTGATGATCACGGCGATCGTGGTCTCCCTACTGCTCTGGCAGGCGACGCGCATCGCCCTGGAGCTCACCGACGCCGAGGGCCCGGTCTCCGGATGGATCGCGGGCTTCCTCGACGGAGCGTCGATCGGCACGCTCGAGGCCGCCGAACGGGTGCTCGTGTGGGCCCACCTGCTGCTCGTGCTGGCGTTCCTCGTCTACCTGCCGGGATCGAAGCACCTGCACATCGTCACCGCGGCGCCGAACGTGTGGCTCCGGAAGTCGGGGCCCGGCGGCAGGCTGGAGCCGCTGCGCATCGACCTCGAAGCGCCCGAGGAGGACCTGCGACTGGGGGCGGCGGTCGCAACCGATCTGACCAGGAAGCAGACCCTCGATCTGTTCTCGTGCACGGAGTGCGGTCGCTGCCAGGACGTCTGCCCGGCGTGGGCGACGGGGAAGCCGCTCAGCCCCAAGCTGCTGGTCATGGACCTGCGCGACCACGTCGCCGGCACGGCACGGCCGGCGGGTGAGGTCGAGCTGCAACCGCTCGTGCCGAACGCGGTGACCGACGAGGTCGTGTGGGACTGCGTGACGTGCGGGGCGTGCGTACGTGAGTGCCCGGTCGACATCGAGCACGTCGACACGATCGTGGACCTTCGCCGCAACCTCGTCATGGCCGAGTCGCGCTTCCCGAGCGAAGCGGGAGCGCTCCTCCGAGGGGTGGAAGGCCCCGGCGAGAATCCATGGGGCCAGCCGGCGAGCGCCCGTATGGACTGGGCCGACGGGCTCGACGTACGCGTGCTCGCACCCGGCGATGCCGCGCCCGACGTGCTGTTCTGGGTCGGGTGCGCCGGCGCGTTCGACGAACGGGCCCGGGAGGCGACCCGGTCGACCGTTCGCCTGCTGCAAGCAGCCGGGATCGACGTCGCCGTGCTCGGTCAGCGCGAGTCGTGCACTGGCGATCCCGCGCGTCGCATGGGGCACGAGTTCCTGTTCCAGACGCTCGCCGAACGCAACGTCTCGACCCTGAACGACGCGGGGGTGACCACGATCGTCGCGAGCTGCGCTCACTGCTTCAACACCCTCGCGAACGAGTATCCCGACTACGGCGGCACGTACGAGGTCGTGCACCATTCGGAGTTCCTCGCCCGGCTGGTACGGGAGGGCGGCCTGCACCCCTCACGCGACTCGGTCGCGGTGACCTACCACGACGCGTGCTACCTCGGCCGGCACAACGGGAACTACGACTCACCGCGCGACGTGCTCCGTGCGACGACCGGCCAGATCGAAGAGATGCCACGCAGCCGCGAGCGATCGTTCTGCTGCGGCGCCGGCGGGGCACGGTTCTGGATGGAGGAGGGCGGCGACGCCCGCATCAACGACACGCGTTATGCGGAAGCCGCGTCGACCGGCGCCGATGTCGTCGCCACAGCGTGCCCGTTCTGCCTCGTGATGCTCGACGACGCCTCCGGCGCGGCCGCAGAAGGTCCCGAGGTCGCCGACGTGGCAACGCTGCTCGCTCGATCGACGCTGCCGGACGGATGAACCGGCCCGCCGAGGCGGTGGCTCAGGACCTCGGTGGCTCAGGGACGAAGGAGGCGGTCGTGCGCGTGGCCGGGCGGGAACGTGCGCTCACACGAACGCGCGGTGGCCGGTGAGCAGACCGCCGATCACGAGGGTGTGCACCTCTTCGGTGCCCTCGTAGGTGATCACCGACTCGAGGTTCGTCATGTGGCGCATGATCGGGTACTCGAGCGTGATGCCGTTCGCGCCGAGGATGCCGCGGGCGGTGCGCGCGACCTCGATCGCCTCACGCGTGTTGTTGAGCTTGCCGATCGAGACGTGCTCGGGTCGCAGGCGCCCCTGTTCCTTCATGCGCCCCAGGTGGTACGCGAGCAGCGTGCCCTTCTCGATCTCGAGCGCCATGTCGGTGAGCTTCTTCTGAGTGAGCTGGAATGCTCCGATCGGCTTCCCGAACTGCACCCGCTCCTTCGAGTAGTTCAGGGCGGTCTCGAAACAGGCCCGGGCCGCACCCATCACGCCCCAGACGATGCCGAACCGAGCCTCGTTCAGGCACGAGAGCGGTCCCTTGAGCCCCTCGACGCCCGGCAACACCGCATGCGCAGGCAGACGCACATCGTCCATCACGAGCTCCGACGTCACGCTCGCACGCAACGACATCTTCTTGTGGATGTCGGGAGCGCTGAACCCAGGAGAGTCGCACGGCACGGCGAAGCCTCGCACGCCGTCGTCGGTGTTGGCCCAGACGATCGCCACGTCGCTCACGCTGCCGTTCGTGATCCACATCTTCGTGCCGGAGAGCACCCAGTCGTCGCCGTCGCGCCGGGCGAACGTGCGCATCGATCCCGGGTCGCTCCCCGAGTCGGGCTCGCTGAGGCCGAAGCACCCGATCGCATCGCCTGACGTCAGCCGGGGCAGCCACTCGTCACGCTGCCGGTCGCTGCCGAACGTGTGGATCGCGTACATCGCCAGCGCACTCGTTACCGAGACGAACGATCGAAGGCCGGAGTCGCCGGCCTCCAGCTCCAGCTCGACGAGGCCGTAGGCCACGGCGTCGAGGCCGAGCATGCCTTCGCCCTTCAGCTGCATACCGAGGAACCCCATCTCCCCGAGCTCTTTCGCGAGCTCGCGCGCCGGGAACTCCCCCGCCTCGTACCAGTCCTCGACCTCGGGCAGGATGCGGCCGCGCACCCATTCCCGGGCCGTGTCGCGGACGGCGCGCTCGTCGTCGGTGAGCAGGTGATCGATCTCGAGCAGGTCGTGTGGGTCGATCGAGACGCTCATGGGCCGACGGTAGCACCTACACTCGATGGCCATGGGCCACATCCTGCTCGTGCGATGCGACGCGGGCGAAACCTTCGGCGTCGCGCCGTCGGCGCTCGAGTCGGCCGGCGCATCGACCGTGATCTGGGAGGCCGCGGAGGGAGAACAGCGCCCGTCCCTCGAACACGAGTCGAAGGGACGCGCCGTTTTCACTCGGTTCGCGGGGCTCGCCGCGTCGGCGCCGTGACGAGCGGTTCGAGCGTGCACGGCTCACACCGCCCGCTCGTGGTGGTCGTCGCCTACCACCTCGCGAACGACCGCGTCCCACGCTGGCCCGATGGCGGCTACGGCGTGCCCGCCCCCTACATCGAAGCGCTGCGGCGATCGGGCGCCCGAACCGCGATCGTCTCGCCGGGCGAGCCCGGTCCCCCCGAGCTGGTACTCGAACGCTACGACGGCCTGCTGCTGGTCGGCGGGGGCGACGTCGACCCCGCGCGGTACGGAGCGAAGCCCGACCGGGAGCACAACTACGGGGTCGAGACCGACCGCGACGCGTTCGAGATCGACCTGCTCCTGGCCGCCGAGCGTCTGCGGATCCCGGCTCTCTGCATCTGTCGGGGCATGCAGGTGATGAACGTCGCCTACGGCGGCACGCTGCACCAGCACCTCCCGGACCTACCGGGCCTGCTCGAGCACGGTGTGCCGATCGAAGGGACCGAGACCCTGCACCCGGTGACCCCCGATCCGGACTCGTGCCTCGCGGCGGCGACCAAGACGAGCGAGCTCGTGTGCACGTCACATCATCACCAGGGCATCGACCGTGTGGCGGATCGCCTCCGGATCTCGGGCCGCAGCCCCGACGGGCTCGTCGAGGCGATCGAGCTCGATGCGGCTCCGACCACCGATCCGAGCGCGGCACCGTGGGTCGTCGGCGTGCAATGGCATCCCGAGGAAACCGCCCACGAGGACCCCGCACAACAGTCCCTGTTCGACGCGCTCGTGCTTCTGGCAGGGAACGGGTCTCCTCGATGAACATCGGTCAGGGATCCGCAAGCCGAGGGGTAGCGCCGGGAGCCTAGCTCCTTCATAATCCGCGGCATCGTGGGAGAACAACCGGACGACACGCGCCTCGGCGCAGCTTCCCGAGATCGATCGTTCAGCCGACGGGCGCCCCACGGGGTGGCCGACGGCCGGTGACCCACATCGCGGCGACATCGTTCGGCGCCCCGCTGCCCCCCGGCGGCACGATCGGCGTCTGCTCGCCCAGCGGCCCCTTCTACAACCGAAGCGACATCGAGCGCCCCGTGGAGTGGTGGCAGGATCGCGGCTTCCGGGTGCGGCTCAGCGACGGCGTCTGGGCCCAGGACGACTATGTTGCCGGCACACCCAGACAACGTGCGGCCGATCTCAACGCGTTGTTCGCGGACCCCGAGGTCGATGCGATCCAGGTGCTCTGGGGGGGCACCGGGGCGCTGCAGATCCTCGAGCATCTCGATTTCGACGTGATCGGCGCCAACCCCAAGGCGCTGATGGGTTACTCCGACATCACGAACCTGCACGTCGCGATCCGGCAGCGCACCGGCCTCGCAACGTTCCACGGGCCGGGGCTCGGCTCGATGGGCATCCCGGAACGCACGGCCTTCACCTGGGACTCGGCGCTCGATGCGCTCATGAAGGGGGGCGCGGGCGAAGTGCCCCGGGACCCGGACGACCCGTACGTGCGGGCCATCGCACCGGGCAGGGTCACCGCGCCCATCGTGGGGGGCAACCTCTTCACGTTGGTGCACCTGTTCGGCACGCCGTTCGAGCCGGAGTTCGACGGCGCCATCCTGTTCTTCGAGGAGGTACACGAGCCGACCTACATCATCGAGGTTCATCTCGAACAGCTCCGTTTGGCCGGCAAGTTCGACGGTATCGCCGGAGTGGTGATCGGGGAGATGAAGGACTGCGGGTGGAGCGAGCAGCGGCCCGAGACCCCGCGCGACCGCTCCCTCGAGGATGCGTTCGAGCGCCATCTGGCCGGGCTGGGCGTGCCCGTGCTCTACAAGCTCCCGCTGGGCCACGGGAAGCACCTGGCGTCGATCCCGTTGGGGGTCACCTCGACGCTGGACGCGGATGCCCGCGCACTCATGATCGACGAACCGGGGGTCAGGCCACGTGCGTAACACTCAGCAAGACCGGCCGGTACCGGCCGAGACCACGGCTGCACGACGAGGAGGCGCGGCATGAGGACAGCCCGATGGGCCGCATCGATGATCGCGGGATCGATGGTGGTGGGGATGCTGGCATCGACGGCGTTCGCCCAGAGCGAGAGCCCCGCAGAGGACCAGGATCTGACCTTCATCGTGGGCTATACGCAGCCCGCCGTGACCCTGAACCCGTTCAAGCAGATCCTCACGTCAGAGTACGAGGTCAACAGCCTGCAGTATCCGATGCTGTTCAACTTCGACAAGGACACGCTCGTGGCAGCGACCGGCGGGCTCGCCGAGGAACTGCCGAGCGTGGAGAACGGCGGCATCTCCGACGACGGCCTCACGTACACGATCAAGATCCGTGACGGCCTGACGTGGAGCGACGGCGAGCCGATCACAGCGCATGACGTCGCGTACACCTTCAACACGATCCTCGACCTCGGGTTCACGAACTTCACCAACTACCTCCCCTTCACCGACACGATCGAGGCGCCCGACGACACGACGCTCGTGTGGTCGACCACCAAACCGACGTCGGCGCCGTTCGTACCGCCCTGGATCTTCATCGTGCCCGAGCACGTCTGGAGCCAGTACGAGACGAAGGAAGAGATCCGCAATGCCGAGGTCAACCTCGAGCCGGTCGTGGCCGGACCGTTCCAGGTCACCGAGTACAAGGACGAGGAGTCCGTCACGATGGAGAACATCCCGGGCGAAAGCTGGCTCGGGGAGCCCCAAATCGACACGGTGATCTACCAGTTCTTCCAGAACAACGAGACGATGGTGCAGGCGCTCAAGCAGGGGACCATCGACTTCGCCGAGGACATCCCCTCCGACCTGTTCCGGTCGCTCGAAGCGGAACCGAACATCGAAACGAATGCCGGAGCGGCGCTCCAATACGCACAGCTGAGCTTCAACATGTGCTTCGAGCAGAACGTCTGCTCGGCGCCGGATTCCACGAGCACGGGACCGAAGTACTTCCAGGATCGCGTCGTACGACAGGCCGTGGCGATGGCCATCGATCGACAGGCGATCGTCGACCGCATCAAGGGAGGGTACGGCACACCCGGCACGACGATGGTCGGCCCGACCGCGGCGTACTGGCACTGGGAACCGCCTGAGCCGTATCCGTTCGATATCGAAGGTGCGAACGAGCTCCTCGAGGGGGCCGGATACACCGATTCCGACGGCGATGGCGTTCGCAACGATCCGGCCAGCGGCGACAACCTCGAGTGGCGCTTCTACGTCCCCACAGATGACTCCGATCGCGTGAAGGCCACCAGGCTGATCGCCGGATGGCTGAACCAGATCGGGATCAAGACCTCGCCTCAGCCGGTCACGGTGGCGAAGATCACCGACATCTGGTACGCGAACGACTACGACATCTACTCATGGGGCTGGGGGCCGGACCCCGATCCTGACTTCATCTTGTCGACGTACACGACCGATCAGTGTCTCGTGTGGAGCGACACCTGCTGGTCCAACGAGGAATACGACCGACTCTATACGGAGCAGCAGACCGCATCCACGATCGAGGAGCGCAAGGCGATCATCGAGGAGATGCAGCAGATCTTCTACGAAGAGGTCCCCCAGATCGTCCTCTACAACTGGAACGACCTCCAGGCCTACCGATCCGACCGGTGGGAGGGCTTCGTGCGTTCCCCGCAGCCCGATGCCGAGGGCAATGGCGGCAGCTTGCTGTACCAGTACACGAACTACTCGTACATCTCGATCCGGCCGGTCAGCGAGTCGGCAGGTACCGTTGGCGGCAGCGGCGGCATCCCTGCATGGATGTGGGGCGCGATCGCCGTGGCGGCCGTCGTGGTGGTCGGCGGGGTCGTGATGGCTCGCCGGCGTCGCGACGACGAGGACCTGGCGTGAGGGTCGAGGGCTAGCCGACCGCGAGGAGTGACGGCAGCGTGGGGAGTCGCCGGTACGTCCTGAAGAAGGTCGCCCAGGCACTCCTCACGTTGTTCTTCGTGCTCGTCTTCAACTTCTTCTTGTTCCGGATCCTGCCGTCGGATCCCGTGAAGTTCCTCACACGTGGAGCGGGGCTGCAGATCAACGCGGCCGAGCAACAGGAACTGCTACGCGAGTTCGGTCTGGACAAACCGGTCTTCCCGGGACAGTTCATCGACTACATGGGCGACACGCTGCGCCTCGATTTCGGCACGTCGCTCACCGTGCAGTCGGGGCGGCCGGTGCTCGAGGTCTTCACCGGCTTCATGTGGCCGACCCTGCTGCTCGTCGGGGTCTCGACGGTCACCGCGGCGTTGCTGGGCATCTGGATGGGCATCCGGGCGGGATGGCGCCGAGGGGGCTATTTCGACCGGACGTCGATGGGTGTGTCGCTCGTGTTCTATTCGATGCCCGAGTTCTGGCTCGGGATGCTGCTGCTGATCCTATTCTCCGTGAACCTCGGCTGGTTCCCGGTGGCCGGGCGCGAGACCCTCGGCGCCAACTACACGGGGTTCGCGGCGCTCGCCGACACGCTGAACCACCTGTTCCTGCCGGCGCTGACGCTCACACTCGCCTACATGGGCGAGTACTACCTCGTGATGCGCTCGTCGCTGCTCGACGTGCTCGGTGAGGACTTCATCCAGACGGCGCGCGCCAAGGGCGTGCGGGAGAAGCTCGTGCTGAACCGACACGCCGTGCGCAACGCCCTGCTGCCAACGATCAGCCTGATCGCGTTGTCGTTCGGGTTCGTGCTCGGCGGGGCGATCACGGTCGAGGTCGTGTTCAGCTACAAGGGGCTCGGCGGCCTGACCTACGAGGCGATCCAGAGCCAGGATTTCCCGCTGCTGCAGGCGATCTTCCTGTTCGCGAGCGCCGCCGTGATCTTCATGAACCTGCTCGCCGATCTCGTCTACGGGCACTTCGACCCCCGGGTCCAGGAGGCATGACATGCAAGCGCCGCCACTGAAACCGGGGGGCGATCCGCAGATCATCGCGCCCCGGACCCCGGAGAGCCTTCCCGAGCTCCGCAGCCCCCGCCGTATCCGCTGGACCCGACGGCGCATCGCCCTGAAGCGCTTCTGGAGGCAGTACCGCCGCAGCAAGATGGGCCTGGCCGGCCTCGCGATCCTGATCTTCTTCATCGGCATGGCGATCTTCGCGGTGGTCGCCGACCCCTCCGGAGCGGACCCCTCGCAGACCAGCGGCCCGGTGCTGTCGCCGCCCTCGCGCGAGTATCCGCTCGGTACCGACGACTTCGGTCTGTCGGTGCTCACGCTCGTGGTCCAGGGCTCGAAGATCTCGCTGCTCGTCGGGCTGACGGCGAGCGTGATCTCGATGTCGATCGGCGCGACGGTCGGCATCGTCGCGGGCTACCGAGGCGGCGCGATCGACACGTTCCTGATGCGGGTGACCGACTTCGGGCTCGTGATCCCGTGGCTCGTGCTCGCGATCGTGCTCGCGAGCATCATCGGTCAGTCGCTCGGCGCGATCATTCTCGTGATCGGCGTGACGTCGTGGCCGGCGACGGCGCGACTCGTGCGCGCCCAGGTGCTGTCCATCCGCGAACGCCCCTACATCGAGCGGGCGCGGGCGCTCGGCGCATCGAATCGGCACATGATCTGGCACCACGTGCTGCCGAACTCGATGCCCGTGATCTTCGCGAACACGATCCTCACGATCGCGATCGCTATCCTGTCCGAGGCGGCGCTCACCTTCCTCGGTCTCGGCGACCCCACGAACCCGTCGTGGGGCTCGATGCTCGACGCCGCTACCGAGGCCGGCGCGACCACGCTCGGGGCGTGGTGGTGGATCGGCGCGCCCGGAGTGTGCATCACACTGGTCGTGCTGGCGTTCACGATGTGTGGATTCGCGATGGACGAGATCATCAACCCGAAGCTGAGGGATCGATGAACGTCACCCGGGGAGCGTGCGCATGAACGACGTCCTCACGCTGGACGACGTCCACATCACCTACCACACGTCGAGCGGCGGCGTGCCAGCGGTCCGCGGCGTCGACATGACCGTGCGCAAGGGCGAGGTGGTTGGCCTCGCCGGCGAGTCCGGGTGCGGGAAATCGACGATCGCCGGCGCGATCCTGCGCCTGCTCCCGTCGAAGACCAAGATCGAGGGCACGATCACGCTCGACGGCGAGAACGTGCTCGAGATGAAGCCCGGCCGGCTCCGCGCCGTGCGATGGACAGGGGCCTCGATCATCTTCCAGGGCGCGATGCACGCGCTGAACCCGGTGAAGAGCGTCGGCGACCAGATCGCCGAGGCGATCGTCGTGCACCAGCAGTCCGCCGGAAGGGAGGCCCGCGTGCGTGTGGGGAGCCTGCTCGAGCAGGTCGGGCTGCCGTCGCGCCGTATGCAGGACTACCCGCACGAGCTCTCCGGCGGCCAGAAGCAGCGCGTGATGATCGCGATGGCCCTGGCCTGCTCACCCTCGCTCGTGATCGCCGACGAGCCGACGACCGCGCTCGACGTGATGGTGCAGGCGCAGGTGCTGCGGCTGATGAAGGAGCTCCAACGCGAGCTCGGCCTGTCGATGATCTTCATCACCCACGACCTGTCGGTGCTCGTCGAGACGTCCGATCGGCTCGCGATCATGTACGCCGGGAAGATCGTCGAGGAAGGCCCCGCCGACAAGGTGTTCCACTCGCCCCAGCACCCCTACACCGAGGCGCTGGCCGCTGCCTTCCCCGAGATCGGCGACGACCGGTTCCGCGGCAAGCCGATGGGGCTCGGAGGCGATCCGCCCGACCCCGCCGACGTGCCGTCGGGATGCTCGTTCCACCCACGGTGCCCGAAGGCGTTCGAGGACTGCCCGACGATCGAACCGGACCTCTACCCGGCCGGCGAAGGGCGTCGAGCGGCGTGCCTGCTCGTGCCGGCGGCGAAGGATCGCGCCGGAGCACCCGCATGAGCCAAGCCGAAACCACCACCGCCCGCCCGCCCGACCCGTCCGAGCCCGAGGTCGTGGTCGAGGTCCGCGACCTGCGGGTCACGTTCCAGGGTCGGGTGGGCTTCTTCGAGGGGCTGCGCGGCAAGAAGGGCACCCTCTCGCGCGCGGTCGACGGTGTGTCATTCGAGCTCAGGCGCGGCGAGGTCATGGCCCTCGCCGGGGAATCCGGCTGCGGCAAGACCACGATGGCCCGGGCGATCATGGGTCTGCAGCCCGTCGACGGAGGCGAGATCCTGTACGAAGGCAAGCCGCTCCCGCGCGATCTCAAGCCGTACCGTCGAGAGGTCCAGATGGTGTTCCAGGATCCGACGGGCACGTTGAACCCGCGCCAGACGATCTACGAGATCATCGCCGAGGGGCTTCGCATCCACGGCATCGACCGTGGGCCCGACGACGAACCGGAGGAGCAGCTCGTGGCGCGAGCGCTCTCACGGGCCGGGCTGCGTCCGCCGGAGCGGTTCTTCCTGCGCTACCCGCACGAGCTCTCGGGCGGACAGCGACAACGGGTCGTGATCGCCGGTGCCCTGGTGCTGGAGCCCGAGGTGATCGTGGCCGACGAGCCGGTCTCGAACCTCGATGCCTCGGTACGGGGAGAGATCCTGCAGCTGCTGATGAAGCTGCGCGACGACCTCCACCTGACGATCATCATCGTCACGCACGACCTCGGCCTCGCGTGGACGGTGGCCGACCGCGTCGCGATCATGTACCTCGGCCGCATCGTCGAGATCGGCCCGGCCGAGGAGGTGCTGCTGCGCCCCGAGCATCCCTACACGAAGGCCTTGCTCGACGTCGTGCCGGAAGCCGGGGGCCTCGAACGACCGGTCCTCACGGGAGAGCCGCCCGATCCCACCCGTATCCCGCCGGGATGCCGCTTCCATCCTCGCTGCCCCGTGGTCGTCTCGGGCCGGGCGGCCGAGCTCGGGATCGAGGACCGATGCCGCACCGAAGACCTCGCGTTGCAGGACGTCGCGCCGGGACACGCCTCGGCGTGCTATGAAGCGTTCGCTCGGCACGGCCTGCAAGCGACCGCCGCGGGCTGATCGGATCAGGACACGGCCGAGCCCGTCTCGGGCGCGGTCGGCGTGCCGTCGGAGGCCTCGTCGCCCTTCAGCACCCCGAGGATCGCTTCCATCTCGGTATCGGACACCTTGGCGTCGCGGGCGGGATCGCCGGCCTCCTGCGCGCGGACCGTCGCGAGCATCGTGCGGAGATTGGACTCGGCCATCTCGGCCCGCGACTCGAGCTCGCGAACCTTCTCGGCCAGTCCGCGCGCCCGACCCTCGGCCTCGTCACGCGCCTGACGCGCTTCGCGGGTCTCTTCACGTGCGGAGCGGAGCGCCGCTCGCATCTCGGCCGATTCCCGTCCCACCTCGACCAGACGGTCGACGACCGCCCGACCGAAGTCCGAGTAGCGAGCCGCGCCGGCGTCCGCCCGCCGAGCCCCCGTGATCGCTCGGGAGCGCCCGGACTTCCGCGGGCGGCGGCCGATCGATTCCTTCTCCCCGGCGGCGACCGGGCGGACCTCGAGCAGCCGATAGGAACCCTGCGCGGGCTCGAGTCGCTTCCGCGCGATCAGGGCGCGGACCGCGCGAGCGGTCGAGAGCGCGTCGGGGAACCCCAGCTCCCGCCCGATCTCGGCGGGCGTCACAGCCATCACGTCGCCGACGGCCGTCCGCGTGGCGACAGCCGACAGGAAGGCGTTGACCCGATCGAGGCTCTGCTCGTTCACGCTGGGTATCATGCCCGACCGCGGGCGACACGGCCAGTGGGGTTGCATCGGAACGCTCCACCCCATCCGACAGATAGGCTGCACGCATGACGGGGCGTTTCGGCACAACACCTCCGACACCGCTCGCCGGCCTGCGCATCCTGGATCTGTCGCGCGTGCTCGCCGGTCCCCTCGCGACGATGATCCTCGGCGACCTCGGGGCCGACGTGATCAAGGTCGAGCGCCCCGGAGACGGCGACGACACCCGCGGATGGGGCCCGCCGTTCGCCGGCGACGACGCCGCCTATTTCCTGTCGCTCAATCGGAACAAGCGTTCCATCGCGCTCGACCTGCGATCGGCCGCCGGGGTCGACCGCGTCCGCGGGCTGGCATCGGACGCCGACGTGCTGATCGAGAATTTTCGGCCCCGCTTGATGCGGGAGCTGGGCCTGGCGCTCGGGGACCTGCGCGGGGCGAACCCGCGCCTGGTGACCTGCTCACTGACCGCCTTCGGCGACGATGTCCCCGGAAGCGCCGCCCGCCCCGGCTACGACATCATCGTCCAAGCGCTCAGCGGCCTCATGAGTGTGACCGGCGAGCCCGGCGGCGAGCCCGTGAAGGCGGGCGTCGCCCTCCTCGACGTGGTGACCGGGCTCCAGGCGGCGATCGGCATCCTGGCGGCGCTCGCCGAGCGTGACCGGACCGGCCTGGGGCGCCATGTCAGCGTGGCACTGTTCGACGCAAGCGTCGCCGCGATGGTGAATCAGGCGGCCAACACCCTGATCGGCGGCATCGTGCCGACGCCGCTGGGCACGCAGCATCCCAACATCGTGCCGTACCAGGCCTTCCATGCCTCGGATCGCCCATTCATCCTCGCCGCGGGCAACGACCGGCTGTTCCGGCGCTCGTGCGAGGTCATGGGACATGCAGAGTGGGCCGACGACGCGAGATTCGTGACGAACCGGGATCGCGTGGCGAACAGGTCGGAGCTCGTCTCGATGCTCACGGCGGTGTTCGCGACCCGGCCCGCCGCGGAGTGGCTGACGGCGTTCGAGGGAGCGGCCGTGCCGTGCTCGCCGATCCGGACGATGGACGAGGTGTTCGCCTCGCCCGAGGGTGCCGCCCTCGTCGATCGCGTCGACGACCCGGGTCGCGGCGGACCGCTCCGACTCGTCGCGAACCCACTCCGTTTCGACGGGCAACGACCCGCGACGAGGCTCCCGCCGCCTTCGCTCGGCGCCGACGACGACGCCGCGTGGGAACCGTGAGCGAGGCGGCGCGGCTCGCCGAGGCGTGGGCCACGGACCTGGCCTCGTGGGCCATCCCCCGGCCGATCCTCGATGCGGCACCGGAGTCGCCGTTCGGCTTCCCGGCGGAGCCGTTCGTGCGCAGGGGCCAACGGACGGTCGGGCGGGCAGCGCACGAGGAGCCGACCCCGACGACCCGGCGAGCGTTGGAGGCTCTAGGCGACGGCGGCAGGGTGTTGGACATCGGCGTGGGCGGCGGCGGCACCAGCTTGCCCTTGGCCGAGCGATGCACGCGGCTCGTGGCGGTCGACGGTCAGACCGACATGCTCGAGGCGGTCGTCCGCCGCGGCGCCGAGCGAGGCATACCGGTCACGACCGTGCTCGGCCGTTGGCCGGACGTGGCACCGGAGACACCCGAGGTCGACGTCGCCGTCTGCGGTCACGTCGCGTACAACGCCCCGGACCTCGCCGCGTTCCTCACCGCGATGTCGTCGCACGCCCGACGGCGCGCCGTGCTCGAGCTCACCGATCGTCACCCGCTCTCGTGGATGAACGACCTCTGGCTGCGGTTCCACGGGGTGACACGCCCGGACCGTCCGACCGCGGACGACGCCCACACGCTGAGCACGGCCCTGGGTTTCCCATCACACCGCGAAGACCGAACGGATCCGCATGAGGCCGCGGGTGGCGGGTTCGAGCGACGCGAAGACGCCGTCGCGCTGGTCAGGCGCAGGCTGTGCCTGACACCCGACCGAGACGACGAGATCGCCGACGCGCTCGGGGCGAGGCTCCGCCAGCACGACGGGCTCTGGAGCTCCGGACCGAGCGCACAGCCGGTCGTCACGCTGTGGTGGGACACCCTTTGACGGGCTAGTCGGTTTGCCGGGTCAACACGACGGTCCCGGCCGATCCGAACGTGCCTTGTCCGCCGTCGGGGAACTCGACGTCGAAGGTGGCGGTCGCGCCGTCTCGCGCGGGCAGCCGCAGCCTCAGCCTCGGGATCGTGTCGAGGAATCCGCTCAGCTCCTGCGCCCCCGCGGGGTCGCGGCTCGTCTCCTCGAGGCGGAACCGAAGCTCACCTCCACGGGTAGCCCCGATCGCCCGAAGTTCGACGCGTTCGGCCTGCACCTGTGCCGTGGGCTCGTCACACTGCAGCTCGCCCCGCAACGTCGCCGCCCCGGCGCCGTCGATCGGCCCGTCGGTCGCCGGGATGCCCACGTCGATGCGCCAGCTCGCCGCGCACCGTCCGCCGACGAACAGGTCGTGCGACGTACGAGCGTCGATGCGGACGAGCCACGAACCACCCGGATCCGGCTCGGGTGTGCTCCCGCCGCCGCCCGATCGCACGCCGGGATCGTCGACCCCCGGAGGGAACGGGTTCGTGTTGGCGGCGACGACGGCGCCCACGGCCGCGCACAACGCGAACACGAGCACCCACACCGTGACCTTCACGAACCGCACGGGATCGACCCTATCGCGAGGGAGCGAGGTTCCTGCGAGCTACCGCGAGCGGCGAGCCACGTAGTCGCGCAGCACGAACTCGCCCACTCGCTCGTCGTCCATCAGGAAGACCCGCCCCTTCGTGAGGCGGGCGAGCCGCTCCATGAACCGGGCCAGGCCCTCGGATTCCTCGAGCATGAAGATGTTCAGGCGCACGTCGGCCTTCGCCAGGCGCAACGCCTCGGCGAGCGTGAGCTCGATCGTCTCGGGGATCGGCGGCCACGAGAAGAAGGCCTGCTCGCCCTCGAGGTGCGCGGTCGGCTCGCCGTCGGTGACCATGATCACCTGGCGCGTCGCGCGCGGGTGTTGCGAGAGCAGCCGCCCCGCGAGCATGAAGGCGTGCTGCATGTTCGTGCCGTACACCCGTTCGAACCCGGGCGCCGTGAGGTCCTCGGGCCGCAGCCGTCGCGCGTAGTCGCTGAATCCGACCAGGTAGAGGGTGTCGTGCGGGTAGCGGCCCTCGATCAGGGCGTGCAGGGCGAGCGCCATCTTCTTCGCATGGATGAAGTGGCCACGCAGCGGCATCGAGAACGACAGGTCGAGCAGCAGGGCGGTGGCGGTCTCGGTGCGTTGTTCGGCTTCGGCGATCTCGAAGTCGTCGGGGCGAAGCCGTATCGGCTCACCGGGCTCTGTCCGCGAGACGGCGTTGAACACCGTGCGCTGCACCGCGAGACGGCCGTGATCGCCGAACTCCCACGGGCGCGTGGCTCCCGTGGGTTCGGCGAGACCCCCGGCGTCACGAGCCTCATGGCTTCCCTCTCGATCTCGCTGCAGGGCCTCGAAGATCCGCGTGAGGGCACGCTCTCCCAGCTGGCGAGCGCCGCGCGGGGTGACCTCCAGATGGCCGTGGCGGCGCTGTACGAGTCCCGCCTCCTCGAGCATCCGCTCGATCTCCTTGAGACGGCGCAGGTCGTGCGCCGCCGTGTCGCCGAGGGTTCGCCGGACGGCATCCTCGTCGACGTCGTCGAGCGAAGCGCCCGCGTAGTCGCCTCGCATCGCGCGGTCGAGATCTTCGTAGTCGTGCAGGCGCTCCATCGCGTCGACGGCGCCCGACATCGGCATGGCCTGCCCCTCGCCGAACCCCTGTTCGTACCCCTCGCCCCATGCCATACCGGGGAACGCCTCACGAAGGTTCGCGCCCAACCGGTCGACCTCGAACGCGAGGTCCATGTCCTGCATCACCTGCTCGGCGAGGCGAGCGAGCTCGTCGCGTTGCTCGGGCGAGAGCGATGCCATCAGGGCGCTCATCGCCGCCATGCGGCGCGCCATGTTCTCGAGCAACTCGTCGAGCGTCTTCGGATCGTCGGGGAACAGGTCGCCGTGGCGAGCCATGAAGTCCTCGAACGCCGGCTGCGTGTCCTTCCCCCGCTCGCGCATCTCGATCAGGCCGTTGAGCTCGGCGAGCATGTCCTTGAATCGAGCCAGATCCTCGGGCGTCATGTTCCGCATGCCCTCGGCCATCTGCCGGAAGTAGGAACCCATCACCTGCTCGCGGATGTGCTCCTGCAGCTCGTCGAACATGCGCTGGGCGGTCGGATCGACGAACCGATACTCCCGCAGCTCGCCGATCTGACCGGGCGCGTCGGGTGGCAACGCGTCGAGGAACCCTTCGCGCATGCGCGCGTCGTCGTCGTCGCGGAAGCTGAGCTCGGTTCGCTCGCGTTCGAGGATCTCCTCGAGGCGCTCCCGGACGTCCTCGAGCGGCCCCGTCAGGTCGAGCAGCTGCTCCTCGCGCTCGCGCTGCTGCCGCAGACGTTGCCGCAGCGCGTCCATGCCGGAGAACCGGCCCTGCATGCCGCGGCGAAGCAGGCGCTGCAGCGCGTGGTCGGCCCCGGCGCCCATCAGGATCTCGTCGGCCAGCTCGTCGAGCACGTCTGCCGCCGGCACGTCGGATCCGAACGGGTTCTGGGTGCCGTCCCACCGCGAGTAGCGGAAGCGCATGCGTTCAGCGTACGCGCGCTCGCGCGGAAGGCCGTCGACTCAGCCGATGCCGAGCCCGGTCATCAGGCCTCGGAGGGTCAACCCGAAGCAGATGAACGCGGCGAACGCGAACGGCAACCACGGCTGGATCGGTTTGGCGCCGGGCTGGGTCTTCTGCAGGTCCCGCGCGAGCGTGTGCGCGATGATCAGGATCACGATCGGTCCGAACCCATAGACGTAGTGGAGCCACTCGGTCGGCCTGCGCCCGAGCAGCAGCAGCACGATGCCGATCAGCGCCTGCAGTCCGGCCGCGACCTGGGCGACCGAGAGCCATCTCCAGTACAGCTCGCCCGGGCCGCGCCGCGCGACCCAGGCTCCCAGCGGCCAGAGCCACCCGATCGCGAACAGCGCCACCACCGCGAACCCGACCCAGGTGTGGACCTCCGTCATCGCGCCCGGATACTACGCGGCGCCCTGCTCAGGCGGCCTCGGGACCCGAATACCGCGCGTTGCGGTCGCCGCCGTCCTTGTTCAGTCGGCGGGACAGGTGCAGGCCCTCGAGCGCGAACTCGAGCGCGCTCGCCGCGACGCCCGGGCTCTCCTCCTCGACGCCGAGACGATCGAGCAGCTTGGCGAGTCCGGGCAGGTCGCCGATCGCGCCGAGCAGGTCGCCGGCCGGTGTGAGCTCGCCGGTGTCGACCGCGAGGCCCTCGTCGAACCGCTCCAGCAACGGCGCGAAGTCATAGCCCGACAGACGGCGCCGGAACACCTCGAGCTCGGCGGTGCGGACCGCGCGCAGCAGGATCTCGGGCTCGCGGCCTTCCTCGATCGTGTCGAACTCGACCCGCCCCTCCGAGCTCATCAGCACCGCGGGAAGGTCGACCACGCGGGGCACCGCTTCGGGCTCTCCGGTGCGCGCGGCTCGCCGGACCGCCGCGGCCTGCAGGGTCTCCAGGTTGCCGATCGAGTACCGCACGCTGATGCCGCTGCGATGGTTCACGTGCTGGGACCGGCGCAGCTCGGCGGTGAGCGCGGCTACGACTTCCTTCATGAAGGTCGGCACGCGCACGGGCACGGCGCCGCTCGGCGACGTGGCCTCTTGATCCATGATGCGGATCTCTTCGCGGAGGGTCTCGGGGTAGTGAGTGCGGACCTGCGTGCCGAAGCGGTCCTTCAGCGGGGAGACGATGCGACCGCGGTGCGTGTAGTCGTCCGGGTTCGCGGTCGCGACGAGCAACATGTCGAGCGGGAGCCTGATCCGGTACCCGCGGATCTGCACGTCGCGCTCCTCGAGGATGTTGAACAGCGAGACCTGGATGCGTTCGGGCAGGTCGGGGAGCTCGTTGATCGCGACGATGCCGCGATTCGTGCGCGGGATCAACCCGTAGTGGATCGTGCCCTCGTCGCCGAGGTAACGGCCCTCGGCCACCTTGATCGGGTCGACGTCGCCGATCAGGTCGCCGACGCTCGTGTCGGGCGTCGCGAGCTTCTCCGCATACCGATCGTCGCGATGGATCCAGACGAGCGGGGTGTCTTCGCCGCGTTCCCCGACGAGGGCGCGGCCGTGCGCGCTGATCGGCCGGAACGGGTGATCGTTCGTCTCCGTCCCCTCGATCGCCGGCGCAACCTCGTCGAGCAGCCCGACCAGCGCACGCACGAGGCGCGTCTTCGCCTGGCCACGTTCGCCCAGCAGGATCAGATCGTGGCCGGCGAGGATGCCGCGCTCGAGCGCCGGCAGCACGGAATCGTCGAAGCCGACGAGCCCGCGGAACATGTCCTCACCGGCGGCGAGCTTCTCGAGCAGGTTCTCGCGGAGCTCCTGTTTCACCGTGCGATCGAGGAAGCCGGACGCTCGCAGCGCGCCGAGGGTCATCGGGAGATCGGACATCACGACCAGCGTAGCTCCAACCAGCGATACGGCCGGCGCCGGGCGATCAGCGCGTGCCGCGAGCCGCCATGTCGCCGCCGCCGAGCGCCTTCGCGAGCTGCAGGGGCGTGCGACCGTCGTGGTTCTCGTGGTTGGGGTCGGCTCCGTGTCCGAGCAGGAGCTGCACGATCGCTCCTTCGCCTCGGGTGCGCAGCGTCGCGCACCACAGCGGCGTGTTGCCGTCCACGTCCTCGTCATCGACCGGCGCGCCGTTCGCCAGCAGCAGCTCGGCCACGGCCACGGAGCACCCCTGGGCAGCGTAGTGAAGGGGTGTCTGGCCGTCGTGGTCGTCGATACGGACGTCGCTGCCCGTATCGACCAGCTCCCGTGCGCGATGGAGGTCACCGAACAGCGACGCGTAGTGCAACGGCACTCGGCCCGACACGTCTGCGGGCGGCCGATCGTCAACCAGAGCCATAGGGTCCGTATCGGCGGCGCGGCCTCCGCGCTGAAATGCATCCTCACCCGATCTGTCCCACGCCGCTGGTAGCGTCGCCTGCATGGCAGGAGGGGACGTCCCGCTCGCCGGGCTGAACCACGCCCAGCGGCAGGCAGCGGAAGCCGTCCGTGGTCCGGTCGCGATCCTCGCGGGCGCAGGCACCGGCAAGACCACCACGATCACGAACCGCATCGCCCATCAGGTGCAGGTAGGGGCCTTCGAGGCGTCGAAGGTGCTCGCGGTCACGTTCACCGAGAAGGCGGCGGGCGAGCTGAAGCGACGGCTCGCTCGACTCGGCGTCGAGGGTGTCGAGGCGCGCACGTTCCACGCGTCGGCCCTGCGGCAGCTCGGCACGCTCTGGCCCAGGTACACGGGGCGCGAACTTCCCGAGGTGCTCAACGCCAAGGCGCAGATCCTGAACCCGATCGCGAACGGGCTTCCCGGCGCGTACCGATTCCTGCCTCGACGCGAGCTGGCCGGCGAGATCGAGTGGGCGAAGAATCGCCTCGTGGACCCCGCGGGCTACCTCGAGGCGATCGAGGCGGCAGGCCGCACTCCCCCGCTTCCCCCCGACCTGATGCAGCGCTCGTTCATGGCCTACGAGCGAACGAAAGGCGACCGCCGCATGGACTTCGAGGACATGCTGCTGATGCTGGTGCGCCTGTTTCGCGACGAACCCGAAGCCGCGCGGCTCGTGCACGATCGGTTCCACGCGTTCACGGTCGACGAGTACCAGGACGTGAATCCGTTGCAGCAGGCCTTGCTCGACCGGTGGCTCGGGGGACGCGACGAGCTCTGCGTCGTCGGCGACGACTACCAGACGATCTACACGTTCACGGGTGCCTCCCCCGAGCACCTGCTGACGTTCTCCGACCGGTACCCTCACGCGACCGTCGTCCGTCTCGAGGAGAACTACCGCTCCTCGCCGCAGGTGCTCACGGTCGCGAACGCGCTCGCCCGCTCCCTGGGTGGGTTCGACAAGACGCTCCGCGCGACCCGAGGCGACGGTCCGAACCCGACCGCGCGCGCCCTGTCCGACGCCGACGCCGAGGTCGCGTTCGTCGTCGACGAGACGCGCCGCCTGCACGACGCCGGCGTGTCGTGGGAGCAGATCGCCGTGCTCTACCGCATCAACGCCCGATCCGAGGCATACGAGGAAGCCTTCGCCGCAGCGGGTGTGCCGTACCAGGTGCGAGACGGGTCCTTCCTGCGCCGGCCCGGCCCGCGCGGCGTGATCGCGCGGATGCGCCGGGCCGAGGACGGCGAGCACGACGTCGCCGGGGTGGTCGAGGCGATCACCGATCGGATCGGGTTCATGCTCGGCGGCCTCGGCGACGACGTCGGTGACGAGGAGGCCACACGCCAGGCCGACCTCGGGCGCCTGCGCGCGCTCGCGGCCGAATACGCCGACGCGGCCGGGCTCGATGCGACCATCGCCGGGTTCCTGATGGAGCTCGAGCAACGGTTCGCGGCCGAGCGCGAAGGGCGCGGCGTGCAGCTCATGACGTTCCACCGAGCGAAGGGGCTCGAGTTCGACGCGGTGTTCCTGCCCAGGCTGCTCGACGGGGAGCTTCCCTACCGGGCGCGCAGGTCCGAGGCCGACCCCGACGAGGAGCGGCGCCTGCTGTACGTGGGCATCACGCGTGCACGCGAGCACCTGTTCCTGTCGTGGCCGCGCGAACCGCGCACGGCGCCGAGCCTGTTTCTCCGCGAGATCGGTGTGGTGAAGACCGAGTCGAGGCGGGCACCTGCCGCACGGTCGAAGCGCGCGCCTATCGCGGCCGCGGGTGGCGGCGAGCACCTGTTCGATCGCTTGAAGGAGTGGCGCCGGTCACGCGCTTCCACCGACGGCGTGCCCGCGTACGTGGTCTTCCACGACGCGACGCTCGCCGAGATCGCCGAGCGGAAGCCACGGGACTGGGCCGATCTGGCCGGCGTGCCGGGGGTCGGTCCGGCCAAGCTCGATCGCTACGCCGACGAAGTGCTCGCGATCGTGGCCGCCCACTAGTCTTAGCTGGACTAGTTATCGAAGATGCGCGAGGCGAGCAAGGCGCCGGCCACGAGCGGCACCGCGACCGACAGCAGCCTGAGCGCCCCCTCGGGGGCGGCCCGCAACGAGCCCGCGTCGAGCGGCTCACGGGCTCCGTCGTCGAGCTCGAGCTCGCCGTGAACCCCCACGACGTGCCGCCGCAGCCGGCGCACCGGCGTCGACAGCACCCGCTGCGCCGCACTCATCACGGCGCACGCGGCGGCGGCGACGACCGCGGCCACGCTCAACGATCCGGTCTGAGCGAAGGAGGCGGTCAACACGGGGAATCCGCCCCAGGCGAGGGCGAACCACCGATCGGAATGGAACGCGCCCCCGAACAGCTCGAGGTTGTACGCCACGACCAGGAACACCCCAGCGCCGATGAACACCCCGATCCAGGGTGAAACCTTCACCATGCCGTCGATGCCGAGCGCGACCGCTCCCGCGAGCCCGGCGACCGCGACACCCACGAGCACGCCGCCGGAGATGCGCGTGCCGAGCGGTCTGCCGTTCAGCTCGTCGAGCGCGTGCGCGGCGAGCCCCATCGCGAGGAAGAACGCCAGCAGCGTTTCGCCGAGCCATCGCAGATTCACATCGGGGGCGAGCGACGCGCCGATCACGACGTACGAGAGGTGCCAGACCGTGTACGGCGGGTGGAGCAGGGTCCACCAGTCGCGCCACCCGCCGGGCGCGAGCGCGTAGAACGCCGGGCGTCCGGGGCCAGCCCCCTCAGCCACCGCGCCGCCCCTCCTTCACGCCCCAGATCACGACGGCCGCCCCGAACGTGAGCTCACGAGATCGCACATGCCGGATCCCCGCTTCCTGCCACCACCGCACCTGCTCGGCGAGCGGCGCTCGCGCTTCGAGCCGGCTGATGCTCGGGCCGAGGAACACCCCGGTGCGACGCCACTGCGGCGAGACGAACGAGCCGAGCACCGGCAGCATGCCCCGCGTGTACGCGTACCAGCCCGCCCGCACCAGCGGTTGCTGGGGCACGTGGAACTCGAGCGAGGCGATGGCCCCCCCGGGCCGCACCACCCGCGCCAGCTCACGCAGCGTCGCGGCCGGATCGTCGACGTAGCGCACGAGGTAGGTGAACGTGAGGGCGTCGAACGCACCGTCCGGGAACGGCAAGGCCTCGGCCCGGCCGAGCACCGGGTCGATCCGGTCGGCCAGGCCGGCTTCCTCATCGGCCGGCAACCCCGCTCGCAGCATGCTTTCGCTTGGGTCGAGCGAGACGACGTTGACGCGGAGCCTCGCCGCGAGCTCGCGGGAGACCAGCCCGGTGCCGGCGGCCACGTCGAGCACCAGCGACCCCGGCACCGCGCCGAGCTTGGCGACCATGAAGCGGCGCCAACGGGGGTCCTGCCCGAACGACACGACGGACCCGGCCCAGGAATACTGCGGCGCGATGCCCGAGAACAGCTCCGGCGCGGCGTGGCGATCGGATGCCACGGATCAGCCCCCGAGGCCAAGCAGCGCCGGCACGTCGGCGAGGGAATTCACGACGGCATCGGGCGCGCCGCGTTCGACGTCGGCGGGCCGGAACTTCCCCGTGCGCACGAGCACGCCCACGATGCCGACCTCCCGGGCGCCGCCGACGTCGTTCACGACGTCGTCCCCCACCATCGCGGCGCGGCCCGGCTGCACACCGAGCTCCCCGAGCGCCGCCTCGAAGTACGTCGTCGCGGGCTTCCCGCACACGACCGGCGACACGCCCGATGCGGCCTCCAGGCCAGCGACGAACGCGCCACCGTCGAGCTGCAGCCCGTCCGTCGTGCGCCAGTAGAGGTTCCGGTGCATCGCGACGAAGGCAGCTCCTTCGTTCAACCGGCGGAACACGCGGTTCATCGTGTCGTAGGAGAAGTCGTCGCATCCGCCGCCGACCACCACGACCTCAGCGTCGTCGACGTTCACGAGCTCGACGCCGGTGAGGTCGGGGCGGGGGTCACCGTCGCTCAGCACGAACACCTTCGCCCCCGGGTGCCGTGACTGGAGGTGAGCCGCGGTGGCCGTGACGGCCGTGACGATCTCGTCGGGTGTGAAGTCGAACCCGGCCCCGCGCAGCGTCTCGGCCAGCCCCGAGCGCGTATGCGTCGTGGTGTTCGTGAGCAGCCGGAACGGCATGCCCGCGGCGCGGAGCGCGGCAACCGCCTCGACCGATCCGGGCAGGGCGACCCACGACGTGACCAGCACCCCGTCGATGTCGAGCAGCACGGCGTCGACGTCGAGCGCGGCGGTCATGCGCGAAGTCTGCCACGAGCAGAACGCCCCTCGCCCTTACAAGCGGATGCCGGCGCGCTTGCGCGCCTCGGCGAGATCGGACCCGGGATCGACGCCGCGGCGCCGCAGCATGTGGTCCGTATAGGGCGCGATGAACCGATACCTCGCGGGAAGCAGCGGTCGCACCGCCCTGATCGCCGGGAACGTCGCTCGCATCGCCCGCTGCTTCCAGGGCCCGAACGGCAGCCCGTACATCTCGCGGATGCCGGCGGGGAGCGTTCCGTACGCGAGCCGGGAGACGCCCCGCAGCACCGGCCGCCACTGCGCCTCCTTCGGAGGATCGACGAACAGGTCGAGCACGCGCCGAGCGCCGTCGGTCACCTGCAGGTCACCTCGATGCTCGAAGGCGCCGAGCCAGGCTCGCAGCTCCTGCCAGGTGGGCGGGATCGAGTCGCGGGGCACGAGACACAACTCGGCGGCGAGCATCTGCTCCTCGTGGAAGCGTTGCCGGCCGGCGTCGTCGAGCTCCCCGACGGTGAGCCGCTCGAACACGATCGCTGAATCCACGAGGCATGCGTGCACGTAGAGCAGCAGCTCGGGATCGAGCGCGTCGTAGCGTTCGCCGGTCACCGGGTCGATGCCGTTGATGCGGGTGTGCACCTCGTTGATCTTCTCGGCGGCCGCGTGCGCCTCGGCCTTCGAGCCGAAGGTCATGGTGTAGGTCAGGATCAGCGTACGCTGCAGCCGCTTCCACGGGTTCCGCTCGTACATACCCGTCTGATTCGCGCCGGCGACCACGAGCGGATGGGCCGCCTGCATCAGCAGGGCCCGGGCGCCGCCGAACAGCACCGTGACCTCGCGATGCACTCGCCACGAGACACTGCCCGGGCCGAAGTAGCCGTCGTCGAGGGTCATCCCGACTGAGGGTACGCGCTCGGGGCGGATCCGCGGGGCGGCTGGACTTGTGCACTGTCGGATGGGACTATCGCGCCCCGCAGAGTCATCTTCCCCAGCATGATCGTCGTTCTGACCGTCGTCTTCATCGGCCTCGTCGCCGGATCGGTGACCGGCGGTAGCGTGCGCAACTTCGAACGGGTCCAGGTGCATTGGTGGGGAGCGGCGATCGCCGGCCTCGCCCTGCAGGTGGCCCCGTTCCGATGGGTCGACGACGACGTCGCCGTCGCGGCCCTGGTGGCCAGCTACGCCCTGCTGATCGCGTTCGTGTGGGTGAACCGGCGGCTGCCCGCGGCGCCCTTCTTGCTCGTCGGCCTCGCGCTCAACGCACTCGTGATCGCCGCGAACGGCGGCATGCCGGTCAGCGAGGCCGCGATCCGGGCAACCGGCAGCTCGAGCGACGTGCTCCCTTCGATGGTCGACGACGGCAAGCACCACCTGATGTCGTCGTCGGACGTGCTGACGCCGCTCGCCGACGTGATCGGGCTGCCGCCGCCCATCGCGACGGTGCTCTCGGCCGGGGACGTCGTCCTCTACGTGGGGATCGTCGCGTTCACCGTGATCGTCATGCGGGGACGCTTCGCCTCGAACCATCGGCCTCCGGCGTGGATCCAGATGTACCGGGGGAAGCACCTACCGCGGGAGCGCCGCCTGCCCCGCCGGTCACGGACTGAAACGGGGCCTCGCCTTGAAGGAGCGAGCTCGGGAACTTCACCGTGATCGTCGTGCCCTTGCCCGGCTCGCTCTCGACATCGAACGTGCCGCCACCGACCTGAGCACGCTCCCTCATCATCGCCATGCCGAAGTGCCCCTCGGGCCCCGGAGCCTCGGTGTCGAACCCGACCCCATTGTCCCGGAGCTCGAGCACGATGGACTCGTTCTGCTCGTGCACCCCGATCCAGAAGTCCGACGCCTGCGCGTGCTTCAGGGAGTTCATGACCGCCTCGCGGGAGATGTGGAAGATCAGCAGCGCGATCGGCGCCGGCAGCGGCATCTCGTCGATGTCCCGGTGATAGGTCACATCGGCATCGCGCCCGACCTCGTCGGTGAAGGACTCGAGCGCCTCGGCCAAACCCTTGGCCCCCAACGGAGATCGGTGCAGATCGCGGATGAGCGCTCGGATCCGGTCGGAGGTCTCCTGCTTCGATTCCCGGATCTTCTCGAGCTGCCCCCGCACGGCGGGGATGTCGTCCTTCTCGAGCAGCTTGCGCGCGACGTCGACCTGGATCGAGAGCCGGAAGAGCACCTGCGCGAGGTCGTCATGGAGGTAGCCGGCGATGGCGAGTCGCTCATCCGCACGCTCCTCCGCCATGGCGTTCGAGAGCGTCTTCAGCACCTGCTCCCGGTCCTGAAGTTCCTGGTGCGCCTGCTCCAACGCCTGCGATCTGAAGAACACTTGCCTTGCCAGCAGCAACGGAGCTAGGAAGGCGGGGACGGACCACGGCCCGACCTCCACGAAGACGACAGCAAGAGCGAGGCTCAGGATACCCAAGCCCATGTATGAAACGAGGAAGTCGCTGAGCTTGCCGACTCTCAACTCCCTGATTACTTCACGAATCGGCATATCCACTCGCATTGACACGAAGACGGTCACCAGAGTGCTGTTCACCACATAGTCGGCGACAGCAGCAAGCGACGCCGCGAGGAGGAGAACCCATGAGGGCGATCGGGCGTCCTCGGTGAGTGTTGCGAGTGAATGGAAGATCGCGCTCGCAGCCATGACCGAGAGCGCCACCTGGCATCGATTGAACAATGCCCGAAGGAACGAGACCTCACGTTTGAATTCTCGTGGGTCGGACGCGCCCAACAACGCAATCAGAGAAGCCACACCCGGCGGATACAAGATCGCGACCATCAAGAGCAGCGGGAATCCCACACCCATCTGCAGCCCGCGCCACACAGGCACCGCGAGGAGCTCCACCAGTCCGATTAGAAGCGACCAAAGCAGCAACGCTGGCCGGAAGTCTTCCGGGCTCTGTTCGAGGAGCCAAGCGCCTAGACCAAGGGTGGGAAGGATTACAGCAAGCTGGAACACGACGATCCCGGTCGATCGCCAGCGCGATTCGCCCGCCTTTGGTGAGGGCTGCATTGGGCCATCTTGGGGCCAAGCGCCCAGCTTTGGAAGGAGGGCGAGATGGGGATTGGCTCAACCTCGCCGATCTACATCATTCGACGTAGCGTCATCTCCCCGTTGTCCCCCGACCGGGTGTCCCCCGATAGTTTGAACGCGTCCCCCAGGTGGGGTAGCGTTCGCACCAGGAAGAGTGAGAGGCACCGTCGGAGAAGGAGAAGGACATGAAGATCGCACGGCGCATCGCCATCGCGCTCAGCTCGCTGCTGGCTGTCGCCCTTGCCGGCGGCGCACACTGGCGCGGCTAAGCCCGCCATCCGCAAAGCGAATCGAGTAGAGGCCCCCCTACCGGGGGGTCTTACTTGTATGTCGAGATCCAGGCGCTAGACATCCGGCCGGAGGATGGCGCTGATCATGGTCCCATGACCCAGCTGGGAATCGATGACTACCGTGCCTCTTGCGGCTTCGACACGCTCCGTAATCAGCTGCAACCCGAAATGCTGGCTTCGATTCACCGTGACCGGATCAAATCCAATACCGTCATCCTTCACGCTCAGACGTACGAGACCCTCTTCTTGCCGAATGCGAACCTCGATGCAGGATGCCTT
>DASTBT010000005.1:0-27818 GCA_035711865.1 Actinomycetota bacterium
GAGCGCGACCGACTCCGTGCCACCCGACGTGAACACGATCTCATCCGGCTGGGCTGCCAGCGATGCGGCGACGGTCTCGCGAGCGTCGTCGAGGATCGAACGGGCCTTCCGGCCCCGCGCGTGGATCCACAGCGGGTCGCCGAACTCGTCGAGCGCCTCGATGAGCGCCGCCCGCGCCGCGGGGATCAGCGGAGTGGCCGATGCGTCGTCGAGGTAGATGTCCGATGTCATGTCGTCCTCTCGGGAACGCCGGGACGGGATCGTCTCTTCCCGTGACCCGCCCCGCCCGCTCTTCGCGGTCCGGCCGGGCTCACGGTGTGGCGGGTTCCTTGTCCTTCAGGAAGACGCTCCAGTAGAGGACCCCGGCGATGATGCCGCCGGCGATCGGGCCGACGATCCAGACGTACCAATCCGCCCAGTCCGTCGTGGCCAGGGCAGGACCGAGCCACCGGGCGGGGTTCGTCGCGGCCCCGGTGTACGGACCGAACGCCATGATGTCGAACGCGATCACGAGTCCGATCGTGAGCCCGGCGGTCTTCGAGAACGGTCCGCGGTCGTCGACGATCGTGCCGAAGAACGCGAAGACCAGGAAGAACGTCGTCACCGCCTCGATCAGGATCCCCTTGCCGATCGTGACGCCGTCCCCCAGCGCAGGGATCCCGCCGTTCCCCGATCCGAACAGCTCCGCCGGAACGAGGAACTCCAGTAGGAACGCACCGGCGATCGCGCCCGCCAGCTGGGCGACGATCAGCGCTCCCGCTCGAGGTGTCGACACCTTCCCCGTGACCCAGAGGGACACGGCGACGGCCGGATTCACCATGCCTCCCGAGATGTGCACCGTGACCGAGACCATGATCGCGAGCACGAGCCCGTGGGCGAGCGCAACGCCGGTGAGATCGATCTGACCGTTCGCGTTGAGGATCACCGCTCCCGCCCCCACGAAGACGAGCGCGAACGTCGCGACGAACTCCGCCACAGCCGCCTTCCCGGTGCCCTCCACCTGCCCTCCTTCGCTGGATGCCGCCGGAGCCTAGCGGGTGACACTGGCGTGGACAAAAAGCCCGACGGATCCATGTCCCGTCCGGCGCCGGGACGGTTGAACCGGGTAGCATCCTGGCCGTGGACGTGCTGCTCGTCTCGCCCGACCCCGTGTCCAGGGAGCTCATGGCGTTGACCGTGCGCAGCATCGAGCGCGCGATCGGCACGGAGCTCCGATTCCGGGCGGCCGCCAACGGCGAGCTCGGGATCGGGGCCGCCCTGCGCGACCGGCCCGACGTGATCGTGGCCGACGAGATCGCCTCGCGGGCGGGGGCGTTCGCGCTGTCGAAGCAGCTCCGCGATGACAACGATCCTTACCGAGGCGTGATCGTGATCCTGTTGGAACGGAAGCACGATGCCTGGCTCGCCAGATGGTCGGGCGCCGATGCATGGTTCGTGAAGCCGGTAGATCCGTTCGAGTTGGCCGATCGCCTGCTGGAGCTCATCAGCGAGAAGGAGAGCGCGTGAAGATCAGAGGCATCGACCATCGGAACGGCCGCGAGTTCTTCGCGGAACAGGTGATCGCGAGCGGCGGAGCGTCGCCGTGGGACGGACAGCCGTTCAGCCCCGATTACGCCGTGGTGCTGGTGAGCGCCCTGCGTGATGCCGAGGAGGCCGGCACGAAGCTCGAGGAAGCCCTCGAGGCGGTCGCCGATGTGGCACCCGAGTTCAGCCTCGACCACGAGTCGGTGCTGGGCCCGTTGAGCGAGCACCTCGACCGGCTCGGGAAGAACCTCGTGCGGCAAGGCTGAGGAACTCGTGGGCGACGGCGAGAGCGGGTTCGGGGTCGAGCTCCGTGAGGACGACGGAAGCTGGCGCGTGGCGATCGTCGACGGGTCCGGAACCGTGATCGCCGAGCGAGCCTGTCGCGATCACTCCGAAGCCCGCACGTATGCCTCCACCGTTCGCCAGCACATCTACTGGCTCTCGCCCGAACGCTTCCGCGAGTACTACCGTCTATAGCGACATGGGCTTCAACTACCAACAGCCGGGCAAGGTGAAGAAGGCCGATCTCGCGATCTTCATCGGCGCCCTCGTGGTGATCGCTGCGCTCGTGATCTGGGCGATCTGGTAGCGGGACGATGCCCGACGACATCGCCGGTCTCGACTTCTGCTACCTCACGACCACCGGCCGCGTCTCCGGGAAGCCACACCGCATCGAGATCTGGTTCGTGCTCGCCGAGGAGACCGTCTTCCTGATGGCCGGGGACCGAGATCGCAGCGACTGGGTCCGCAACCTGATGACAGTCCCTGAGGTCGAGCTGGAGATCGGCGGGCGCAAGCGAGCCACCCGAGCCCGCGTGGTCGGCGGCGACGGGGACGAGGATGCGCTCGCCAGGCGGCTGATGCTCGAGAAGTACGCCCCGCGAAACGGCGACCTCGCCACGTGGGGCCGCACGGCGCTCGTGGTGGCGATCGACTGGCCGGGCGGCGTCAGCTACACCTCGCTGATCTGACCGGCCTCACCAGGTTCAGCCCTCGTCGAACCCCAGCGAGAACAAGCGCTCGAGGTCGTGCTTCGAGTACACCTGGAAGCTGATCAGGGTCTCCGTGCGCTCGACCCCGTCGACCTTCGCGATGCCGCCGGGGATCACCGAGGCGAGCTCGTCGTGGGCGTTCACCCGCACGATCGCGATCAGGTCGAACTCGCCCGCCACGGAGTACACCTCGCTCACGCCGTCGATCTCGGCGATCGCCTGGGCGGCCTCGGCGATCTCGTCGATCTCGCACTGGACCAAGACCACGGCGTGCACGGCGCTCACGTTCCGGCTCCTCTCAGGCACGTTCCAATACGACGGCCAGGCCCTGGCCGCCCGAGATGCAGAGCGTGGCCAGACCCATCGTGAGATCGCGAGCGCGAAGCTCGTAGGCGAGCGCGAGGATGATGCGCGCGCCGCTCATGCCGATCGGATGGCCGACCGAGATTCCGCCGCCGTTGACGTTCAGTCGGTCGCGATCGAACTTCAGCTCGCGCTCGCAGGCGATCACCTGGGCGGCGAACGCCTCGTTGATCTCGATCAGCTCGAAGTCGTCGATCGTGCATCGGAGCCGGTCCATCACCTTCTGGGTGGCCGGCACCGGACCGATGCCCATGATCTCGGGCGGGACCCCGGCCCACGACATCGCGGTGAGGGCCGCCAGCGGCTCGCGGCCTTCGTTCCTCGCCCGAGTCTCGCTCATCAGCACGAGCGCGGCGGCCCCGTCGGTGAGGCCGCTCGAGTTCCCGGCCGTGACACTGCCGCCCTCGCGGAACACGGGCGGGAGCTTCGCGAGCGACTCCGTCGTCGTGTGGGGTCGCAGGTGTTCGTCGTCGTCGACCGTGACCGTCGTGCGCCCGAGCGTCGTCTCGACCGGGAACATCTCCGCCGCTCTGCCCGCCGCGCCTTCCTGCGCGCGGTGCTGCGACCGCACGGCGAACTCGTCTTGCTCCTCGCGGGAGATGCCGTACATGTCGACGAGGTTCTCGGCGGTCTCGCCCATGATCAGGTCGCAGAGCGGGTCGAGCAGGCCATCGCGATACATCGCGTCGACGGCCTGTGTGTTCCCGAGGCGGTGGCCGAGTCGCATGTCGGGAAGCAGGTACGGCACCCTGGTCATGTTCTCGATGCCACCCACGAGCACGACCTCGCTCTCGTCCAGCATGATCTGCTGGGCGCCGAGCTGGGCGGCCTTCATGCCAGAGCCGCACGCTATGTTCACGTTGTAGGCGCTGATCTCTCGGGGGACGCCTGCGCGCATGCTGACCTGGCGGCCCGTGTTGGGGCCGTTCCCCGCCTGACGAGCGTGGCCGATGATCGTCTGGTCGACCGCGTCCGCGTCGATCCCGGCACGTCGCAGTGCTTCCTTCGCGGCGAGCTCGCCCAGGCGAACGGCCGGGGTGTCGGCGAATGACCCGAGGAATCTCCCGATCGGCGTGCGCGCGCCTTCGACGATGACGGCCCGGTCCACGCCCTCAGTCTACCGGCGCGCCCCGCGCCGTCGGTCGTCGCGGCCCGAGGCGTCTCGCATGCGCCGCAAGACGCGGGCGAGCGCTGCCCCACCCTCGACCGACTCGGCGGGGGGCCGATCGCAGGCCAGCACGCGGGGGTGATGTCGGCCGACCCACGAACGCACGGCCGCCAGCTCATCGGCTCGATCGCGCGGCACGGGCCGAGCGATCGCACCGCCGTCGGCGTGGCCCGTACGGAGCGAGCCGGCGTCCAGCCGCACCCGTTCCCCGTCGGGGACGCCCAGCTCGAGCCGCCCCGCTCCCACGAGCCACGCGTCGACCCGTTCTCGCCACAGTCCCTCGGCGAGCGCGCGGAGCCGATCGCGCACCGACGCGGCTTCCTCGTAGCGTTCCGCCTCGGCCAGCCGCGACATACGGCGCTCGAGCGCTTCGAGGAGCTCGCCCGGGCCGGTGCTCAGGGAGGAGACGAGCCATCGGACGAGCTCTCCGTAGCGCTCGCGATCGGTGCGGCCGTCGCACGGGGCCAGGCACCGGCCCATGTCGGCCAGGGCGCACGGAGCGAACCTGGTGGAAGCGCCCATCGAGGTCGTGCACCGGCGGATCGGCACGGTCTCCTCGAGGGCGTCCTTGGCGAGACGGGCCGTCGCCGAGCTGCCGAACGGGCCGAGGTAGTGGCGCCCGTCGGGTACCGCCCTGCGAACGACCTTGATGCGGGGCCATGCCTCGCTCGGATCGAGCACCAGATACGCCCCACGGCGCCAGGTCGTGCCCCGGCGGTTGTACTTCGGCTCGTGACGGCGGATCAGGCGGGCCTCGACCACGAGTGCCTCGAGCTCGCCCTCGCAGCGGATGCCCTCGACGGTGCGGACCTCGTCGAGCAGGTTCACGACCTTCTTCCGTTCGTCGCCGTAGAAGTACGACTTCACCCGGGCGCGCAGGTCGTTGGCCTTGCCGACGTACAGCACGCGGTCGTCGCGGCCGCGGAACAGGTAGACGCCGGGCGCGTGCGGAAGGTCGTCGGCGAGCCGGATCTTGCCGAAGTTCGGTCGCCCGCGAGCACGCAGGGCCTCTTCGAGGTCTCCCATCGTCAGGATGCCGAGTCGCCCTCCGAGGTCGAGCAAGCCGTGTAGCACCTCGGCGCACGCCTCGGCATCGTCGAGGGCACGATGGGTCGGCCTGGTCCGGGTGCGGAAATAGTTCGCGAGCGTCGCGAGCTTCACGTTGGGCACGTCGGGCCAGACCACGCGCCGCGCCAGCCGCGCCGTGCACAGCGGTGGGCCCGGCAGCGGCCGGTAGTCGAGCGCGTCGCAGCTCGCGTTGAGGAAGCCGAAATCGAACCCCGCGTTGTGCGCGACGAAGACCGATCCGCGGAAGAACTCCAGGAACGACGGCAGCACGTGCTCGATCGGCGGCTCCCCCGAGACGAGACGATCGTCGATGCCCGTGAGGTGGGCGACGTAGGGAGGGATCGGCCGTCGGGGGTTCACGAGGGCGCGGAACGAGCCGAGACGCTCGCCGCCGCGATACTTGACGGCGCCGATCTCGGTGATCGCGTCGTCGACCGGCGAGCCTCCCGTCGTCTCGAGGTCGACGACGCAGAACGTGACCTCGACGATCGGCACGCCGAGCTCGAGGGTCGTCTGGGTCGGTTCGGCCGGCACCGGCGTCGTCGCCTCCGTCGGAAGGGGCCGAACGGGAGCTGGAGGGTATCGAACAGGTGTTCGATGGTCAAGCGGGCGCCGCGGGGAAGTCGTCACGAGCGAGATGGTGACGACCGGCACCGACATCGGCCGTCGTCGACCACCTAGGATGGCCTCCGTGCGCTGCGGGGTCACCGTGCCGAACATCGGCGAGCTCGACCTGTTGCTCACGATGGGCCGTGAGGCGGAAGCGGCCGGGTGGGACGGATTCTTCCTCTGGGACCACATACGGTTCTCCGACGTGTTCGACGTGGCGGTGCACGATCCGTGGATCGCGCTGGCCGCGCTCGCGGCGACGACCGCGCGCATCCGGCTGGGACCCATGGTCACGCCGGTCGCGCGTCGCCGTCCGTGGAAGCTGGCCCGGGAGACCGTCTCGCTCGACCACCTGAGCCACGGACGCCTGGTCTTCGGAGCCGGGTTGGGGTTCCCTCCCGACGTCGAGTTCGGCTCGTTCGGTGAGCCGGCCGGCGAGCGTGAGCGTGCGGAACTCCTCGACGACGGACTCGCGATCCTCGACCGGCTCTGGTCGGGCGAGCCGGCGACCGCCGGCGGTCGGCACCACCGGATCGACGGGGTCACGTTCTCCCCGCGCCCGGTGCAGCGCCCGCGCATCCCCGTGTGGATCGCGGGTATGTGGCCGAATCGAGCGCCCTTCCGCCGCGCCGCGCGGTGGGACGGCGTGTTCCCGATCGCGGTGTTCGAGGGGGAACCGTGCTCGATCACGCCCGATGCGTTCGCCGAGGCGCTCGAGTTCACACGAGCGCTCCGCGAGTCTGACGCGCCCTTCGATGCGGTGGTCCAGGGGGCGCCCGACACCGATCCCGGCGACTACGAGACGGTGGGGGCGACGTGGTGGCTGCTCACCGACGACGGGGGCCCGGGGTGGGAGGACAGGATCCTCGTCGAGATCCGCGACGGCCCGCCGCGTTGAGCCGTTGCCGAGGTCCGGGAGCTATCCGGCCGGGAACAGGGCCTGCTCGGTGAGCAGCGCCAGGAGCTGCTCGATCGCGAGATGGCATTCCTGGATGTGCGCCGTCGCCGTGGAGGGCACGCGGATCGCCACATCGGCCAAGGGCCCGAGCGTGCCGCCCGACGCCCCCGTCAGCGCGACGACCCTCACGCCCTGCGACCTGGCTTGCTCGGCCGCGCGCACCACGTTCTGCGAGTTCCCGCTCGTCGAGATCGCGATCAGGACGTCGCCGGCGCTGCCGAGCGATTCCACCTGTCGAGCGAAGACGCCCTCGATGCCGTAGTCGTTCGCGATCGCCGTGAGGAGCGACGAGTCGGTCGTGAGGGCGATCGCCGGGATCGAGGGCCGGGGATTGTCCAGGGTCAAGGTGCTGACGAACTCGGTGGCCAGGTGTTGTGCGTCCGCCGCGCTTCCCCCGTTGCCGCAGATCAGCAGCTTCCCTCCGGCGCGCAGGGAGTCGATCAGGATCACGGACGCCGCCTCGATGTCGTCGAGGCACTCGCTCTCGACCCTGAGGACCGTGTCGGCCGTCTCGCGCAGGTACGTTCGGGCGCTGTCGCGGTCGGCGGTCATCGACGCGATGGGGTCCAGCGGTCGTCGCCCCGCCTGGCACGCACGCCCAGGGGATCGAACTCGAAGGGGGCGAACTGACCGCCGATCGCCTCGAGCGCCGAGCGAACGGCGGCTCGAGCCTCGGGCGGCGAGGCGATCAGCAGGTACCCACCCCCTCCTGCGCCACAGATCTTGCCGCCGGTGGCGCCCGCCTCGGCGGCGGCGCCGAGCATCGACTCGATCGACGTTCCCTCGGTGATGTGGGGATTCATGCGGCGCTTCGCATCGAACGCATCTCGCAACAGCCCGCCGAGCCTGCCGATGTCGGCGGCCTCGACCGCATCGCGCATGACGTAGGCCATCTCACGGAGCTGCTTCATGCCGAGCAAGGTGTCCTCGCGGCCGGCTTCGAACATCGCGATCTGCCGGTCGATCAGCCCGACGTTGCGCCGGACCCTACCCGTGTAGCAGAGCAGGAGGTGCTTGCGGAGCTCCTCGAGCTCGTCGGGGCCGACGTCGACCGGCGACACTCGAGCGCCGTCACCATCGAACTCGATCAGGTTGAACCCGCCGTAGGCGGCGGCGTACTGGTCCTGCCACCCGCCCGAGATGCCGAGGTCGTACCGCTCGATGGAGTACGAGAGCCGGGCGACCTCGTCGCACGTCATGGAGCGAGCGTCGAGGCACGCCAGCGCGGCCACGACTGCCGTGACGAGCGCCGACGAACCGCCGAGACCGCTTCCCGGAGGGGCCTCGGACTCGATGTCGACGTCGAGGCCCGTGTCGAGACCCATGCGATCGATCGCGGCCTTCGCGAGATCCATCACGCCGTCGTATTCCGGGCCCTCGTCGAGCTGGTACTGCACGAGGTGGCCGAGATCGAGCGAACGTACTCGCACGGCGCGGTCGGTACGCGGGGTCGCCGTCACCCGAACGACGTGATCGATCGTGGCCGAGAGCACCGCACCCCCGTGCTCCCGGTACCAGTGGGGGAAGTCGGTGCCACCCCCCACGAAGCTGATGCGAAGGGGGGCGACGGAGTAGACGGGCGCGTGGTCTGGCGGCATGGGAACGCCGTCAGTGTAGGCGGCGTCGCGGCGAACCCGGCGCTCAGGCGACGCGTCGCTGCAGGCGCCGGCGCTGCTGCTCGGTGAGCCCGCCCCATACCCCGTACCGCTCGCCGTTCTTCAGCGCCCACGCGAGGCATTCCTCCCGGATGCGGCACGCGTTGCAGAACGTCAGCGCGGGGCCGGCCTCCTCCTCGGAGATCGGGAAGAAGATGTCGGGGTCGACGCCGAAGCACGCGGCGCGCTCTTGCCAGAAATCCGGAGGAGCGGGGTTCGGCGGCAGGATGCTGACGTCGACGTTCGGGAACCGCTCGATCCTCACAGAGTCCTCCCCCTCGGAGCGTCCCCGCTGGTGGCACCGGGCCGCGGGACTCGATTCATATCAGAGCGACGGGCATCAACGGAAGGGGTCGGAGGGACGCATCCGACGATACGACGGCCGAGGGACTCGAAACCACCCGAACGGGCTAGCCCGATGGACCGACGGGGGTCAGGTCGTGACCCTTTCGAGCGTCCAGCAGGCGCTTCCCAGCGCCCCAGCGGATCGACGCCAGCAGAACGGTGCCGCCGTCGATATGTGTTGCGGCGCTGGTCACGACGCCGATCTCGCCGCCCTCCTCGTCGACGACCGGCGATCCCGGGTCGACCTGGCCGTCGGCGATCAGGTGCCTCAGCACGCGTGGCGGATGACCGAGGTTCCGGACGCGAGCGACGGACTCCTGGCCGAGGAAGCACCCCTTCGTCCCGTCGATCGTCTCGTCGAGCCCGGCCTCGGCAGGGATCGACCTGCCGTCGAAATCGGTGCCCATGCGAGCTCGCCCTCGTCGGATGCGCCAGACCTCGGCGGCGTCGGCGCCGACGAACACGCGCCCGGGAGGAAGGAGCGTCGATTGCGAGGGGCCGATCACGTCGCCGCCCGGGCCGAGACACGACGGGCGGAAGTCGTCGTGAGCGCCGGGGGAACCGAGCAACGCGATCAAGCCGCGCCCGTCGGTCAGGTCGTCGAGTCCCACGGCGGAGGAGAGAACGTAGGGCGCCAGCGCCGAGCCGATGTGGTCCGGTTGATCGGGAGCCTGGAACAGCCAGAAACTGTCCTCGTCGCATGCGACCTGCAGATCGGCACGGATGTGACCCGTGGCGTCGAGGAGCAGCGTTCGCCGGGACGCTCCCGGCACGAGTGACGCGACGTCGGCCGTGACGAGGTCATGCAGCCATGTCCGGGCATCGTCGCCTCGGACCCGCACCTTTCGGAACGACGCGAGATCGACGGCGGCACGTCCCTCGGCGATGGCGAGGAGCTCGTCGTCGGAGGCGGTGAGCGGCGGCATCGCTCTGCAAGGATATCGGCGCCGTGGACGTGCCTCGCATCCTGCTCGTGACCAACGACTACCCGCCGCGGGTCGGCGGTATCCAACGGACGCTCGAGGCCCTGGTGGCACAGCTTCCGGCCGACCGCGTCGCGGTCTTCTGCCCGGGCGGTACCGGCGACACCGAAGCGTTCGACGCGCTCGCGCCCTATCGCGTGCTCCGGCAGCCGGAAGGGTTCCTGTGGCCTACGCCCGAGATCGCCCGGCGGCTGCAGGCGGCGGTGGGGGCGACAGGCTCCGAGGTGGTCCTGTTCGGCGCCACCTACCCCCTCGCCCTTCTGGGACCCCGGTTCGCGCGGGCGGGCGTCCCGTACCTCGCCGCCGCCCACGGATTCGAATACTGGCTCTCGATCGCGCCCGGCACACACGCCGCGATGCGGTACGCGACCTCGAGGGCCACGCGGGTGCCCGTGATGTGCAGCGCCTTCGTCGCCCGCACCGTGCGCACGGCGGTGCCCGAACGCGTGCCGGTCTCGGTGCTCTACCCCGGGGCCGACGCCGAGGTGTTCAGGCCGGACCTGCCGACCGAGGACCTTCGCGAGCGCCACGGCCTCGGCAACCGGCCTCTCGTGGTCTGCGTCAGCCGGCTCGTCGCGCGCAAGGGCCAAGACGTGCTGATCCAAGGCATGGCACGCACCCGTCGGGCGGTTCCGGAGGCCACGCTCGTGATCGTGGGGGATGGCCCCGACGCGGAACGGCTCCGCGCCCTCGCCGCCGGCGCCCCCGATGGTTCCGTGGTGTTCACGGGCCAGGTTCCCGAGACCGATCTGCCCCGCTACTACGCGCTCGGGGACGTGTTCGCGATGCCCTGCCGCACACGGCTGGCCGGCATGGAGGTGGAGGGGTGGGGCAACGTGTTCATCGAAGCCGCGGCGTGCGCGAAGCCGGTCGTCGTGGGTGACTCCGGCGGGGCACGTGAGGCGCTGGTCGACGGCGAGACGGGCATCCTCGTCGACGGCCGCGCCGTGGAGCAGGTCGCCGACTCGATCGCCGGGCTGCTCGCCGACCCCGTCCGCGCTCGGGCCATGGGCGAGGCGGGGCGTGCGCGCGTGCTCCGCGACCACGCGTGGCCGTCGATCGCACGCACCCTCGTGCTCTGGCTGCAGGAGGCCGCCGGCTAGTCAGGCCCTCGGTCGTTGTCCCGTCGCGCGGCGGGGGTACGCTGCATCCATGCGGAGCGGATCGACGGCCGCCGAGCGACGCTGTCCCGACTGCGGCGCGCTCGCGAGCCCCGACGCGGAGTGGTGCGGGCAGTGCTTCCGTTCACTCGCAGAGCGGGAGGCGGATCCGCCCGCCGACGCCGGACGTTCGACCCTCTCGACGCCCGCTCCCGCCGCCGGCGCCCGGGCGGCGACCTGGCCCTGCCCCGCATGCGGGAACGAGAACGGGCTCGAGCTCGATGCGTGTTCGGTCTGTGGGACCACGTTCGCGTCGTTGATGCGTCAGGACGAGGCCCCCGTTCGGATCGACCCGAGGGATGCCCTGTCGGCATCGCTGCTCTACCCGGGGCTGGGCCACCGGAAGGTCGGCCGAAGCCTCGACGGTCTGGCTCGCGGCGTGCTGTTCACCGTGCTCGCCGCCATGGCCGCCACGGTGTTCGTCGCCGGGGTCGACTCGGCCGGCACGTTCGGCGTGTTCGCGCTCTTCCTCGGTGCGGCACTGCTCGTGTATCTCGGATCGGCCTACGAGGCGTATCGGTTGGCGGCCGGCGAGCCTCCCATCGTCTCGTCGAGGGCGCTCCTGTGGGCGACGGTCGCCATCATCATCGGGTCCGTGATGGTGATCGCCGTGAGCCTGATATCGGCCGCCCGATAGGATTCCCGCGGCATGGAACACGCCGAAGGGTCGATCGTGATCGAAGCGCCCCTCGAGGACGTGATGGAGGTCATCGAGGACTACGAGGCGTACCCCGAGTGGGCCGATGTCCGATCGGTCGACGTCAGGGAGCGGGGCGAGGGTGGTCGTGCCACCGAGGTCGCCTACGTGGTCGACGTGCCGGTGCTCGGCCGGGCCTCGTACACGCTGGCCTATCGGTACGCGCCGGGAGACACGGGGCTTTCCTGGACGACGTCGGAGGCCCGCGGGGCGATCCGCGACATCAGGGGTGAGTACCTGCTCAACGAGCTCTCCGAGGCGGAGACCGAGGTGACGTATCGCCTGGGTGTCGAGCTCGGGGTGCTCGTGCCGGGATTCCTGCGCAGCGAGGGCGCCAGGCGGGTGATCGAGAACGCCCTCGAGAAGCTGAAGCGCCGCGTCGAGATGGGCTGAATACCGCGTCCTGATCGACGTCATCGCACCGGCTAAGCTGACCTGATGCGCGTCGTGCTGTTCACGGGCAAGGGCGGGGTGGGCAAGACCACCGTGGCCGCGGCCACTGCGGTCCGTGCGGCGATGGGCGGGTACCGCACGCTCGTGATGTCGACCGACCCCGCTCATTCCCTCGCGGATTCCTTCGAGGTCGAGATCGGGTCGGCGCCGGTGGAGATCACCGATCGACTCCGGGCCGTGCAGATCGATGCCCAAGAACGGCTCGAGGACAACTGGCGTGAGATTCAGGACTATTTCATACAGCTCATGAACTGGGCCGGCACGGAGACGATCCAGGCCGAGGAGCTCACGGTGATCCCCGGCCTCGACGAGATCTTCGCGTTGATCGACGTGAAGACCCATGTCGAGAGCGGGGACTACGACATGCTGGTGGTCGACTGCGCGCCCACCGCCGAGACGCTGCGGCTGCTCTCGTTGCCCGACATCATGAACTGGTACATCGAGCGGATCTTCCCCGTGGAACGCCGCATCGTGAAGACGGTACGACCGATGCTCTCGAGGATGACCTCGTTGCCGATCGCGGGGGACCAGGTGTTCGCGGCCGTGGAGCGACTGCACCGCAACCTCGACGCAGTGAAGCAGATCCTGACCGACGAGCAGACGTCATCGGTGCGGCTCGTGGTGAATCCCGAGAAGATGGTGATCTCGGAGGCTCGACGCACCTACACGTACCTCGGCCTGTTCGGCTACCGGGTCGATGCCGTCGTCGTGAACCGCATCATCCCCGACGAGGTGAACGACCCGTACTTCGGCAAGTGGAAAGACATCCAGGCTGAGCACCTGGCGACCGTCCAGGAGTCGTTCGAGCCGGTGCCGATCCTTCGGGCCCGTCTGTTCGATCGTGAGATGGTCGGTGTGTCGCTGCTCACCGAGATGGGCGCCGAGGTCTACGGCGACCGTGACGTGACCGCCGTGCTGTACCACGACGACCCGATCCGCGTGCGCAAACGGGGCGAGGGATACATCCTGTCGATGCGCCTTCCGTTCGTATCGCGGGAGGACATGGACATCCATCGGCGTGGTGAGGAGCTCTACGTCCGCGTGGGTTCGTACAAGCGGAACCTGTTCCTGCCGCAGATGCTGAAGCGACTCGCCGTGCAAGAGGCGAATTTCGCCGGCGACCATCTCGAGATCCTGTTCGGGCGGCCACCCGCCGATCGAGACGAGTCGGTCGGTGTCGTCGACGACGCACGACCGACGACCCCGTGAACACGACCGGCCCGGCGATCGGCATCGATGCCGGTGGCACGAAGACCGCAGCCGTGCTCGTCGAACGCGACGGGACGGTGCTGGCGCGTGAGTCACGTCTCACGCCGGCCCAGGACGAACAGGCGACCCTGGAGACGATGGTGGCGACGGCGAAGGCGGTCGCCACGCCCGAGGCCACGGGCGTCGGCGTCGCCGCGGCGGGCATGGTCGATCTCGACGGCGTCGTTCGGTACGCCCCGAACCTGGCCTGGCGCGACGAACCCCTCGCGGCGTCCGTCGGCGCCGCGCTCGGTCTGCCCGGCCTCGCGGAGAACGACGCGAACGCGGCCGCCTGGGGGGAGTTCCGTCACGGCGCGGGGCGTGGCTCCAGCCACATGCTCATGGTGAGCGTCGGGACGGGCATCGGCGGAGGGATCGTCCTCGGCGGGACGCTCTACCGCGGGGCCAACGGATTCGCATCCGAGATCGGCCACGTCGTCGTCGACCCGGACGGCCCGCTCTGCGGTTGCGGCAACCACGGCTGCTGGGAGCAGGTCGCGAGCGGCACCGCCCTCACCCGAGAGGGCAGGCTGGCCGCCGAACGCCATCCCGATTCCGAGCTCGCGAAGATCGCCGGCGGCGACGCCGCCATCGTGACCGGCGCCATGGTGACGCAGGCGGCCCGCGGTGGCGACGCCGTGAGCGTCGGCATCCTCCTCGACGTCGGATACCGGCTGGGTGTCGGCATCGCCGGTCTCGTGAACGTGCTCGATCCCGACCTCGTCGTCATCGGCGGAGGTGTCTCCGACGCGGGTGACCTGCTGCTGGAACCCGTCCGGGACGCGTTCCGCCGGTCGGTCGAGGCGCCCGATCGACGCCCGAAGGTGCCGATCGTGCGGGCGGCTCTCGGCGCCGATTCCGCCGCGATCGGGGCCGCGGCCCTCGTGTTCGAGCGGACCGGGGGTCCGGCCGGGTGAGGTTGGGCATCTCGCTCCCCGTCTTCACCGACGATCCGGCGAGGCCGCTCGAGATGGCCTCGCACGCGAAGGCGCTGGGGATCGACGGGGTCTTCGCGCCCGACCACCTCTTCCCGCCCGTGTTCTACCCGCCCTCCGGCCCCGACAGGCCATCCCTGGAGGTCTTCTCGGTGCTGGCGGCGGTGGCCGCCCGTGAGCCGGGGCTCCACGTCGGAACCCTCGTCACCAGGGTGACGTTGCGGGCCCCGGGGATCCTCGCCAAGCAGGCGGCGGCCCTCGACGCCATGTCCGACGGACGGGCGATCATCGGGATCGGCACGGGCGACCGCGCCTCGGCCGAGGAGCACCGTCGTTTCGGTTTCCCGTTCCCACCGGCCGCCGACCGCCTCGCCGCCCTGGAGCAGACCGTCGAGGCGTTGCACGCCCTCTTCGGCGGGCGTTCGTGGCCAGGAGGCTCGCACGTGCCGACGCTTCAGGGACCACTGCTCCCGCCGGGGGAGCCGGCCGTGTGGGTCGGGGGCCTCTCCGACGCAGTCCTGGGCGTCGCGGCCCGGGTCGCCGACGCGTGGAACGGGTGGGGTCTCGACGCCGATGCCTTCGCCGACCGGGCGGCGACCCTGCTCGAGCTCGCCGGGCCTCGGATCGTCCCGCCGACGTGGGCGGGTATCGCCCTCGTCGGCGAGGACCGCTCCGACCTCGACCGGCTGCTCGGCTTGCGAGCCGAGCGGGGCCTCTCGCTCGACGGGATCTGGAGCGGCACCGCCGAGGAATGGGGCAGATTCGCCGACCGGCTCGGCGCCTCCGGGGCCACCTGGTGCATCGTGTTGCCCTCGGGCCCTTCGGATCGGCTCGACGTCATCGCCGAGGCCACGCCTCGGTGAGCAGCGGCGAGTTGAAGCGGGCCAAGCGCGATGTGCGTCGCCGGGTGCTGGCCGCACGCGACGCCCTGCCCCCGAACGAGCGCGAGCGCCGCGGGCTCGAGATCGTCCGGCGGTTCCTCGCCGTGCCGGAGGTGACCACGGCGCGCGTCGTTCTCGCGTTCTGGTCGTTCGGATCCGAGGTGTCCACCGAACCGCTGATCGCGGAGCTGCACGGGCGGGGCACGCGGGTCGCGTTGCCGCGCATCGTTGATGGAGAGCTCGAGGCTCGCGAGTATCGGCCGGGTGATCCGATGACCGAGACGTCGTTCGGCGCCCTCGAGCCGGCCGAGGGCCGAGTGGTGGACCCGACCGAGCCCGACGTGGTCGCGGTGCCCGGCGTCGCCTTCGATCGCCAGTGCCGCAGGGTGGGCTACGGCGGGGGTTTCTACGATCGCTACCTGCTGCGGGTGCGGGCCCGAACGGTCCGGATCGGCGTCTGCTTCGGCGCGCAGCTGCTGCCCGTGGGAGCGATCCTGCCTTCGGGGCGCGTCGACGAGCGGGTCGACATCGTGGTCACGGAGTCGGCGACCCTTCGGTGCCCCGGGTCGCGCGACCACGCGACGAGCCCGACTTGAACAACCGTTCAAACCTCTGGTAGAACGCGTCCACGGACGGGTGGTCGGCCTCGGATGAGTCTCCGCCACCATCGAGCGAAGGGTGAAGGGTGAGCTCAAGCAGGCAGACCGCGTTCCACGAGATCACGTCGGCGAGCGCGGCCGGCTTCATGGAGGAGGCCGGCTGGCTCTGGGTCACGAACTACGGCGACGTGGAGGCGGAGTATCGAGCCGTGCGCGAGGGCGTGGGCATGTGGGATCTCTCGCCGCTGAACAAGTGGGAGTTCCGGGGGCCCGAGGCGCTCGAGGCCGCCCAGCGCGTCCACACGAACGACATCGTCGGCATGCGCGACGGCCAGGTCCGGTACGGGGCGTTCGTCGACGAGGCCGGGCTCGTCGTCGACGACGGCACCGTCTTCCGCCACTCCGCCTCGCATCTGTGGGTCTGCACGAACGGGAACGAGCGTGCGGAGTACTTCACCGAGGCCACGAAGGGTCTCGACGTGCAGATCGAGTACATCGCCCCGGAACTGCCGAGCCTGCAGATCCAGGGCCCGAAGAGCCGGGACCTCGTTCGGTCCATCCTCACGGATGCCGACGTCGACGAGCTTCGATACTTCACGTTCTTCCCGCAACCGGTGACGATCGGGGGAGCGCCGGTCTGGCTCTCTCGCACGGGGTTCTCGGGAGAGTTGGGCTACGAGGTGTTCCTGCGGCCCGAGCACGCAACGGCGGTCTGGGGTGTCGTCGAGGGTGCCGGGGCCACGCCGTACGGGGTGGACATCATCGAGCCGGTGCGGGTCGAGACCGGCATGATCGTGACCGACTACGACTACGAGCCGCACCGACGGACCCCGTACGACCTCGGGCTCGACCGGCTCGTGGCGCTCGAAGGCGAGGGCGAGTTCATGGGCAAGGACCAGTTGCGCGCCGTCGCCGCCGACCCACCGAACCGATTCGTGACGATACGGCTGGAGGGCGAGACGCTGCCCGAGTACGGAGCGGGGGTGACCGTCGCAGGGGCCGATGCCGGCGTGCTGACCAGCCCTGCGACGAGCCCGACGTTCGGAGCGATCGGGCTCGCGATCGTGCGAACCGATGCGGCGACGATCGGTACTCCGGTCGAGGTCGCGATGCCCGACGGCACCACGATGGGCGGCACGGTCGACGTGCTCGCCGTCTACGACCCGAAGAAGGAACGTCCCCGGGCATGATGCGCAGCTTCCGGGGATCCGAGGACGACGAGAGGAGACGGGACGCATGAGCGAGGACAAGCGTTCACCGCTGCACGAATGGCACATGGAGCAGAACGCGGAGGTCATCTGGGAGGACGGCTACCCCTGGGCGATGCACGAGGGCGGCGACCCGATGGCCGAGTACGAGGCGGTTCGCACCGGCACCGGCATCTGGGACCTCTACTCGACATGCAAGTACGAGGTGACCGGTCCCGATGCCGCCCGGCTGATCCAACGCCGCTTCACGAACTCGCTCGAGGGCATGCGCGACGGCTCGGTGCGATACGGCGCGTTCGTGAACGCCGACGGCCTGATGATCGACGACGGGAACGTCTACAAGCTCGCCGACGACCACTTCCTGGTGATGATCAACTCGCCCGGGATCGAGGGCTGGTTCCGCGAGACGGCCGGCGGCCTCGACGCGGCCATCGATCACAAGACCGACGACTACGCGATGATCGCGGTCCAGGGTCCCACAGCGCAGGCCACGCTGCAGCCCCTGACCGGCCGCGACCTCGCGGAGCTGGGGTACTTCCGGTTCTGGCCGGAGAAGACGACCGTGGCCGGAGCCGAGGCGTGGGTGCTGCGCACCGGGTTCAGCGGTGAGAAGGGGTACGAAATCGTGCTGGCCCCGGATGACGCACGGCGCGTGTGGGACGCGTTGATCGATGCGGGTGCCACGCCCTTCGGCTTGACGGCGATCGACCTCGCTCGGACGGAGGTCGGCCTGATCATCATCGCCGTCGACTACCAACCGGGCGAGATCTCGCCTTGGGACCTGTCGATGGACCGGTTCATCAAGACCGACACGGAGGTCGTGGCTGCGGCCGCGCTCGCCGAGCGCGGCGCGAACCCGCCGAAGCGGTTCAAGACGCTGAAGATCGAGGGCGACGTTGCCCCCGACTACGGCGCGGCGGTGACGAAGGACGGCCGCGAGATCGGCGTCGTGACGTCGCCCGCCTCCTCGCCCAGGCTCGGCACGATCGGGCTCGCGATCCTCGACGCCGAGGCAGCGAACGACGGCGAGAAGGTGGAGGTTGCGGTGGAGGACGGTACCGCTTCGGCCACGGTCGAGGCGTTGTCGTTGCTCGATCCGAAGAAGGAGCGCCCCCGCGCATAGCTCGTCGCCGGTATCACCGGAACCCGGGGCGGGGACGGATCCCGCCTCGTGCCTATGCTGGACCGATGCCCGATGAGCTCTACGGCGTGGTCCCCAACTTCAGCGAAGGGCGGCGCACCGACGTGATCGACGCCATCGTCGATGCGTTGCATGTGCCCGGTGCTCGTGTCGTCTTCGCCGAGGCCGACCCCGACCACAACCGGCTCGACACCACCGTGCTCGGCGATGCCGAGGCCGTCCGGGCCAGCGCGATGGCCGGGGCCGAGACCGCCGTGCGGCTGATCGACATGTACGAGCATCGCGGCGGCCATCCACGCATGGGGGCGGCCGATGTGATCCCGTTCATGCCTCTGCGGGGCGCCTCGATGCAGGCGTGCGTCGTGCTAGCGCGAACGTTCGGGCGAGAGCTGGCCGAGCGGCTCGGGGTTCCGGTGTACCTCTACGATCGGGCCGCGATGGTGCAGGAGCGGTCGTCGCTGGCGGCCGTGCGGCGGGGCCAGTTCGAGGGGCTGCGAGCGGCGGTGGCTTCGGGGGAGCGGCTGCCGGACTTCGGTCCGCACGAGATCGGGCGTGCGGGAGCGACGGCGGTCGGCGCCCGGAAGCCGCTGATCGCGTTCAACGTGTACCTCGACGGCCGCGACGAACCCGCGGCGAAGACGATCGCGAGGGCGGTGCGCGAGTCGGACGGGGGACTGCGGTCGGTGAGGGCGATCGGCTTCGCCGCGCCCGATCGCGGGGGCATCGTGACCGTCTCGATGAACCTCGTGGACCACGAGGTCACCGGCCTGAGGAGGGCGTTCGACGAGGTCGCCCGTCTGGCGGGGGAGCACGGCATGTCCGTGACCGATTCAGAGATCGTGGGGCTCGTGCCCGCGTCGGCCATCGGAGACGACGACCCCGGGCATCTGCGCATCGTCGGATTCGACCCCGATCGCCAGGTGCTGGAGCGTCTCATGGACCACGACGGCAGCGAGGGGAGCGAGGGGAGCCAGCGATGAGCGAGGGACGCTTCGCAACGATGACGGTCGACGCCTTCCTGCACGGGATGGGTTCGAAGGATCCGACTCCGGGGGGCGGGGCCGCCGCCGCCGCCGCCGGGGCGATCGGTGCCGCGCTGATCTCGATGGTCGGGCGCCTCACTCAGGGCAGACGGGGGTTCGAGGATCTCGAGGAACGTATGGGTGCGATGGTGCGGCGAGCCGACGAGGCCCGCACCGAGTTCCTCGCTCTCGGCGACCGGGACGCCGAGGCGTTCGAAGCGGTGATGACGGCCTTCCGGCTGCCGAAGGAGACCGACGTCGAGCGGGCGGAGCGAGCCGCAGCGATCCAACGGGGGCTCGAGGGCGCCGCCGGGGTGCCGCTCGAGATCGCCCGCCGAGCCGTGGACCTGATGGAGCTCGCCGAAGACGCCACGGCGATGGGCAACCCCAACGCGTCGAGCGACGGCATGACCGCGGCGGGCATGTTGTTCGCCTCGGTGCTGGGGGCGAAGGCGAACGTGGAGATCAACGCCACGTCGCTCGAGGACGGGACGCGACGCGACGCCTTGCTCGACGAGGTCGCCGGCATCAGATCGCGGGCCGGCCTGCTGCTCGAGCAATGCCGCGAGGCGTTCGGGCTCCGGCTGACCGGATAGTGCCGAGACCCACCGATGACATCGCTCGGTCGTGTCCGAGCGCTGGTGCCCGGCCGGCGGTCAGCGTAGTGTCGCGTCGTGCGTATCGACGCCATCGTCTTCGATTGCGAGGACGCCGCGCCGCTCGCGCGGTTCTGGGCGGTCGCGCTCGGCTGGCGCGTGGCCGCCTACGATGTCACCGAGATCGAACGACTCGCGGCCAAGGGCATCGAGGACCCGGAAGACGATCCGAGCGTCATGGTCGAGCCGCCCGACGAGGAGCCGCCGGGTCTGCCGGTGTTGTTCTTCACCGAGGTGCCCGAACCCAAGTCGGGGAAGAACCGCGTGCACATCGACGTGGTGGCGGAGGAGACCGTCGACGACGAGGTGATCAGGCTCGAGGGCCTCGGCGCCACGCTGCGCAACTGGGCGGAGGAAGAGGGCAACGTCTGGGCCGTGATGCTCGATCCGGAGGGCAATGAGTTCTGCGTGATGCCTCCGGAAGCGTGATGATCATCGACGCACGATCGTCGTGACGTCGGTCGATCGGCAGCCCGCGACCTCAGAACAGCCCGATCGTGCGGCCCCGATCGTCGACGTCGATGTCGTGGAACGCCGGGGTGCGACCGTAGCCGGGCATGCGCTGCATGTCGCCGCAGAGCGCGACGACGAACCCCGCGCCCGCGCTCGGTACCACGCCGCGTACCGGCAGGCGGAACCCCGCCGGCCGGTTGAGCATCAGCGGATCGTGGCTGAGCGAGAGGTGGGTCTTCGCCATGCACACGGGCACCTGCCCGAATCCGAGCTCGTCCATGCGAGCGATGTCCTTCTCCGCCTGCGGCAGGTAGTCGACGCCCTCGGCACCGTAGAGCCGGGTCGCGATCGCCTCGATCTGCACTCCGAGTCCCGAGCCCGCGGGCGTGAGGAAGTCGAACGAGTTCGGCCGCTCGCACGCCTCGACGACGGCCCGGGCGAGCTCGACGGCTCCGTCGCCGCCCTGGGCGAACCCGCGGTTCACGACGACGGTCTCCGCGCCGGCCTCGGCCGCGAGCTCGCGGATCAGGTCGATCTCTGCCTCGGTGTCGCTCGGGAACTCGTTGATCGAGACGACGCACGGAAGCCCGTACTGCCCGACGATCTCGATGTGGGCTCGCAGGTTCTCGATCCCGCGGCGCAGGGAGTCGAGGTCCTCGGCGCCGAGGTCGGCGAACGGCTTCCCTCCGTGGGATTTCGTGGCCCGCACGGTGGTGACGAGCACGGCGGCGCTGGGGGTGAATCCGCCGAACCGGCAGACGATGTCGCAGAACTTCTGGAAGCCCAGGTCGCTCGCGAACCCCCCTTCGGTGACGACGTAGTCGGCGAGTTTCAGCGCAACGCGGTCGGCGATGATCGAGTTGTTGGCGTGGGCGATGTTTCCGAACGGACCGGCATGGATCAGTACCGGCTGTCCTTCGAGCGTCTGCACGAGGTTGGGCTTGAGCGCGTCCTTCATGATCACGGTCATCGCGCCCGCGACCTTGAGGTCGTCGGCGGTGACGGGCTTCCCATCGCCGCTCGACGCGACCACGATGTCGCCGAGGCGTCGACGCAGGTCCGCCACGTCGGAGGCGAGCGCGAACACCGCCATGACCTCGGAAGCCGCGACGATCACGAAGGAGTTCTCCCTCGGGTAACCGTGAGCCTTGCCGCCGAGGCCGACCACCGTGTATCGGAGCTCACGGTCGTTCACGTCGAGCGTTCGCGGCCACGTGATCGTCGCCGGATCGATGCCGAGCTCGTTCCCGTGATAGACGCTGGCGTCGAGGGCCGCCGCGAGCAGGTTGTGCGCGGCCTGCACGGCGTGGAAGTCGCCGTTGAAGTGCAGGTTGATCGCTTCCATCGGCACGACCTGGGCGTAGCCTCCGCCGTTGCCGCCGCCCTTGATGCCGAAGACCGGACCCATGCTGGGCTCACGCAGGCACTGCATCACCTGCTTGCCGATCTTCCCCAGGCCCTGCGTGAGCGAGACGCTGGTCGTGGTCTTGCCCTCGCCCGCCTTCGTCGGCGTGATCGCGGTCGTGATGATCAGCTTGCCGTCGGGTCGGTCGGCCAGGCGGTCGAGGATCGAGAGGTCGATCTTGGCGCGATGCTTGCCGAACTGCTCGAGCTCGTCCGGCTTCACACCGGCGGCCGCGGCGACGTCTGCGATCGGTCTGAGCTGAGCTTCCTGAGCGATCTCGAGTCCGGACTTCATCGTGCCGACTGTCCTTCCGTGAACGCGAACGGCTCCCGGACGATACGACCACCGGTCGCACGGGTCCAAACCGAGGGTGCGCACGCCGCGACCTCCGGTCATGGGAGTCACGGCGCGGACCTGACGTGTTGAATGGGGGCCACGCCGACCGAGGGACCAGCGCGTGCGGACCGACATGCTTCGACGCACCATCGCCGAGATGATGCCGAGCGTGCTCGACGAGCTCGGGGCGCTCGTGCGCATCCCGTCGATCGCGTTCCCCGGGTACCCCGAGGAACCCGTGCGCGAGATGGCCGAACGCACGGTCGTCCTCGCCCGCGAAGCCGGGTTCTCCGACGCGGCCCCGCGTGACGTGCCGTGGGGTTACCCGCCGGTCGTGGCCGAGATCGAGGGGCCGGAAGGCTCGCCCACGGTCGTGCTCTACGCTCACTACGACGTGCAGCCCGCGCCGCCGGAGCAGGGGTGGACCACCGATCCGTGGACCCCGGTCACGAAGGACGATGGCCGTCTGTACGGGCGCGGGGCGGCGGACGACAAGAGCGGGATCGCGATCCATCTCGCGTCCGTCCGTGCGTTCGGCGGGCGCCCGCCGTGCACCGTGCGTCTGATCGTGGAGGGCATGGAGGAGACCGAGTCGAACCTCGAGGCGTTCGTCGAGGCGAACCCCGCTCCGTTCGGGGCCGATGTGTTCGTGGTCGCCGACATGGGCAACATCGAGGCCGGAGCGCCGATCCTCACCACCACGCTGCGCGGAGAGGTGTCGTGCATCGTGACGGTCTCGACGTTGCAGCATCCGCTGCACTCGGGCGCGTTCGGCGGCCCGGCCCCCGACGCGATGATGGCGCTCGCCAGGCTGCTGGCGACCCTGCACGACGACGAGGGCACCGTGTGCGTCGCCGGGGTGAGCGCGGCGGAGTGGTCCGGGGCCGATCTCCCCGAGGCGGACTTCCGTTCCGCCGCCGACCTGCTCGACGGCACCGAGCTCATCGGCCCGGGGACGGTCGGCTCGCGACTGTGGTCGAGGCCGAGCATCAACGCGATCGGCATCGACACCACGACGATCGCGGGATCCTCGAACGTGCTGCTCCCCAGTGCACGGGCAAAGGTGTCGATGCGCATCGTGCCGGGCAGCGACCCCGACCGCGAGCTCGACGCGCTCGTGCGCCACCTGGAGTCCCACGCACCATGGGGCGCGACCGTCGAGGTCGAGCGGGTGAAGACCGCCCCCCCGTTCCGCTGCACGACCGACGGCCCGGCCTTCGTCGCGGCCCGCGCCGCTCTGCAGGAGGCCTTCGGCGCTCCCGCGGGAGAAGCGGGTTCGGGCGGGTCGATCCCGCTGCTGCAGACCCTGCAGCGCGTCAGCCCCGATGCGGAGTTCATCCTGTGGGGCGCGGAGGACCTGGCGGGGTCCCGCATCCACGCGTCGGACGAGAGCGTCGATCCGGCCGAGATCGAACGCATGATCCTGGCGCAGATCCTGTTCCTGCGAAACCTCGCGGCCCACGGAGCGTGACCATCGCGCGTCCCGGTCCGATACTGGGGTGATGGCCGCCACCGAGCCGCTGCGCAGGAACGTGACCGACGTGCGGGTGATCGCGGTCGACGGCGGCGTCCGCAGTCACCGGCCGGACACCCTCGCGACCGAGGAGCCGATGGAGATCCGCGTGCAGGGTTCGGGTCGGCGGGCGCAGCAGGTGGCGGTGACGATGCGCACGCCCGGCGCGGACCACGAGCTCGCGGTGGGGTTCCTGTTCACCGAGGGGCTGATCGCGCCGGGGGAGGTGCGTCGCGTCGCCTACTGCGACGATCTCGACGACGAGGAACAGCGCTACAACGTCGTCACGGTCACGCTCGAGCGGCCATTCGACCACGAGCGGCTGCACCGGAACTTCTTCGCCACGTCGTCGTGCGGCGTCTGCGGGAAAGTTGCCCTCGACGACGTCGAGGTCCGATGCGGACCCGTGAGCGACGGGCCGGTCGTGCCCGTCGAGGTGTTGGTCTCCTTGCCGGATCGGCTCCGGTCGAAGCAGCGGGTGTTCGATCGAACGGGCGGGCTGCACGCCGCCGGTCTGTTCACGTCGGCCGGGGACCTCGTCGCGCTCCGGGAGGACGTGGGCCGCCACAACGCGGTCGACAAGGTGATCGGTGAGCAGGTCCTGGCCGGCCGCGTGCCGCTCGGGGACCTCGTGCTTCAGGTGAGCGGCCGGGTGAGCTTCGAGATCGTGCAGAAGGCCGCCGTCGCCGGCATCCCCGTCGTGAGCGCCGTGAGCGCTCCGTCTTCGCTCGCCGTCGATGCCGCCGCTCGCTTCGGGATGACGCTGGTCGGCTTCGTGCGTGATGGGCGCGGTAACGTGTACACCCGGCCGGAGCGCGTCGGCTGAGCCCGCGCAGCGGCGTCACCAGCCCACGATCACTCGCGTTGGTGCCAGTCGTAGGTCACGCTCGTGCGGAACACCAGGTCCTGGAGCGAGGCGTTCCGCCCGCTCAGCGCGCTCCAGAACAGCCCGATCGGGAACGCCACGCAGGCGATCGCGCGCAACAGCGCTCGGCCGATCCGAGGAGGTGATCCGTCGCGCCCCAGGACCCGTAGGCCCATGAGGCGGCCGCCGGGGCTGCTCCCGGTGCCGGCCCACGAGATCGTGAGCATGATCGCCGCCACGATCAGGGCGGCCGTGACCAACGTGACGTAGGAGAGCTGCGGCCACGCGAACTCACGGGGCTTCCGCAGCAGCCGCGCCGCGGCCCACAACCCATAGCCCAGCCCGACGAGCGCGGCCGAGTACGCGGCGTCCACCACCATCGCGAGAGCCCGGGAGACCACGCCCGCCCGCATCCCCTGACGTTCCGCAGCCTCGATCGGCAGCGCGCGCACCGAGTGCCGGGGGCGGTCGGCCACGCTCACGGCTCACCCCCGTCCTCCGCCGCGCGCAGCTCGCGCGCCTCTCGCCGCAGCACCCTGTCGACGATCCCGGCGACGAGGAGATCGGCATGCATGCCCTGGATCCGGGCGGTCCGGACGGTCTCGCCGGCCATCGCGCCCGACGATTCGCGGATCACGCGTGGCAGGTCGACGTCCTCGATCACCTCCTGCGCGATCGCGGCGACGTCGAGCCGGTCGACGATCGAGAGCAGGTCGGTGCGCGCGATCACGCGATCGACGTCGATGCGGTCGGCGACCCGATCCACGTCGACACGATCGACGACGGCGTCGAGATCCACCCGGTCGATGATGCGTTCGATGTCGACGTCCTCGACGATCGCGTTCACGTCGACCCGTTCACGAACGAGGGCGGTCAGGTCGACCTGGTCGGCGAGCGCCTGGGCGATCTCGGGCACGAGCACCTGCAGGAACGACGTCGCGGCCTGCACCATCTCGGCCTGTGTGGACCTCCACTGACCGTCGAGGACCCGGGCGGCGCCGGCGGCCATCTCCCCGGCGTCCTTCGCGAAGCGCGGCTCGACGAGCCACGTGAGCGCGGGACCGACGGTGTCGGCGACCTGTCTGGCCGCCCCCGCTGCGGCCTCCGCCGCCGTGACGGCCGCCCCGAGCCCGGCGCCGGCGAGCGTCGAGGCCGGGTCCTTCGCGTCGCCGAGCTCCTCGTCCTTCGGCATCGTGGTGCGGAGAGCGTCGGCGAGCGCGGTGGCGCCGGCGGCGAAGAGCCCCGCCCCGACCTTCACCCCCTGCTCGAGCATCGCGGCGACCTGCGAGCCGGGGGCGGGCGCCGCGGCGTCGTCGCCGGCCCGGTCGGCTTCCTCGTCGGCCGCGAGGGCATCCTCGTAGCTGATCTCGTCGTCTGCCGACGGTTCCGTGGCGTCTTCCGGGCCGGGAAGCCGGACGACGTTGTCCGGTTCCGTGGGCTCCCCGCCGATCGGGATGCGATCCATGGTCCCATCATGGACCGCCCGGGGCCTGGCGGCCAACCGGTGAGACCCGACCTGGCTCGCCGTAAGATGGGGAGACGGCATCCGCCGGATCGGGAAGGAGACGATGTGTCGACGAGCACGACACTCACCCGTCTGACCGAGCCGATGGTTCGCGACGACGGCGAGCTGCGCGTGGCCACCTGGGACGAGGCCCTCGATCGGGCCGCCGAGGGACTCCGCCGGGCCGCCGATCGCAACCCCGGCCGGGGCACGGGGGTGTTCAGCTGCTCCAAGGCCACGAACGAGATGAACTTCATCGCCGGGAAGTTCAGCCGGCAGGTCCTGGGCAGCAACAACATCGACAGCTGCAACCGCACCTGACACGCGCCTTCGGTGGTCGGTCTGGCCACCGTCTTCGGTGCCGGTGGCGGTACCAGCTCATACGAGGAGGTCGAGAACACCGACCTCATCCTGATGTGGGGCTCGAACGCTCGGGCCGCGCACCCCATCTTCTTCCACCACGTCCTGAAGGCCGTCAACCGGGGGGCGAGGCTGATCGTCGTCGATCCGCGCCGCACGGAGTCCGCCGAGTGGGGCGATCTCTGGCTCGGCATCGACGTCGGCTCCGACATCGCGCTGTCGAACGCGATCGCGAGGGAGATCGTCGCGAACGACCTGCAGCACGATGCGTTCGTCGAGGGCGCCACGGTCGGGTACGCCGAGTACGTCGACTCGATCATGGACTGGACCCTCGAGCGCGGTGAGGCCGTCACGGGTGTTCCCGCCGATGTGATCCGCGAGGTGGCACAGGCCTATGCGAAGGCCGACCGGGCGATGATCTGCTGGACGCTCGGCATCACCGAGCATCACAACGCCGTCGACAACGTGCTTTCGCTGATCAACCTGTCGCTGCTCACTGGTCACGTCGGCACGTACGGCAGCGGCGTGAACCCGCTGCGCGGCCAGAACAACGTGCAGGGCGGGGGCGACATGGGCGCGATCCCGAACAAGCTGGCCGGCTTCCAGGACATCGAGAAGGACGCCGCCGCGCGCGCGAGGTTCGAGGCAGCCTGGGGAACGCCGATCGTCCCCGAGTACGGCTGGCACCTCACCGACATGTTCCGGGCGATGGAGCGTGAGGACCTCACCGCGGTCTACTGCATCGGCGAGAACCCGGCGACGAGCGAGGCAGACAACCCGCACGCAGTCGAGCTGCTCGAGGGCCTCGAGACCCTGATCGTGCAGGACATCTTCATGACGAAGACGGCCGAGCTCGCCGACGTCGTCTTCCCGGCGTCCAACAGCGCGTTCGAATCCGAGGGGACGGTGACGAACTCCGAGCGGCGGGTGCAGCGGGTCCGGGCCGCGCTCGAGCCGCCGGGCAACGCGAGGGACGACATCTGGATCATCACCCAGCTCGCGAACCGCATGGGGGCGGGCTGGGGCGACGTCACGCCTCGGCAAGCATGGGACGAGTGCCGCTCGCTGAGCCCGATGCACGCGGGCATGAGCTGGGAACGACTGGAGGAGCTCGGCGGCATCCAGTGGCCGTGTCCCGACGAGGAGCACCCGGGCACGCTCTACCTGCACTCGAGGCTGTGGGAGTTCGACGACGCTGACGCGCAGGGCGTGAAGGCGCCGTTCTCGATCGTGATCGACGAGCCGCCGGTCGACGAGCTCACCGAGGAGTTCCCGTTGCGGCTGACCACCGGGCGACGGCTCGACTCGTACAACACGGGCGTGCAGAGCGGCCTGTACACATCGCCGCTCCGCCGCGGGGAGACGATCGACGTCTCGCCCGAGGACGCGGCGCGGCTGGCGCTGGCCGAGGACGAGTGCGTCGTCGTCTCGAGCCGCCGCGGCTCGGTCGAGGTGCCGGTGCACGTCGACGAGGCGCTGCGTCCGGGGCTCGTGTTCATGACGTTCCACTTCCCGGACCAGGTCGACACGAACGTGCTCACGATCGAAGCGACCGACCCGAAGTCGGGCACCGCGGAGTTCAAGGCGGCCGCGGTGCGCATCGACAAGCTGCCGCCCGAGCGGCGGGCCGAGGCGGAGACCGCCGGCGCGATCTCCGGAGGGGGCGGGGAGTAGCATCCGGAGCGTGACCCCCGCCCGCCCGCCCGCGTTGTCCACG
>DASTBT010000006.1:0-14640 GCA_035711865.1 Actinomycetota bacterium
GCGTCATCGCGAGCGACGCCGCCACCGAGAGGGCGATCGCGGTTCGCCCGAGCCGGAACGGCGGACGCCCCTCCGGACGGTCGAGGTTCACGCGCCGCGCAGGTCCTCGCGCAGGTTCGTACGCAGGAGCGCCTGCTTGAACTTGCGGGAGGTCACCGATAGCTCGGTCAAGGTCTCGGCGGCCACGCGACGAGCGTCGGGATTCTTCTGCCGCAACCGCGGTGCCACGAGATCCTCGAAGAACTTGGCCTCGCGATCGGCGAAGTGCTTGTACATCGTGAGATGTCGCGGCTCGATGCCGTGGCGGAAGAAGTCCTTCACGATCGAGAGCACGATGTAGTCGTCGCCGTCGTAGTACCTGGCGCCGTCGGGACCGTGGGAGCACACGATGCCGAACGACTCGAGTTCCCTGATGCGGTCGCGTTCGACGCTGGTCGCTGCCGACATCTCTTCGATCGACATCTGCAGACCCGTCGGCGCCTCCGCGAGCCCCTCATCACCGCCCTCGTTCTCACCGCCGGCCTCGTCCACGCCCTGCGCCGCGTCGGTGGCGTCGACGTCGACGTCGGCGTCTCGCTGCAGCAGCCGCTCCTTGATCACCTTGAGCGGCAGGTACTCGTCGCGTTGCAGACGCAGGATCGACTTCAGCCGATCGACGTCGTCGGCGTAGAACTTGCGGTACCCCGACGGCGTTCGCTCGGGCTCGATGAGCCCCTCAGCCTCGAGGAAGCGGATCTTCGAGATGGTGATGTCGGGGAACTCCGTCTTCACGGCCACGAGGACCTCTCCGATCGACTGGTAGTTGCGGGTTCCCGCCATCTGCCTGCTCACTCCCCTGCCGCGAAGAAGACCAACTTGAACCGCCCGACCTGCACCTCGTCGCCTTGCCCGAGCTTCGTCTCGTCGACCTGTTCTCCGTTGACGTACGTGCCGTTGAGACTGCCGACGTCGCGTACGAACCATTCGGGACCCGGCCGCCGCTCGAACACGGCGTGCGAGCGCGAGACGGTCACGTCGTCGAGGAAGACGGCGGCGTCGGTGGCTCGGCCCACGGTCGTGAGGTCATGATCCATGAGGAACGTCGACCCTGCGTTCGGACCACGTTTCACGAGAACCAGAGCCTGACCCGGATGCAGTTCATCGTGAGGGAAGGGAAACTCATCGTGTGCGTCATCCTCGGTCTCGACGGGCGTCAGTGTCAGGGTCGGGTCCTCGTGGAGTGGAGCTCCACATTCCGCGCAGAAGCGGGCGTCGTCTCGATTGCGATGTCCACAACGGGTGCAATACACGGTCTAGTCCTCGTAGCGTTCGTCCTCCCGCCGAGGATGCAGGTAGAACGTTCCATCCTCCTGGTGGGCTGGAGCCGACGTTACCGCAGGGTGAGGGCACCTTCAACCGGAGTCGAGCTCAACCCTCGACCATCCGATCCGCTGAGCCTCGACCATGCGTCGACCGGATGAAGTCTCGATCCCGACGCGCACAGCGGCACGCTACGACCCCGCTCCTTCGATGAACGAGCGGTACGCGCTCGCGTCGAGCAGCGCGTCGAGCTCCGCGGGGTCGTCGGGGACGAGCACCACGAGCCATCCGTCACCATACGATCGCTCGTTCACGAGCTCAGGTCGCTCCTCGATCAGCGGGTTGCGCTCCACGATCGTGCCCGCGACCGGACTGAAGACATCGGAGACGGACTTCGTGGACTCCACCTCCCCGAAAGGTTGGCCGGCCTCCACCTTGGCGCCGACCTCCGGCAGGTCGACGTACACGACGTCGCCGAGGGCATCCTGTGCGAAATCGGTGATGCCGACCCTCACGCGTTCGCCCTCGATCCTGGCCCACTCATGTTCCTTCGTGTACCGAAGCTCCTCTGGGAACTCCACGGGCACGCCTCCTCGTTGTCACCCCGACCTTCGCCGGGGGTCGTGTGTGGCTCCGGATCGCCGGCGACCCGAACGATAGCCCGCCTGCGCCCCCCGCGCGCGGCAGGTTCAGGCGGCGGCGAGCGCCCGGCGCAGATCGAGGGCGTAGGCTCCCGCGGCAAGGTAGTACTCCACCACGGCGATCGCGTAGATCGGCCAACCGATCGCGAGCGCCGCAGCAGCGGGCCAGAGCCCGAGCGTTCCCCATGCCACGGCCGGGATCGCGATCATCAAGCCGAACGTGGCGACCTTGCCGATCCACCGCACGTCGATGCGCGAGCCCTTCACCGCCAGCAGCGCCCCGCCCGCCAACACGGCGATGTCGCGAGCCAGGATCAACGCCGCCGCCCACATCGGGAAGGCTCCCCGCACGACGAGCGCGATCAGTCCCGCCGCGACCGCCAGACGATCCGCCACGGGGTCGAGGACCTTCCCGAGCTCGGAAACCTGCCCGGTGCGCCTCGCGATCGTGCCGTCGACCCAATCGGTCGCGACCACCGCGACGAAGAGCACCACGCCCCAAGCCGTCGTGTCATCGTCGACGATCAGCGCCCAGAACACCGGGATCATCGCGATCCGCAGGGCCGAGATCAGGTTCGGGAGGGTGAGCACGCGCGAGGACGGCGAGTGGTCACCAGGCGTGTGCATCGGTCGGGACGGCGGGACTTGAACCCGCGACCCCCGGTCCCCCAGACCGGTGCGCTACCAGACTGCGCCACGTCCCGTGCCCGCGATTGTATCGGGTGGTGGATCCTCGGTGTCAGCGGGTGGCGCGCGGGCGCCGCTTCCTCGACCGATACCGGACACGCACCGGCACCCCTTCGAGACGGAAGGCGCGCCGAAGTCGGTTCTCGATGTAACGGCGGTACGCAGGGTCGGGTTCCGTCGCACCGCCGAAGATCACGAACGACGGGGGCCCCGACGACACCTGGGTCGCGTAGTGCAGGGTCCCGGCGGAGCGCGGGGTGGGCCGCTCGCGCTGGGCCCCCTGCACGACCTCGTTGACCTTCGAGGTTGGAACCCTCGTCGTCCACCTGGCGTGCAGGTCGAGCAGGACCGGCGGCAGACGGTGGACCCCTCGCCCCCCGGTCGCCGACGTTCGCATCACCGGCGCCGACGCGAACTGACGGGCGGCACGGGTGAGTCCGGCGTAGGTGTCGTCCTTCTCCTCGACCAGGTCCCACTTGTTCGCCACGAGCAGGAGCCCGCGACCGGCGTCGATCACGATGTTCGCGATGCGTTTGTCCTCGACCGTGAAGCCCTGCGACGCGTCGATCACGAGCATGGCGACGTGAGCGCGCTCGATCGCCTGCGTGGCTCGGACGACGCTGTAGTACTCGATGCCTCGAACCCTGGTGGCCCGGCGCATTCCGGCCGTGTCGACGAACCGGACGTGCCCGTCCGGCCATCCCAGCACCGCATCCACCGAGTCGCGGGTGGTGCCGGCTTCCTCGAAGACGACCGAGCGCTCCTCCCCCGCCAGGCGGTTGAACAGGCTCGACTTCCCGACGTTGGGTCGACCGACCAGGGCGAACACCGGCTCGGCGGGCTCGGGTGCCTCGCCCTCGCGTGGCGCGTCGGGCAACAGCTCGACGATCCGGTCGAGCAGATCCCCTGCGGCTCGCCCGTGCATCGCGGAGACCGGGAACGGATCGCCGAGGCCGAGCGAGTGGAAGGCGGCAACATCGGGCTCCTCCTGGGCGGTGTCGACCTTGTTCGCCACCAGCACCACCGGGACGACGGCGCGGCGCAGGCGCTTCGCGAGGGCACCGTCCTGCTCGGTGACGCCGGCGCGGGCGTCGACCACGAGCAGGATCAGGTCGGCCCGGTCCATCGCACGGTCGGCCTGATCCCTCGCGAGCGCCTCGACCCCGTTCGCATCGTCCATGTAGCCGGCCGTGTCCACGACCGTGAACCGGCGCCCACGCCAGGCCGCCTCGAGCTCGATGCGGTCCCGGGTCACCCCAGGCTCATCGTGCGCGATCGACGCTCGCCTGCCGAACAGCCGGTTCACGAGCGACGACTTCCCGACATTCTGCCGGCCGATCACCGCGACACGTGGCACGCGGGCGCCGGCGGCGGGCGACTCGCTCACGGCATCATCTCCGGCGCCCGCTCCCTGATCGCGGCGAGCGCTGCCTCGAGGGTTGCCGCCGGATCGCGGTGACTCGTGTCGATCACCACCGCGTCGGGGGTGGGCTCGTGCGGGATCGTGTGGGCATCGAGGCGATCACGGTCCTCGAGCGCCTCGGCGACCGTCACCGGCTCCCCGCGGCGCTCCGCCGCCCTGCGGGCGGCGCGATCCTCGCGTCGCGCCCGGAGGTACAGCTTCACAGGCGCATCGGCGAACACCACCGACGCGATATCCCTGCCCTCCATCACCGCCCCATGGGCCTCCCCGAGGTCCCGCTGTTCGTTCCGCAGGTGAAGCCGGACCACCGGATGGCTCGCCACCAGCGAGACCGTCGACTCGACCTCCACGCTCGTGAGCTCCTCGGACTCGAAACCTTCGACCTCGAGTTCCCCGGGGGGCTCGACCCGGACGATGAACCTCAACCCGCGAAGCAGCTCGAGCAGCCCTCGCTCGTCATCGTCCCGCACTCCGGCCCGGATCGCCGCGGCGGCCAGTGCCCTGTACATCAAGCCGGTGTTCACGTACGGGAGCCCCAGCACTTCCGAGAGGCTCCTCGCCAGGGTGCTCTTGCCGCTGCCCGCGGCCCCGTCGACGGCGACGACCCGTGGGGAGGACGGCCCACGACGTCCCGGCTCGAGGTTCGGTGCAGAGCTCATGTCTCCTCGACCGGTTCGATCGAGGCGCCGAGGGCTGCCAGCCCCCCGAAGAAGCCGGGGAACGAGACCACGGCGCTCTCCGCGCCGACGATCTCGATCGGGGCGCGAGCGGACAGGCCCGAGACCGCGAACGCCATCGCCAGCCGGTGGTCGCCACGAGCGTCGATGACGCCCCCCGCCAGCCCCCCGCCCCCGACCACGAGGTCGTCGCCCTCGACCGCCGCATGTCCGCCGGCCTCCCGGATCCCACTCGCGATGCCCTCGAGGCGATCGGACTCCTTCACCCTGAGCTCTGCCGCCTCGAGGAACCGAGTGTCCGCTGGGGCGTGTGCCGCGAGCAGCGCGAGCACCGGCACCTCGTCGATCACGAGCGGGAGCTCGTCCGATTCGACCCGGACCGGGCCGATCGCGCCGGCCCCGACGACGTGGATGTCACCGACCGGTTCTCCCAACTCCTCGCGCCGCGTCACCCGCTCAGTCCGCACTCCCATCCGCTCCATGACGTCGAGGAACCGGATCCTCGTCGGATTGAGACCGACATCGGTGATCGTGAGCTCCGAGGCGGTGAGGGCTGCCGCCGCGACCAGGAACGCGGCGGACGAGGGGTCGCCCGGCACGGCACCGGAGAACCCCTCGTGTTGGAACCGGGTCAGCGAAACCTCGCCGTCGCGCACCTCGATCGGCGCCCCCAACGCCATGAGTGCCCGCTCGATGTGATCGCGCGTGGGCGCGGCCTCGCGAACCCGCGTACGCCCCGCAGCATCGAGACCGGCCAACAGCACGGCCGTCTTGACCTGTGCACTCGGCGTCGGCGATCCGAAGTCGATCCCGTCCAGCGGTCCTCCCATCAGCGTGACCGGGGCGTGTCCTCGGGTGGTCTGGATCGTGGCTCCCATGGCGCGCAGCGGTGCCGCCACGCGTTCCATCGGACGCGAACGCAGGCTCGCGTCGCCGGTCAAGACCACCCGGAACGGTTCGCTGGCGACGAGGCCCATCAACATCCGCATCGTGCTCCCCGAGTTCCCGCAATCGAGCGCCTGCGGGGGCTCGAGGAGGCCGTGACGCCCCTCACCCTCGACCTCAAGTGCGACACCCCGGCGTGTCCCCTCCCCGGTCTCGACCTCCACGTTCCACGTGGAACGGTGATCCTCCGCAACCACACCATCGTTGGTGGCCCAGCCGTTGAGTGCAGGTCGAGCCTTATCGGTGAGGGCGCCGAGGCACCAGGCCATCGAGCGAACGTCGAGGGAGGGCGGAACGTTCAGGAGACTGCTGGGCCCGTCTGCCGTGGCAGCCAAGATCAGCCACCGATGCGCGATGGACTTATCCCCGGGCACACGGGTCACACCTTCCAGCCGGCCGCCGGGATGGACCCTGATACGCATCCTTCGATCCTCAGGCCAGCCTGATCGGGTCGAGACCTGCGGCGGAGAGCACCGTGCCGGCTGTGTCGGCCTCGACGGCGGCCACGGTGAGGTGCACGGTGCCTCGTCCCCCCTCGGGCGAATGCACGATCTGCAGGTCCTCGATGTTGACGCCGCCCACGCCCAGCGCGGTCGTGAGATCGGCGAGAGCCCCCGGGCGATCCGGTACCTCGACCTGCAGCACCGCCACCCCCGCGCGAACGGTCGGCTTGGCCGCGAGGCGCAATCGCGCTCGCTTGGCCTGATCGAAGGTCGACTCCACCTCGGCGCCCCGCTCTCCGATGATCTCGTCGCGGAGCCGAACGAGCCGTTCCGCGTACAGGTCGATCGCTCCGGCGATCGCATGCCTGTTCGCGAGCAGGATGTCGCTCCACAGCGCCGGGTTCGACGCCGCCAACCGGGTGAGGTCACGGAACCCACCCGCGGCCAGCAACAGGATCTCGGGCTCGTCGGCCTCCTCGGTGGCTGCCAGGCTCATCAGCGCCGTGGACGCCACCTGCGGCAGGTGACTCACGAAGGCCACGAGCCGGTCGTGCCGCTCGGGATCGAGCCGGACCGGCCTCGCCCCCAACGAGGCGACCCATTCCTCCAAAGCGTCGACCGCGGCCGGGTCGCTGGACGGATGCGGCGTGATCGCCCACACGATACCGTCGACCGCCGATGCCGAGGCGTGTTCAGGCCCCGACCGCTCGCTCCCGCCCATCGGATGCCCCGGCACGAACCTCGCCAGATCGGCCCGAGTCGCCGTCGCGACCGTCTCGTCGATGATCGCCCCCTTCACGCTGCCGACGTCGGTCACCACCCCCCCGGGGGAAGCGATGAGGCACTCGGCCACGAGGACCGCGATCGTGGGGATCGGCGTCGCCACCACGACGATGTCGGCGTCGCGAACGGCCTCCTCGACCGACGCCGCCGGTCGGATCCCGGCGACCCTCGCCGCGCGGGCGGCGACCGCGGCGTCGGCATCCCACCCGACGACGATCGCGCCGGTTCGCGCCGCGGCGAGCGCGATCGACGTGCCGATCAGGCCCGTACCGACGACCGCGACCCGGTCAGCCGAGGTCATCACGCAGCGACTCGGCTCCGTCGAGGTACACGGGACGCACCTCGGCGAGGGAACGGTCGGTGTGCATGTGCATCAGCACCCGGACCACGAGGGGCATCGAACCGGCGACCGGGATCTCCCGGGCACACATCAGGGGCACGGAGCCGAGTCCCATGCGACGGACGGCCTCTGCGGGGAAGACCGACGTGATGTCGTCGGTCACGGTGAAGAGCATGCTGATCAGCTCTTCCCCGGTTGCCCCGTTCGCGTCGAGCATCGCCCGAACGAGGCGCTCGGTGGCGTCCAGGACGTACGGCGGCGAGTCTTCCTCGACCCTGATGGCACCTCGTGCTGCTCGAACCGTCATGCACGCTCCCGGAGACCCGCCGCCCGAGGCGGGCAGGCCCACAGGCTACCGCCCGAGAGCGGCCACGCCGGCCAACGCCTGGATCTCCTCGCGAGCCAGAGGCCGCAGCTCTCCGGGGGCGAGGCCGCCGAGCGCGATGGGCCCGATCCGCACCCGCACGAGCCGGGTCACGGGAAGGCCGACCGCCCCGAGGAGGCGCCGGACCTCGCGCTTTCGGCCCTCGGTCATCACCAGGCGCACGGCGCCGCGGCCCCGCACGGACGCGACGATCTTCGCCCGCACCGCACGGGCGAACCCGTCCTCGAGCTCGACGCCCGCTCGCACCCGCGCCAGCCGCTTCGCGGTCGGTTCGCCCTCGACCTCGGCGAGGTACTCCTTCTCGACTCGGTACCGCGGATGCAACAGGCGATCGGCGAGGGCTCCGTCGTTCGTGAGCAGCAGCAGGCCTTCGGAGTCACGATCGAGTCGCCCGACCGGGAACACCCGGGGTCCGTCGGCCGGCAGGAAGGCACGGATGTCGGGCCTTCCCTGCGGATCGCTCATGGTGGTCACGACACCGGCCGGCTTGTGCAGGGCGTAGTAACGCACGTCGGGATCGAGGTTGACGGGCAGGCCGTCGACGAGCACCGTCGACGTGGCCGCTTCGACCTTGTCGCCCAGCGTCGCGACCGATCCGTCGATCTTCACGCGGCCCCCGGCGATCAGCGTCTCGCACGCGCGGCGAGAACCGAAGCCTGCCCGGGCGAGCGCTCGCTGCAGGCGCTCTTCGGCCACGGTGGCCTCAGTCGGCAGCGGCGGCCGTGCCGGCCCCGTCGTCACCGGATCCTCCGTCGCCGTGCGCGCCCGTCCCCCGCGAGCCCGTGGCTCGCTCGACCGGCGCTTCCTCTTCGTCGGAGGCGAGGTCGAGCAGCGGCGCGAGCGAGGGCAACGACGTCAACGAGGGCAGCCCCAATCGCTCGAGGAACCTCGGCGTCGTCGCGTACAGCACGGGGCGTCCGGGTGCGTCTTCCCGGCCCGCTTCCTCGATCAGGCCGCGATCGGTGAGCGCTCGCAGCACGCCGTCGGAGTTGACACCTCGGATGCCGCTGACCTGGTGGCGGGTCACCGGCTGCTTGTACGCGACGATGGCGAGCGTCTCGAGCGAGGCCTTCGTCAGTCGCGCCTGCCGCGACGACAGCACGAACCGCTCGACGATCGGGGCCGCGTCGGGATGGGTGTAGAGGCGCCATCCGCCCGCGACGTTGCGCAACACGAGTCCAGAGCCCCGATCCTCGAGCTCGCGCCGCAACCGATCGCACAGCGCTGCAGCCGCGCGCCGGTCGATGTCGAGCGCCTGGGCCAGCACGGAGTCCGCGAGCGGCTCGTCGGAGACGAACAGCAGCGCCTCGAGCGCTCGGGTCCTGGCTGCGTCGTCGTCGGTCATGTCACGATCGCTCGTTGCTCTCAGTCGCCAGGGCGACCTCGATGTCGCCGAACGTCTCCGCCTGGGCGAGCTCAACCTTGCCTTCACGGTACAGCTCGAGGATGGCCAGGAACCTCACGACGACGTGGATACGTTCGTCGCAGTCGGCGACTAGGTCTCGGAAGGTGGCTCCCACCCCGAAGCTCGTGATGCGATCCTCCAGCGTCGTCATGGCCTCAGCGACCGTGTACCGCACCGGAGTGACGTGGGAGAGGTCGAGCGTCGGCGCTGGCCGAAGGAGCGATGCCGCCAACGACGCGAGCTGGTCGGGCTTCAGATCGGCCATCGGATCCGGATACAACCGCGAGAACTCCGGCCCCGGGCCCACGTCGCGAGCGAAGTAGCCGGCCTCGTCCTCCACTCGCCGAGCGATCTCGATCGCCACCTTGCGGAAGGCCGTCAGCTCGAGCGAGCGCGCATAGGCGAGGTCGGGCGATCCGCCGAGGAGATCCTCGTCGTCGAGCTCCTGGTGCTTCGGGGTCAGACGCGACACCTTCAGCTCGAGCAGCACCGCGCAGATCGCGAGGAACCACGTGGCCTCCTCGAGGTCCCAGCGCTCGGCGTCCTTCGCGTGCTCGAGGTACCGATCGGTCACCGAGACGATGGCGACATCGCAGACGTCGACCTTCTGATCGAGGATCAGTTCGGCGAGCAGCCTGAACGGGCCGCGGTACACGGGCAGATCGACAGCGAACCCCGAGTCCGTTCGATCGGCGCTCATGCGGAGTGCATCGCCCTCCGCACCGCTGCGAGCGTCGCTCGCGCGAGCGGGCGGTCCCTCTCCAACCTCTCGGAAAGCACCCGTTCGACGAGGCCGGTCTCCTCGGTGCTCCCGGCCCGATGGCCCGCGTGGAGAGGCCCCGTCGGGCGGTAGCCGGTCAGCACGCCGGGGGGCGTGATCGTGGGCGTCTCTGCGACATCGGGCCGGTCGATGCGGGGGATGATAACGCGCGTCGCCGCCGCTCCCGGGAGCCGCCGGGAAGGGCTGCCCTGGGGCCGGCGTCGTCAGCCGAGCTGCATGATCGAGCGACAGTCGAGCCCCGTCGCGGCATCGCAGACAGCGCTGCTCAACACCGTGAGGAGGCCGACGATCAACGTCGAGAAGACGAAGAGCGCCACGAGCACGAACAGCGGCAGGTACTTGTCGGCGTTGCGGTAGACCTCGGCCGCCTGCGGCGGCAGGAGCATCGCCACGATCCGGGCGCCGTCGAGCCCGGGGATCGGCAGCAGGTGGAAGACGAGGAGCGACGCGTTCGTGAACGCGAACACGATCGCCGCGCGCCCTGCCTCGATCGGAAGGTCGATCCCCCGGACGACCAGGCCGGCGATCACGCTGAGGGCGAGGCTCGCGGCCGGACCTGCCAGCGCGACGAACACCTGGTCGCGCGAGCGCCGAAGGTAGCTCGGGTCGACCGGGGCGGTCTTCCCGTAGGCGGCGGGGATCACGAGGACCTGCACGGACCAGAGCACGGCGATGATCACCGGCACCAGGCCGCTCCCGAAGGGCTCGAACCACGCTCGAGGGGCGAGCGTGAGTCGTCCCCAGAGCCGAGGTGTCGGGTCGTGCAGACGCGCCGCGGTCCATGCCCGGGCGAACTCCCGCACCGCCATGCCGACCGCGAGGGAGACGAGCATGTACGCCGCGAGTCGGATCCCCAGCGCTGTGAAGTTCCCCACTCGATCCTCCCGTCACTCGAGCCAGGCGTGCACCAATGGTGGCGGCGTGACCGGATCGTCGCCGATCACGAGCGCGTCGAGGACCGCGCGGGCCGCGACCTGCGCCGCGTCGTGGTCCCGCGCATGCACCTCCCCGACCGACCGGCCTCGTTCGAGGGCATCCCCGATCTTGCAGCGCACCACGATACCCACTGCGGGGTCGACGGGGTCGCCCTTCCGCTTGCGGCCCGCCCCGAGCGCCCCGCTGGCCAGGCCGATCTCATGGGTCGCCATGCCGTGGATCGTTCCCGTGCGGTCGGATTCGATCGGGAGGACCACGGGCGCCGAGGGCAACACACCGCGGGGATCGTCGACGACGTGCGGATCACCCCCCTGCGCCTCGATCATCGCGCGGAATCGATCGAGCGCCGACCCGCCGTCGAGGGCACGCTCGGCCTCGGCCAGGGCGACGTCCACATCGCGACCTGAGGTGACCGAGAGACCGCGTGCGGCGAAGGCCACCGCTAGGTCGCGCAGACGACCACGATGGGAGCCTCCGAGCACGTCGATCGCTTCGGCGACGTCGAGCGCGTTGCCGACCGCGTCGCCGAGCGGTTGCTCCATGTCGCTGACGGCGACCCGCGCTTGCCTTCCCCATCCGCGTGCGAGCTCGAGGCAGGCCTCCGCGAGCGCCTCGGCGTCGCCGACCGTCTTCATGAACGCGCCCGCTCCCGCCTTCACATCGAGCAGGATCAGGTCGGTCTCGACGGCGAGCTTCTTCGACATCACGCTCGCCGCGATCAGCGGGATCGACGGCACCGTGGCGGTGGCGTCGCGCAGTGCGTAGAGCTTGCCGTCGGCCGGAACGAGCCGGGATGACTGGGCCGCCACCGCGCACCCGATCGACCGCACCTGTCGTTGCATCTCGTCGGGCGAGAGATCGGTCCGCAGCCCCGGGATCGACTCCAGCTTGTCGAGGGTGCCGCCCGTATGGCCCAGGCCCCGGCCCGAGAGCTTCGCGACCGCCATCCCGAGGGAGGCCGCGAGGGGCGCGAAGACGAGGGTCACGCCGTCGGCGACCCCCCCGGTCGAGTGCTTGTCGACCGTCGGGCGATCGAGACCCTCGAGGCGCACCGTGTCGCCCGATGCGACCAGGGCCCTGGTGAGCGCGAGCGTCTCCGCGCCGTCCATGCCGCGGAGCAGGCAGGCCATCAGGAACGCGGCCGCGGGACCGTCGCCGATCTCTCCTCGCGTGTAACCGTCGACGAACGTCTCGACCTCTTCGGCAGCGAGGGCGTGACCGTCACGTTTGGCCGCCACGATCTGGCGTGGATCGGTCACCGTCATCGTTGCCTCACATCCTTCCTGCAGTCGTCCTCGAGGTGAACCGTTACTCGAGCGTTCGGTCCTGCTCGGAGAACCCCAGCAACGGCCCGAACGATGTTCCGTGCAGACCCTCGACTTCGACACCGAGGAGCGAAGCCACCGTCTGCCCGAGATCGCCGAATCCTTCACGAGCACCGATCTCGTAGGGTCCGGCGCGGAGCCCGGCCACCAACAGCGGCGTCCGCTCCCGCGTGTGGTCGGTCGACGGGGTCGTCGGATCGCACCCATGGTCGCCGGTGATCACCATGAGGCCGCCGTCGAGCGCCTCGATCAGCTCGGGCAGACGGGCATCGAATCGCTCCACGGCTTCCGCGTATCCCTGTGGGTCGTTCCGATGCCCGTACTTCGAATCGAAGTCGACGAGGTTCGTGAACACGAACGCGGGGCCAGGGCGAGCGAGGTACTCGAGCGCGAGGTCGATGCCCTGCTCGTTGGAATCGGAGTAGACGGCCTCGTCGATGCCTTGCCCGTCGAAGATGTCCTGGATCTTGCCGACCGCGTACACGCGCACACCTGACGCACGGAGGGCGTCGAGCACGGTCGGGCCGGGAGGCGGCACCGACAGGTCTCGGCGTTCGGGTGATCGGACGAAGGCGCCGGGCGCTCCTTCGAACGGTCGGGCGATCACCCGCCCGACCCGATGCGGAGGCACCAGGAGCCTGCGGGCGATCCGGCACCACTCATAGAGCTGCTCGAGGGGCACGACCGATCTGTGAGCGGCGATCTGGAAGACGGAATCCCCGCTCGTGTAGACGATGGGACTCCCGGTCGCGAGGTGCTCTTCTCCGAGGCGCGCGATGATCTCCGTTCCCGACGCCGGCTCGTTGCCGAGGATCGGCCGCCCGATCGCACGCTCGAACGGCTGCACGATCTCGGGTGGGAACCCGTGGGGGTACAGCGGAAACGCCTCGTCGAGGCGGATCCCCATCATCTCCCAGTGCCCGGTCGTGGTGTCCTTGCCCGCCGACAGCTCGATCGCCCACCCGTGCGCCGTGCCGGGTTCCGCCCGGGGCGCGACCCCCTCGATGTTCGTGAGCAGGCCGAGCCCCATCGCCTCGAGGTTCGGCACGCCCAACCCCCCGACGGCCCGGGCGGTGTGTCCCAGCGTGTCGGCGCCCTCGTCGCCGTACTCGCCGGCGTCGGGAGCACCCCCGACCCCCCAGGAGTCGCAGACGACGACGAGCACGCGAGGCACGAGCCCGCTCACCGGCTGGTGCCCTCCTGCTTGCAGTCGATGCAGAGGGTCGCCCACGGCAGGGCGTCGAGGCGTTCGGGCGCGATCGGTCGTCCGCACCGCTCGCACGTGCCGTAGGTCCCGGCGTCGAGCTTGGCGAGCGCCCTGTCGACGTCGTGAAGGTTCGAGCGAAGCGCACGCGCGACCGAGATCAGCCGGGACCGTTCCTCGGTGTTGTGCGAGCGATCGGCGAATCCGGCGTCGTCGACGAACGTGGCCTCGTCGGAATCAGGATCGGCTCCCAGCGAGGTGATCTCGGCCCGCAGGTGGTCCCGCTGCTCCAGCAGCGCCGCTCGACGCGCCGCGCCGGGCTCATCCATCGTCTTCCTCCTCGTCGTCCGCCGCGATGGCGCCCGCTGCATCTCCCGCCGGAAGAGGGCGCCGGGCTCGCGGATGCGACGCGTAGTACACCTCGCGCAGGTGCTCCCGCGTGATGAGCGTGTAGATCTGCGTCGTCGCCACGCTCGCATGTCCGAGCAGCTCCTGCACGACCCTGACATCCGCACCGCCTTCGAGCAGATGCGTCGCGAAGGAGTGTCGCAGGGTATGGGACGAGACGTCGCGGTCGATGCCGGCCGAGCGAGCAGCGGCCCGGACCAGCCGATCGCAGCTCTGCCGCGACAGACGTCCACCTCGCTGGTTCAGGAACAACGCACCTCGCCCCCGGCCGGTGGCGAACGCCGGTCGCGCGGCGGTGAGGTAGGACTCGATCGCCTCACGCCCGTAGCGCCCGACCGGCACCTCACGCTCCTTCCCTCCCTTGCCGAGCACCCGCACGGAGCCGGCTTCGAGATCCACGTCGTCGACGTCCAGCCCGGTGAGCTCCGAGACGCGCACGCCCGATCCGTACAGGAGCTCCAGGATCGCCCGATCGCGCAGCCCTGCCGATGTGGCCGGGTCGGGCGCCTCCAATACGTCTCGCACCTGCTCCACCGAGAGCGGATGGGGCAGCGCTCGTGGCAGCTTCGGCTGTGCGACACCCGCGGCGGGGTCTCGGTCGGTGACACCCTCACGCACGAGGAATCGATGGAACGAGCGGACCGATGACAGGGTTCGCGCCACCGACGTCGCACGATACGGTCGTTCGTCGTCGCCGTGGGTCGCGGCGCTGATCGACGCCAGGAACGAGCGGACGAGGGCCTCGTCGACATCGGCCAGGTCGCCGACCTCACGCGAGGCGAGGAAGCGCTCGTATCGGGCGAGGTCTCGCCGGTACGCGGCCACGGTGTGCTCGGACGATCCCCGTTCCACGGTGAGGTGATCGAGGTACCGCGCCACACCGATCCCGATCTCCTCCGTCATGGCACACGACTCCCTCCCCGAGCCCTCACCCCGCCCCGGCGACCATCGCATCGAG
>DASTBT010000007.1:0-29846 GCA_035711865.1 Actinomycetota bacterium
GATGCCCCCGTGGTCGTCAGGAGCGCCGTCTCGCCCGGCGGCAGGGAGGCGATCCGCGTCAGGGTCTCCGATCTGCACGGTGCCCGCGTCACCGAGATCGCACGCGGAGCGACCGACGAGGCGACGCTCGGGCAGGCGCTCGGAGAACTGCCACGAGCCGTCTCCGAAGCGGCCTCGCGGGGCGGGGTCCGCCCGGTCTGGGATCCCCTCTCTTCCCTGCCGGGGGGTCGCTCGCTGGCGTCGTACGTGCGAGGTTCGCACGCCTGCCTGCGGATGATCGACGAGGCGCTGCCCGCATCCGCCGACGCGGAGGCGATCGCGGGCCGGCGAGCCGACGTGCGATCGGTGCTCACGTCGCTCGGGACGCTCGCGACGAGCACGCACGAAGCCCTCCCGGCCCTGCTGTTCTTCGGGGCGCTGCTCGGTGCTCGTGATGCGGGATCGCCGGTGGTCGGGGAGTTCCGGATGCCGGCGAGCGTGCGGTGCACGGCCGCCACCGATCCGCTCGACCCCGTGTTCGCGATGGCGGCGCTGGTGCTGCGGGTCTTCGGCGACCTGGAGGCGAGCGAGCGGCGGATCGAACGATTGCGGGAGACCGGCGACCCCTCGATGCGGCGATGGCTGGCGAGGGTGCAGGCGGTAACGTGAGCGCCATGCAACGAGGCGAACGCGGACCCACCGGCGACGAGGCGCCGTGGGCCGGCGACACGGAACCAAAGCCCGAATGGGCCGACGAGATCCGCAGGGGCAGGAGGGAGCGCGGTCGCCTGCTCCGCGAGATCTTCGCCGCGTTCGGCGAGGCGGGGTCGGACGTCACGCAACCGGAACGCATGTCGCCGGAGGAGGGCGATCCCTCGTGAGCCACGTCTTCCCCCGGGTGCTCGATCGGGAGCTGCCCGAGGCGGTCTCGGCCGACGGAGCGTGGATCACCGCGGCCGACGGCCGGCGGTACCTCGACGGCGCCGGCGGAGCGGTGGTGGTCAACGTCGGCCACGGAGAGCGCGCCGTGACCGAGGCGATCGGGTCTCAGCTCTCCCGGACGCAATACGTCCACGGCACGATGTTCACCACCGGCGCGCTCGAGCGCTACGCCGACGAGATGGCTCCGCTGCTGCCGATGGAGGAAGCGCGGATCTACCCGGTCTCGGGTGGGAGCGAGGCCGTGGAGACTGCATTGAAGCTGGCCCGCTCGTACCACCTCGCGCGCGGTGAGCCGTCGCGGTTCGTGGTGATCGCACGCCGCGGCTCGTACCACGGCAACACGCTCGGCGCCCTCGACGCGAGCGGGAAGGAGCCGCTGCGCAAGCCGTACACGCCGTGGCTGGGTCGGTTCCTGCACGCGCCGCCCGCCTACGAGTACCGATGCGAGAACCCGCAGCATCCCGACGGCTGCGCGGCGTGGCACACCGCCGAGCTCGAGCGCATGGTCTCGCAGGCGCCGCCGCGGTCGTTCGCCGCGTTCATCGCGGAGCCGGTCGCCGGCGCGACGCTGGGGGCCGCCGTGCCGTGTGAGGACTACTTGCCGTCGGTCGTCCGCGTGTGCCGCGAGCACGGCGCGCTCGTGATCGCCGACGAGGTGATGACGGGCATGGGCCGCACCGGTCGATGGTTCGGCGTCGAGCACTGGGACGTTCGCCCCGACATCGTGACCGCCGGGAAAGGAACCACGAGCGGCTACGTGCCGTTCGGCTTCGCCGCCGCGAGCCGAGAGGTGTTCGAGGCGGTCTCGACGACCGGGTTCGTGCACGGCTTCACCTGGTCGCACAACGCGCTGGGCGCTGCGGCGGCGGGCGCGGTGCTCGGCGTGCTCCGCGATCGGGAGCTGGTCGCGCGGGCCGCCTCGTTGGGCGAACGGCTCCGCCGCGAGCTGGCGGCGTCCCTCGACGACGTCGAGATCGTAGGCGATGTCCGGGGCCTGGGCATGATGATCGGTATCGAGCTCGTGCGCGATCCGGAGACGAAGGAGCCGTTCGCTCGGACCGACCGTGTGACCGAGCGGGCGGTGGCCGCGGCGCGCGACGCGGGGCTGCTCCTGTATTCGTCCACCGGGCACGTCGACGGCCGCGACGGCGACCTGCTGATGCTCGGCCCCCCGTTCGTGCTCACCGACGACGACGCCGCCGCGTTGGTCGAGCGCACGGTCGTCGCGATCCGCTCGGTCCGATGAGCGGCGCCGCGGGGCTCGTGGTGGTTCCCGAGGCGAAGATCTACGACCACGGCATCGGGCATCCGTTGCGGCCCCAACGTGTGCTACTCACGTGGGAGCTGATCGACGCGTTCGGCATCGATCGCGAGCCGGGCGTCGTTCGGTTGGGGGCCGAGGCGGCCGACGACGAGACGCTCATGCTCGTGCATACCGCCGGGTTCATCGATGCCACGCGCCAGGCAGGCCATGGCGCCGCGGGTCCCAGGGCGCGGTTCGGATACGGCCCGGGCGACAATCCGATCTTCGACGATATGCACGAGGCGGGTGCGATCGTGGTGGGCGCGACCGTGGCCGCCGCGCGCGCCGTCGTCGCCGGCGAGGTGGCGCACGCGTTCAACGCGGCCGGTGGGCTGCATCATGCGATGCCCGACCGGGCCTCGGGGTTCTGCGTCTACGACGACCCGGCCGTCGGGATCGCGTGGATGTTGGCGCGGGGTGTGGAACGCGTGGCCTACGTCGATGTCGACGTGCACCACGGCGACGGCGTGCAGGCGGTCTTCTGGAACGACCCGAGGGTGCTGACGATCTCGATCCACGAGTATGCGCCCGAGCTCGGCTTCTTCCCGGGAACCGGCGCCCTGTCGGAGCGTGGGGGGGCCGACGCACCGGACTCGGCCGTGAACCTGCCGGTGCCGCCCGGCACGAGCGACGGGGGGTGGCTCGAGGCGTTCCGCACGGCGGTCCCCCCGATCGTGCGGGCCTTCGATCCCGACGTGCTCGTCACGCAGCTCGGATGCGATTCGCACGCCACGGATCCGCTCGCGCACCTGGGGCTGACGACCGACGCCTACCGGCAGGTGGCCGCCGAGCTCCACGCGCTCGCGCACGAGGTCTCGGACGGCCGATGGGTGGCCACCGGGGGTGGGGGGTATCAGTGGGCGCGCGTGGTTCCGCGCGCATGGACGATCCACTTCGCCGAGATGGCGGGGGTCTCGCCTCCCGACCGGCTTCCCGAGCACTGGATCGAGCGCGCCGAGTTCGAGTCACGGGGCGAGGTGCCGTCGACCCTGTCGGACCCACCTGCTCGACGTTCGCCCGCCGACGAGGAAGCGGCGGCGATCGGCGCGGCCGTGCTGGACGTTCGAGCCGGGCGCAGCGAGGGGGCCAGGTGACCACGCCCAGCCGGGCGCCCGCGACCCGCACGAAGCTGGTGTGCACCCTCGGGCCGGCCACGAACACGCCGGCGTTCGTCCGCGGTCTCGTGGCCGCCGGCACCTCGATCTTCCGGGTGAACTTCTCTCACGGCACGCCCGACGACCACGCTCGCGCCGTGGGACTCGTTCGCGACACCGAGGCGGTCGGCGACCGGGTGCTCGGCGTGCTCGCCGACCTGCCCGGCCCGAAGGTCCGGCTCGGCACGCTGGACCCAGACCCGCTCCGGTTGACGCCGGGCCGGCGGTTCGACCTTCGGCCCGGCGGCGCCGGGGACGAGTTGGGCGCGTCGACCACCCACCCCGGCCTCGCGGCAGACCTCCGCGAGGGCGACCGCGTGCTGCTCGCCGACGGCGCGGTCGAGCTCGTCGTCGAGTCGATCGACGGCGACACGGCGAGGACGCGATGCCTGCGGGGCGGTCAGATGCGATCCCGCCAGGGCGTCAACGTGCCGGCCGAGCGGCTGAGCCTGCCGGCGGTGACCGAGCGCGATCGCGAGGGACTCGCCCGCGCGCTCGACCTCGGGGTCGACATGATCGCTCAATCGTTCGTGCGCGGGGCCGAGGACGTGCACGATCTCCGGTCGGCGATGGGCGAACGGGTCGTGCCGATCGTCGCCAAGATCGAGACGAAGCCGGCGGTCGAGCACATCGATCCGATCCTCGAGGCGACCGACGCGCTGATGGTGGCCCGTGGCGATCTGGGCGTCGAGCTGCCGATGGAGGAGATCCCGCTGCTGCAGAAGGATCTGCTCCGCCGTTCGAACGACGCCAGCAGGCCCGTGATCGTCGCGACCCAGATGCTGGAGTCGATGATCCTCGCGCCGAGGCCGACCCGTGCCGAGGCCACCGACGTAGCCAACGCGGTCCTCGACGGCGCCGACGCGATCATGCTCTCCGGCGAGACGGCGATCGGCGATCATCCCTTCGAGGCCGCGGCGGCCGCGACGAAGATCGCCGCCGCCGTCGAGTCACGGCCCGGCGACTACCGAGCCGCCCGGCCCCCGTGTCGTCACACCGGGGAGGCGGCTGCGGTCGCCCACGCCGTCGCCGCCGTCGCGGCCTCGGAACCCGACGTGGTCGCGATCACGTGCTACACGGAGACCGGTCGCACCGCCCGCCTCGTGTCGGCGGAACGCCCTTCGAGGCCGATCTATGCGTTCATCCCCGACGAGCGGGTGCGGCGGAGCACCACGTTGAACCGGGGTGTCGTGCCGGTCGCGGCCGAGCAGCCGGACGACACCGATGCCATGATCGCGCTGATGGACGACGGCCTGCGCCGTCACGGGCTGGTGCCCCCGGGGAAGCTCGTCGTGATGGCGGCCTCCTCGCCCGCCGGACGCACGACGACGAACATGCTCAAGTTGCACCATGTCGGCTCGCCGGTGCGCTGAGAACGAGCCGGTTAGGTCGGGTCTCCCTCGCGTAGCTCCTCGTCGAGCGCCTCGATCACCCACCCCTGCAGCCACGTGAGGTAGCCGTAGAGCTCGAACATCTCCGCGTTCCGTTCGTCGCCGGCGAAGTCGCCCTCCGTCGACTCCTCGGTGACTCCGAGCCGGGTGCCGATCACGAGTCGGATCGAGTTGAGCGACCCGAGCCAGGCGAGGAGCTCGTCCTCGCTCAAGCGATCGAGCTCGAGGGTGCGTTCCACGGTGTCGAGAGCTGCCAGCCTGCCTGCCAACAGCTCGTCGCCGTGGTGCTGCTCGTACTCCAGGTTGCCGAGCACGTCGTCCTCGGGCAGGGCGGGCGGGAAGAGTCGCGCGACGGCCGGGTCGCTCGAAGGGTCCTCCGAGGTGAGCAGCACGCGGAGCTGTCCACTGAACGTGCGGACGGCGTCGCGCTCCTGCTCGGAGAGCCGCAGCTCGAATCGTCCCGGCCCGACCCGGCGCACAGGGCCCTTGCGCAGCCGCACTATCGGTCCTTCTGCATCGTCGCCCAGAGGCCGTACGCATGCAGGCGTGCCACGTCGCGTTCGGCTTCGTCACGCGTGCCGTTGGCGACGACGGCCTTGCCCTTGGTGTGCACGTCCCACATCAGCTTCTCGGCCTTGGCCCGCGGGAAGCCGAAGAGCTTCTGGAAGACCCACGTCACGTACGTCATCAGGTTGATGGGGTCGTTCCAGACGATCACGATCCACGGAACGTCGGCCTCGACGTCCTCGACCGTCTCGGGACGCCCGATCTCGACCGGTGCGGTGCTCGCGTTCGTCATCGTCTCGCCTGGGTGGCCCGCACGCCCGTGCGACGCGCCTGACGCACCCCCCAACGGTACAGCGGCGGCGTGAGAACCCGGAACGCCTGGAAGGGGGAGGTCCATCGGGGCACCGAGTATTCAGGTGCGATGCCCTCGCGCACGACCTTCACGATCGCCTCGGCGACCCGATCGGCCGGCATGACCGCCCAGTCCGGCAACCCGTCCTGCGGGAACCCCTCCGTGGCCACGAAGGCGGGGTTCACGGCGGTGACGTGCACGCCGCGAGGTTCCACGTCGTAGTTGGCCGACTCGCTGGCCGCGACCACGGCGTGCTTCGTCGCGGCGTACAGGCCGGTGCCGGGTGTGGCGAACCGCCCCGCCAGCGAGGCGACGTTGACGAGGTGGCCGTGCCCCAGGCGGGCCATCTCGGGCAGGAACGCTCGCATGCAATACAGCACGCCCAGCAGGTTCACGTCGACGACCCGCCGGATCTGGTCGTAGTCGAGGTCCTGGATCGCCCCACCGCCGGGCACCCCCGCGTTGCTGACGAGCACGTCGGCGGGCCGACCGAACACCTCTCGCACCAGCGCCGGGAGCGCCTCGACCTCGCGGAACCGGGTGACGTCGAGCCGGAGCGCGACCGCCGAGCCACCGGCCCGCCCGATGCGGTCGGCGAGCGTCTCGAGCCGTTCCAGCCGCCGGGCGGCCAGCACGACCCGGGCCCCCCGTTTCGCGAACGCCGCGGCCGTCGCCTCGCCGATGCCGGCCGAGGCTCCGGTCACGACGACCACGGCGCCCTTCAGCTCCATCTCCTGAGGTTACGGAAGGTCGCGGTGCCGCAGCATGGCCAGCCGGTCACGAACCCGGCCGGCCATCACGACGTTCCCTTTCCGCTCGTAGAGGGCGAGCGCCTCCTCGAGGGCGGTGGCGGCCTCATCCGGGCGGCCGGCGAGACCGAGTACTTCGGCCAGGTCGAGGCGAGCGCTGGCGCGGTCGTCGAGCATGTCGGTCCTGTCGCCGAGGGCGACCGCCTCACGGGCGAGACGGATGGCCTCATCGTGATCACCGCGGCGGGCGAACACCTTCGCCTCGACCTGGCGCCAGAGCATCTGGTTGGTCATGTCGTCGCTGGCGCCCAGCTCCACGACCTGGCGTGCCGAGGCCTCGGCGTCACTGAGACGCCCGAGCGCGTAGTAGGCCTGCGCGAGGTATCCGGCCGCGGTCGACCGGAAGGCATGCTCGCCGATCCGGTCGAGCAGCTCGCTCGCATCCTCGCCGAGCTCGACCGCGGCGATCGGGTCGTTCCTCAGGAGTTCGATCTGCACGCCGTCGATGCCTGTGACCGTTCCGAGGTACAGGTCGGCGCCACGATCGACGAGCTCGGCCCGCACGCTGGCGACGAGGTCTCGAGCCTCGTCGAGGCGACCCAGCCTCGCCAACGCTTGGGCCCGGGCCTTGCGGAGGAGGGGACTGCTGGGTTCCACTGCCTCTGTCTCGTCCAGCCACACCAGGATCTCCTGGATGGGCGTCGTGCCGTTGAGACGGCCATCGGCGAGCCACCCCATCACGTGGAGTGGGGAGCCGATCGCTCGCGCGTGGACGGTCGCTTGCTCGAGGGCCTCGACCATCGCGTCGAAGCGCCCCCGCATGGCCTCGACCCAGCCGAGGGCGTAGTAGGCGACGTAGAGCAAGAAGTCGTCGGCGGAAGCCTCGAACAGCGGCAGGGCTTCCTCGAGCATGGCCGTGAGCTCGTCGGTGGCGCCCTCGGGGTCGGCACTGATGTGGAACCGGCCGCCGACGATCCGTGCGCACAGCTCTACCCTGCGATCACCCGCTGCGGCCGCTCGTTCCGCGATCGCATCGGCCCGACGGCCTGCGTCGATACTCCTTCCCGCTTCGAACTCGGCCTCACAGAGCGTGGTCTCGAGGAGGAGATCGATCTCATCGGTCGGCACGCACGCCGATGCGCGTTCGAGGAGACCGATCGCGGCAGCGTGGTCGCCTCGGAGGTACGCGCGCCGCCCCGCAGCGGTCAGTCGCCGACGTGTCGCCGCCGACAACTCATCGTCGGGCGGCATGCCGAGTTCCAGGCGGTATCGGCGAGCTTCCCCGAGATGGAAGCCGACGATCTCGTCGAGCTCGGGGAGGCCGCTGCCGGTTTCCTCCAACCACGAAGCAAGTCGTCGGTGGAGCTCGGCGCGGGTCGCCTTCGGGAGCGCCTCGTATGCCGCGTCCCGGATCAGCAGATGACGGAACCGGAAGCCGTCCTCGTCCGGAAGCTGCGGAGGGCAGGCTCCGATGAGCCCTCTCCGGACGAGCGACGCGAGGAGCGGTGTCACCCGCGTCTCGTCGGGAGCCAGCCTGTGCACGGCGCCTCGATGGAAGACCTCGCCCTCGATCGAGCCGAGCTCGAGCACGGTTCGTTCGCCGGCGCCGAGCTGGTCGAGGCGGGCGTCGAGCGCGGCGTGGAGCGTCGGTGGGACGGCGACGTCGCCATCATTCTCATCCACCATCGCCAGGATCTCCTCGACGAAGAGGGGGTTCCCTCCGGAGGTCCGCAGGATCGTCTCCCGCAGCTCGGTTCCCAGATCCTCTGGGATGAGTTCGGTTACCTCCTGGTCGTCCAAGGGATCGAGGCGAACCGTGACCGGCCAGGTGGGCCGACGTTCCGTCAGCTGCGGTCTGGCCATGCAGAGGGCGAGGATCGGCCCGCGGTTGGAGAGCAGCGCGACATGCTCGATCAGGTCCAGGAAGGTCTCTTCCCCCCACTGGAGGTCGTCGAAGACCAGGATGAGGGGGCGGTCCGCGGCGGCGCGTTCCACGGTCTTGCGGAAGGCCCAGGCGATCTCCTCGGCCGACGTGGTCGCCTCGCCCCGACCGAGCAGTGACCGGATCGAGGCGGCGGCGGTTCCATCCTCGGGCAGCACGGTGAGCTGTTGCAGCACCTCGACCACGGGCCAGTACGTGATGCCTTCTCCGTACGGGGGGCAGCGACCGCGGGCGATCGTCGCGTCGAGTTGGGCGAGGAACTCCGCGGCGAGACGGGACTTGCCGATCCCGGCATCTCCGATCACGGTCACGAGCTCACATCGACCCTCCCTCCTGGCCAGGTCCCATGCGGTGTGGAGGGTAGCCAGCTCGCCTGCACGTCCGACGAATTGCATCCCGTGCGGACGCTCGGGTGATTCGCGGACCCGCAGGAGCCGATGGGCGGGCACGCGGTTCGCCTTCCCCTTCAGCGCCAGAGGGTGGACGGGCTCCACCTCGACCACTTCCCGCACCAGCACCAGGGTCGGATCCCCCAGCAGCACCTCGCCGGGCGGTGCAGCCTGTTCCATTCGCGCGGCCACGTTCACCGCGTCGCCCGTCACGAGTCGCTCTGCGGTGCCGGTCACCACCTCGCCGGTGTTGACGCCGATCCGTGCTTGGACGCCGATCTCCGGCAGTGCATCTCGCATGTCCTGAGCCGCTCGGACGGCTCGTAGCGCATCGTCGTCGTGGGCGACCGGCACGCCGAAGACGGCCATGATCGCATCGCCGATGAACTTCTCCACGATCCCGCCATGGTGCTCGACGATCGCCCTCATCCGATCGAAGTAGCGAGCGAGGAGCCCTCTGAGCGCCTCCGGATCGATCGACTCGCCGAGGGCCGTCGACCCCGTCACGTCGCAGAACAGGACCGAGACCGTCTTCCGTTGCTCCCGCACGGCTCCAACTGTCACAGCCTCGCCGCAACGGGGACAGAACGAGAAGTCACCGTCTATCTCCCGAGCGCAGCTCGGGCACGCTCGCATGAGCAGGAGGCTAGGCGGCGGCGCCGGCGGGGACAAGGGAAGGCGAGCTACCCTCGGCTGACATGGACGTCATCGAACGCCACGTTGCTCGGCTGCCCCCGCTCGACGGGCGGTGGGCGGTGCGCCCTCACGACCGTGACGAGCTCGCGGCCGCGTTGGTGGCGGGCGCCGTCGCCGGCGCCTCGACCCATCCGCTCGAGAACGTGCGGGCCAACGCCTTGATGCTGATCGACGGCGACCCCGACAAGCTGTTCGGCCTCTCGGGCCTCCCCGGGGGGTTCGACCTCGATGACATCCTCGACCTGGTCGCCCGGGGAACGGGGGTCCCCATCGATCACGAGGCGAGGTACGGGCCGGTCGACGTCGCGCCCGGCCCCATCCTGGACGCGAGTGGAACAGCGGGGGAGCGCCTCGCCCGGGCGGCCGTGGATGGCGAGCGTGTCGTGCTCGCGACGGGCCACCCGATCGGTCTGGCGCTCCTCTACCACGCCCTCGACGGCCTGCTGCGCGAGCGCGGCGCCGACGTTGTCCGGCTTGCGAACGGCCGGCGGTGGCGGGATCCGGGCCTCGCCCACGACTGGGTCGTCGGCCATTGGGGGGGTGTGGCGATGCTGACCGACGGCCGGGAACCCCGCCACACGCATCGACCGGACGCGATGGAACGGATGCTCGAGGAAGCCCTACCCGATCTGGTGGTCGCGGATCACGGCTTCGCCGGCGCCGCGATCGAGGCGGGCGTCGAGACGATCTCGATCGCCGACGTGAACGACCCGGCGCTGATCGTGGCCAAGGCGCAGGGGCGCACCGACGTGGTCATCGTGATGGACGATCACGTCGAGCCCGACGCCTATTGGCCCTGCTTCCAGGCGATCGCCTCCCGGTTCTGAACCGTGGGTCGTCGCCTCGACGGCTCGCACCCAGCCTGACCTGCGGGTTCGCACATCGGGGTATCCACGGAGCTTGCCCACGCCCTACAATCCCCCCTCGTGGAAAGAGAACCTTTCACCGAGGCTCGGCTGAAGACCGTCAACGAGGTCGCAGACCTCTTGCGCGTATCCAGGATGACCGTCTACCGCATGATCAAGACAGGAGAGATGCCCGCCGTCAGGGTGGGCCGGAGCTACCGGCTCCGATCCGAAGACGTCGACACGTACCTGACGGATCGGTACACCGAGGCCGGCTGAGCCGGCCGAGGTCACCGATCCAGCGCACCCCGCTCAGCCGACCTCCGTGGGAACGGAGGGCTCATTGAACGAGCACGACCGCCTCGTGGATCGGGCTGCCCGCGAGGCTCGCACGGTGCTGTTCGTGGGTGGCCTCGATGCCGGGAAGAGCACGCTGGCCCGGGCGACCGCGGCGTTCGCGCTGCGGTTGGGCCGGTCGGTCGCCTACCTCGACGCCGACGTGGCCCAGAAGACCGTCGGCCCACCGGCGACCGTCGGCCTCAAGCACATCAACGAACCCGACGACCTCACGCTCGATCGGCTCCGGCACCACGACGCGCTCGGATTCGTCGGCTCCACGAGTCCGCAAGGCCAATTGCTGCCGCTCGTGGGAGCGCTCGCCCGCCTGCGCGACCGCGGCAGGGCCGAGGGCGCGGACCTGATCGTCGTCGATACGAGCGCGATGGTCAGCGGCATCTGGGGCCAGCTCGTGAAGTACTACAAGGTCGACATGCTCGAGCCCGACCTCGTCGTCGGCCTGCAGCGGGGCGGGGAGCTCGAGCCCGTGCTCGGCGTGATCCAGCGGTTCTTCGGCATCGAGCTCGTGACGCTTCCGGTGCATCCGAACGTCGTGCCCACGAGCGTCGACCAGAGGTCGGAGCAGCGCGAGCTCGCCATGGCGGCGTACTTCGAGGGCGAGCTGCAGCGGTTCCGGGTGAAGCCGACCGTGTTCATGCCGACGCTTCCCCCCCTGTTCGATCTGCGCGAGCTCGACCGCCTGCTGGTCGGGCTCTCCGACGGGACCGGCGGGTTCACGGGGCTCGGCTACCTCGAGTTCGTGCCCGAGGATCAGGGGTTGCGGCTGGTCTCGCCGGTGGCAGAGCCGCCGAAAGCGCTTAGACTGGGCTCCGTCCGTCTGGAGGACAGCTTCAGGGTGAAGCGTGTCGACCTCCGGAATCTCTTCGGAACCGAGTGAAAGGGCCACCGCTTGCCGTCGCTGATCAAGAAGCGCCGCAAGAAGATGCGCAAGAAGAAGCACAAGAAGCTCCTCAAGCGCACGCGGCACCAGCGCATGAAGCTGGGCAAGTAAGCCGGCTTCCGTGAGCGTGCCCCGGTTCCGGTTCGCCCGGGCCGCGGCCGCGATCGCGGCCGTCGCCCTCTCCGGGTGCGGGCCCTCGTCGCCCCCGCCATCGCCAGGATCTGAGCCCGTCTCGTTCACGTCCGCCGAGGGGATCGAGCTCGAAGGGCGGGTGTTCGAGGCAGAGGGAGCGACCGCGGGCGTCGTGCTCGCGCACATGCGGCCCGCCGATCAGTCCTCGTGGTTCGAGTACGCGGACACCCTCGCCGACGACGGATACCGCACCCTGACGTTCAACTTCCGCGGATACTGCCCGGGCGGCGACGCGGGCTGTTCGCAAGGTGAGACCGACCCGTCGGTGCTCTGGCGAGACGTGGAGGCCGCCGTGAGGTATCTCCGCTCGACCGGGGTGCCCCGGGTGGCCGTGATCGGGGCGAGCATGGGCGGCACCGCTGCGTTGATCGCCGCCGCCCAGCCGACCGGTCGCATCGGCGCGGTCGCGACGTTGTCCGCCCCGATCGCGATCGACGGCCTCGACGCGTCGCCTGCGGTGCTCTCGGCCGCCTCCGCGGCCAAGCTCTTCGTCGCGGGCAATGCCGACGCGACGGCGGCCGCCGACGCTCAGCGCATGTACGACCTTAGCGTGCCTCCGAAGCGTGTGGAGATCCTCCCCACCGAGAGCCACGGCACCGACATGCTCGAAGGGAACCAGGGGCCGAACCTGCGTGGGGTGCTCACGTCCTGGCTCGCTCGGTTCCTGCCCGTGCATGCCCCGGCCGAGGACGAGGGCACGTGACGCGTCCGATCGTGTTCTGCACGGATTACGGACTCGCGGACGGGTTCGTCGGCGTGTGCCACGGCGTGATGGCTCGCATCGCGCCCGACGCGCGCATCATCGACCTCACGCATTCGGTCCCGCGTCAGGACGTGCTCCGTGGCGCCCTGACGCTCTCCCGGGCGACGCCGTACATGCCGCCGGACGCCGTCTACGTGGGCGTCGTGGATCCGGGGGTGGGGTCGGAGCGCCGCTCGATCGCGATCCGTACGGCCGACGGGCCGCTGCTCGTCGGTCCCGACAACGGCCTGCTCTCGCTCGCGTGGGACGCTCTCGGAGGGGCTGACGCGGCGGTCGCCATCGAGGAGCAGTGGGTGATGCTGACGCCGGTCTCCTCGACGTTCCACGGTCGGGACGTGTTCGCTCCGGCGGCGGCCCATCTCGCATCGGGGGTCGCGTTCGAAGACGTCGGCCCGACGATCGACGTCGCCGATCTCCGGGTGGTCGAGATGCCGGGGCCGATGGTGACGCCGGGGGCCGTCGGCACCCGGGTGATCGAGGTGGACGCGTTCGGCAACGTGCAGCTGGGTGCGCGTCCCATGGACCTGGAAGCCGCGGGTATCGGCTCGACGCTCACGGTCGCCGGGCGTCCGCTGCCGCTCGTGGACATCTTCGCCGACGTCGCCGAGGGGGTCCTGGCCGCGATCGTCGATTCCCAGGGCTACCTGGCGCTCGTGGTCAATCACGGCAGCGCCGCGCAGACGTTGAACCTCAAGCCGGGGAGCGCCGTCGTGATCGAGTAGGCGCGAGCTCCTCTCGGAACGCCGCTAGGAGGACGACGCGCTGGGGAGCTGTCCGGGGGTCGCGGGCCCGGGGAGCGGATCGCCGTCGCCGCCCACGATCGCGAACTGTGCGATCGCCGCTGCGCCGATCAAGACGAACAGGATGATGATCATGATCAGGGTGGGTCGCCGCATCGTCGGCGAGGCTAGCAGCGCGTCTGCCGGTCACGCCGGCCCGGCGCTGCCGATCCGCAGGGCGCGCTCGGCGCGTTCCCGCATCGACACCATGACCTCCCGGAGCCGGACCGGGTCCGTCAGGTGCGTCCGCAGGTCGACCTCGAGCGAGACCGCACCGACGTAGCCGTCGTCGGCGAGATCCTCACAGAACGCATCGAGGTCGAGCACACCCTGGCCTGGCGGCAGGTGCGAGTCCCAGCCGCGGCCCGCGTTGTCCGACAGGTGCACGTGGCGGAGGCGCGCGCCGAAGCGTTGCCGTACCTCGACCGGATCGTGCTGTGCGACCGCCGCGTGGCTCGTGTCGAGCACGAGGTGGGGGAGTCCCTCGAGCTCATCGAGATCCTGGTTCGCGTGCAACGTCACACCGCGCCGCCCCATGCGCACGGGGAACATGTTCTCGATCGCCACCGTCACTCCCGTGCGGGCCTCGAGCTCGGGCAGGTCCTCGTCGAGCCACCGGCGGTACCCGCGTTGCCACCGGAACGGCGGATGCATCACCACGACCGGTACCTCGGCCTCCTCGGCGACCCGGATCGCGCGGTCGATCTTGCCGACGGGGTCGGTGCCCCAGACCTTCCGCGTCACGAGCAACGACGGCGCATGGATGGCGCCGATCCACAGGCCGTGCTCCTCGGCGAGGGCCCGCATCCGCGCTGGGTCCTGGCTCGACGGATCCTTGGTCACCATCACCTCGACCCCCGAGTACCCGGTCTCGGCGACGATGCCGAACGTGCTCGCGAGCGGACGCGCGAAGAACGCGGCCGAGGAGAACAGCAGTCGTGGAGAGGTCACGCTCCCATCGTAGGCATGCGAGCGGCCGGTCGGCGGGCCTGCTCGTCCCCGTATGCTGGTGCCATGTGGGTGTTCCCGCTGGCCGCGGCCGTCGTGGCCGCCGTGTTCGCCGGCCTCGTCACCAGGCAGTACACGGTCCGGCGGCGTCCCTATCAACTCGCCTGGGTACTGGCCCTCGCGATGTACTCGGCGGCCTCGCTGGCCGTCGTGCTCGGTGTCATCGGCGGGTGGACGACCGGAGAGTTCCAGGTGTATTGGGCATTGGGCGCCGTGTTGAACGTGCCGTTCCTCGCGGGCGGCGAGCTGATGCTCCTCGTGCGCAACCGTACCGCTCAGGCCGCGGTCTGGATCGTTCTGGTCTTCCTCACGGCGTACACGGTCTCGGTGCTGCGGAGCGCGTCCTTCGACGCGGCTGCGCTGGCCGACGACCTTCCCTCCGGCAAGCACGTGTTCGGCGACGGCTCGCCCGCGCACCGGCTGCCGCAGCTGATCTCGATCCCCTCGTACCTGGTGCTGCTCGGCGGGGCGCTGTGGTCGGCGTGGCGCATGCGCGGGCGCCCGGAGCTCCGCGGCCGCTTCGTCGGCACCCTGCTTATCGCGCTCGGCGCGTCGGTGATCGCGGGGTTCGGGTCCGCGTTCGCTGCGCTGGGGTACCTGGCGGCGTTCTCGGCGGCGCTCGTCGTCGGCATCGCCGTGATGTTCCTGGGCTTCCTGCGTGCCGGACGTCCGTCGGCGCTGCCCAGCGTGCCGGCGGCCGAACGCGTCTAGGTCACGCCACGGCGCTCGCAGACCAGCGTTCCGTGCTCACAGGCTCGTCGGTGGGCGCGTCGGCCGGTTCGACCGAGATCCACAGGTCGTCGTGCACGGTCGGGTCGAACGGGATCTCGAGGAAGACCCGTCCCTCGTCGGGCAGGAACTCGCCGACGAAGGTGGGTGCGCCGTCGCTCACGATCCAGGCCCGGTACACGGACCCCTCCGGCGGCATCGGCACACCGTCTCCCATCACGTAGAGGATCTCCTCGCCCGGCACCGAGAGCTCCTGCACCGGCCCGACGTCGACCATGCGAGCGTCGGGACGGGAGGCGAGCACCGCCGCCTCGGCCATCGAGTCCGCCCGCACATCGGCGTTGTTCGCCCGGATGTTCTGGCTGAGGCTCAGCCCGGCGAGGCTCACCACCGCCGCCACCCCGGCGGCGGCCACGAACCGTAAGGGGCGGCGCCGCGTTCCCCCTTCGTCGAGCTCGCGATGCAGGCGGGGGAGCAGCGTCTCGGGGGGCGCGACGGGCTCCGCGGCGAGCCCGAGGTCGCCCGAGAGCCTCCGGAAGTCCTCGAGCGTGACCCGGCACTCGATGCAGCCGGGCACGTGGTCCGTGAGCAGCCGGTCGGCCTCGGCGGCCTCGGCGGCGGAGAGGCTATGGAGCACGTGGCCGGCCAGCAGTTCCTCGATCGTTCCGTGGTCGTCGGTCACGCACCCTCCGGGGCTTCGGATCGGTCGAGCACGCGGCGAAGCTTGCGCATCGCCGCGAGGGTCCTGGTCTTCACCGTGCCGATCGGGATGTCGATCTCCTCGGCGATCTGCACCTGCGTCCTGCCGCCGTAATACGCCAACTCGAGCACCTGTCGTTGTTCGGGTGGGAGCGTATCGAGCGCCGCTCGGACCTCGATCCGACGATCGGCGAGGTCGGCCGCGTCGGTCACGCCCTCCGCAGGGTCTTCGACGGTCGCCGGCTCGAGGTTCGAGGCCCGTTCCTGCCGAGCCCTGATGCGCTCCTCGCGGCGAACGGTGTCGACGGCTCGATGGTGCACGAGCGAGAGGAAGAACGTGCGGAACGCGCCCCGCGCCGGATCGTAGGCCTCGGGCGCGCGCCACAGCGCCAGGAACGCGTCGTGCACGACGTCCTGAGCCAGCACCTGCTGCCCCGTGATGCGGTACGCGAGACCGTAGGCGGAGGAGGAGTAGCGGCGGTACAGCGCGTCGAACGCCCCCCGGTCGCCCGCCGCGAGGCCGCGATGCAGCTCCAGGTCGTCGCGGTCGACGTCTCGCATCGGGCGCCATCCTCCCAGACGTCTCAGACCCCCTCGGCGGGTAGGCTCTGCGCGCCATGCAGGTCGTCCTCTACTCCCGCGCCGGCTGCCACCTCTGCGACGACGTGCGCGCGGTGCTGCTCGACGAGCAGGCTCGCCGGCCGTTCAGCCTCGAGGAGATCGACATCGAGACGTCGGACGACCTGCTGCGTGAGTACGGGGTCCGGGTCCCCGTCGTGGAGATCGACGGCGTGGAGGCGTTCGAATACTCGGTCGACCCGGGCGAGTTCGCGGCGCTGGTGCGCGTCGACCCGCCCAGCTTGTGAGTTTGTGAACGATCACCGTCACGGCTAGGCTCAAGCTATGCGGCGGAGCCGATACCGGGGGGGGCGGCAACCGGTGGTGAGGGATCGGTCGATCCCCGAGGCCACCGTGGGGCGGCTCCCGGTCTACCTCCGGGCTCTCGTGGATCTCGCCGAGGCCGGGGCGGGCACCGTCTCGAGCGACGAGCTCGCAGAGGCGGCCGGCGTGAACTCAGCGAAGGTGCGGAAGGATCTCTCCCACCTCGGCTCCTACGGAACACGCGGCGTGGGCTACGACGTGGCCTACCTCATCCACCAGATCCGCCGTGAGCTGGGCCTCACCCAGCACTGGGCGATCGTGATCGTCGGCATCGGCAACCTCGGGCACGCCCTCGCGAACTACGCGGGCTTCGCGGAGCGTGGGTTCCGGGTCGCGGCGCTCGTCGATGCCGACGAGGCCAAGGTGGGCATGCGTGTGGGCGACCTCGAGATCAGCCACGTCGATGCCCTGCCGGCGCTCGTCGACGATCTCGACGTGGCGATCGGCGTGATCGCCACGCCCGCGGGGGCCGCGCAGGAAGTTGCCGACCGGCTCGTCGAGGCGCGGGTGCGATCGGTGTTGAACTTCGCCCCGACCACGATCGTGGTGCCCCCCGGCGTCTCGGTGCGGAAGGTCGACCTCGCCGTGGAGCTGCAGATCCTGGCGTTCTACGAGCAGCGGAAGGCGACGCTCGCCGAGGTCAAACGGCGAGGCAAGGCGGTCGCCGACATCGCCGGGGGCTGACCCCTACTTCGAGATCGCGACCCAGAGCGCGACGAAGATCGCGAGGATCATGATGCCCATCAGGATGAACTGCACGCTTCCCTGCTCGAGGAGGGGAAGCTCCAGGTTGGCGATCATCGTCGTCTCCTCGTGATCCTCAGGCGGGGCCGTACCACGCGGGGGCGCCGCCACCGGTCAGGAACTCCTTGCGTTTGCGCTCGGCTCGGTCGAGCAGCGGCAAGAACGCCACGAACAGCACGATCGAACCGGCCAGGAACATGTACGAGTAGCGGGGCACGCTGCCCCCGTCGAAGTAGAGCGAGACGGTCCACAGCGGGCCGCCGCCGGTGAAGTGCGACTGCACGACGGCGAGCTTGGTCCCCTGGTCCTCGGCGAACCGGATCGAGTCGATCGCGAACTGGCTGCCCTGGATCGCTGTGGGATCGGTCTCCTCGAGCCCGAGCTCCTCGTTCGTCTGCTCGGCCAGGAACGACGTCACCGCGCCGCTCGCGCTCTGCACGTCGGCGTTGTCGGCCTCGGGCACGCTCCACGGGTCGCCGGGCCAGCTCGCGTACGCCTCGTACCTCGTCGAGGTCTCGTCGACGGCAGCCTCGAGGGCGACCCAGGCCGGCTCGGAGCCGCGGGGCCCCAGGTTCGTGGGCGTCTCGAGGCCCTGCGACCAGAATCCGAACAACCAGAGCGCAGACTGGAGCACCATCCACCCCGAGAACGACACCATCAGCACCAGGAAGCCGAGCCAGCGCCCGAAGATCGCCGTCAGCATCACGTAGACGCTGAAGATGAACAGCCCGAAGCCCACGATCGTGACGCCCGCACCCTTCCACAGGGTGTCGCACTCGATCGCGAATCCGAGGCAGCTCGGCTCCATCTACGGATCCCTCGGATTGAGGTTGGTCTGCTCCAGCGCCCGTGCCGACGCTTCCTCGTTGAGGCAGACGTTGTCCTCGAACGGCACGTTCTCCGAGCTCGTCTCGACGAGGTAGACCACGAGGTCGTTGATCTGCTGGTCGTTGAGGGCGCCCAGGAACCGGATGCTCCACGACGGCATCGCGCCCCGGCCCTCCTCGATCACCTGGTAGATGTCCTCCTGCGAGAAGATCGCGTTGTGTGGGGGTGTGCCGAACGGGCCCGCACAGATGTTCGTGAGATTCGGTGGATAGGCGAGCGCGTTCCCCGCCTGGATCACGCCGCCGCGGAGCTCGGGCCCGTGGCAGCGGACGCACCCGATGCCGAGCTGGTTCTCCTCGCTGAAGTTCTGCACCGCGAGCTCCCCGCGATCGAACGCGAGCGTGAGCAGCTCCTCCTCCTGCCGCAGGTTGTCCGATGGCTCGCGCAGCCACGTGTACGGGATGAACACCACGAAGAACGCGACGAGCACGACCCCCCAGCCCTGCAGCTTCTGCAGCAGCGGGGTCTCGAGGGCGGCGTCGCTCGGGCCCGGCCGCATGCCGCGAGGGATGTCGAGCGGCTGCTCCTTCTGGCGGCTGCGGAGGTAGAGCGCGCCGCCGGCCGCGAGCACGAAGACGATGCCGAGCACGAGGAGGACGATGCCCGCGGTGTTGGTGGCTGCCAGCATCTGACTCGCGTCGATCCTTCCTCTATCCGGTCGCCACGCAGAACGGGCCCTGCGGGGGCTGGTCGATCGTGACGGTGCCGCGCGGTGGTCCGAGGATCACCTCGCTCGTGTCGACGACGACGTTGCCGTCGGTGATCTCGATCGAGAACCGATCCATGCCGCGGGGGGCGGGGCCGAGCTGGTACTCACCGGCGCCGTTGTACTTCGACCCGTGGCAGGGGCACTCGAACCACCTCGAGGAGTCGCAGAACGGCACCCGGCACCCGAGGTGCACGCACCGCTGGTACAGGGGCATGATGCCTTCGGCGGACACCCCCTCGGCCACGTAGTCGACGTCGCCGTTCGGCGAGCCGTTGTACCCCACGACGTAGAAGCGACCGGTGCCGTTGTACGCGACGCCGGCGGAGCTGTTGATCTCGGCCTTCAGGTCGTCCACGTTGCCCGCGTTGACCAGCGAGCCGAACCCGCCCCGCAGGTTCGGCCACAGGAAGGCGATCGTCGCCCCGCCGAACTGGGCGCCGAACACCATCAGCGACGTCAGCAGGGAGCGGCGGAAGAAGTCTCGGCGCGAGAGCGACTTGACGGGCTTGCCCGCGACCTCGATCTGACCGTCGGCGGTCTCGCGGGCGGCCCGATTCGCGCGCACGAACGACAGGCCGAACACGATCGCGAAGATGTCGAGCACGACGAACGCGAGGATCGCGGCGACCAGCGGAGTCGAGATCGCCACCAGACCTGGGAGCAGCGAGCTCACAGCTCGAAGAACACCCCCTGTGCCCATGGCCACACCCAGTTGTAGCCGGGGCCGCGGAAGAACGAGCCGATGATCGTGAGCACCCCTCCGAACATGAACAGGATCGTGAACAGGGTGATCGCGATCTTCCGGTCGCCAGGCTTGACGCTCGGGTTGCGGTCGACGAACGGCACCGCCGCGAGACCCACCAGGATGAACGTGGGGATCGTGATGCCCGCCACCATCGGGTGGAAGTAGCGCAGCAGCTCCTGCAGGCCCAGGAAGTACCACGGTGCCTTCGACGGGTTCGGCGTGAGGTTCGGGTTCGCGAGCTCGCGCAGCGGCGCGTTGATGAACACCGAGAAGAACGTGAGCCCCGCGAGCATGATGAACATCGCGACGAATTCTTCGATCAGCAGGTGCGGCCAGACGTTCACGCGGTCGCCCTGCTCGCGCTCGACGCGCTGGATGCCCTCGGGCGGCACCAGTGCGAGCAGCCGGTGCTTGTCGGCCGCGCCCTTCTTCGGCGTGGGCACGTTGCCCGTGGGGAGCGGGGCCTCACGCACCGGGGTCGTGACCGCGGCGGCCGCGACCGCGACCGGAGCGCCTGCAGGTGCGGCGGCGGCAGCGGGTCCGGCTGCGGCGGCGGGTGCGGCTGCCCCGCCTCCGTCACCTCCCGTGGCGGCAGCGGCGGCGGGCTTGGCGCCCGCGGCCTCGTGCTTCGCGGCTTCCTCGGGGTTCGCCGCGCGGTAAGCACGCACGGCGGCCGAGCGCGCGCGGCCCTCGGCGACCCGCCGGTCGGTGCCCTTGGCGAGCTCGGCCTCGAGCGTCGAGTCGAAGACCCCTTGATCGAGCGGAGTGTCTTCCTTGGCCATAGGTCTCCTTGGCGTCTCCCCTTAGAGCGGTCCCGAGATGCCGCCGTCCTTGCGGATGCGCCAGAAGTGCACCGCAAGGAAGATCACCAGCACGAACGGCAATGCGATCACGTGCAGCGTGTACCAGCGCAGCAGCGTCTCCGGTCCGACCACCACGCCTCCCAGCAGCAGGAAGTTCGCCTGCTTCGCGATGAACGGTGAGTAGCCGGCGAGCGACGTGCCCACGGTGACCGCCCAGATCGCGAGCTGGTCCCACGGGAGCAGGTAGCCCGTGAACGACAACCCGAGCGTGAGGAAGAGCAGGATCACGCCCACGACCCAGTTGAACTCGCGCGGCGGCTTGTACGCGCCGGTGTAGAACACGCGGGCCATGTGCAGCGTCACGCTGAAGACCATGAGGTGGGCGCCCCAACGGTGCAGGTTCCGCACGAGGTCGCCGAAGAACACCGACGTGCGGATGCTCTGCATGTCGGTGAACGCCTGGGCGCCGCCGATGTCTGCGGTCGGTCGGTAGAAGAACATCAGGAAGATGCCGGTGATCGTCAGCAGGATGAACAGGAAGAACGAGAGCCCGCCCAGGCAGAACGTGTAGGTCAGCTTCAGCCCGTGCCGCTTCACCTTCACCGGATGCAGGTGGTAGAGCACGTTGTTCATCGTCGCCAGGGCGCGGTCTCGCGACGTGTCCTTGTAGCCCTTCCGGAAGATCGATCCGGGCCGGAAGATCGACTTCCAGACCTCGGTCTCCCTGATGCGGTCACCCAGATCGCTGGGTGACGGTGGCTTCAGCTTCACCGATCCCCCCTCCGCGCTACCGCCTTCGGCTGCGTGAGCGCTCTCTCCCTCATCCGGTGTCGACGGCCTGTGACTCGGGGACCTCGGCCATCGTGCGCCGACCTCCCGTCGAACCCTCCGGCAGCCGAGCGAAGTACAGCGTGTCGGTGGGGCAGCGGTCGACGCAGACCGCGCATCTGGTACAGGCGTGGTCGTCGACCACGAAGATCGCGGTGGCCGTGCCGACCTCGTCGCCCACCACGTCGTCCGCGGCGCCCTCGACGATGCCCGTCGACATCATGTAGATGCAGTTCCACGGGCAGACGTCCTCACAGGCGCGACAGAGGATGCAGTTGTCGGGGTCGAGCATCAGGTGCTTCGGCGACTTCACGCCCTGAGCGAGCCACGCAGGGTCGACGGACTCGATGACGTAGTCCTCGTGGATGTCGACCTCGGTCTTGGTGAAGGGCATGGTTCCAGCCTATCGATACCCGCCGGAAGCTCGGGTCGCGGACCGTCCGCGGAGCTTGTGCCGCCAGTTCTGCAGGATCGCCGCGGCGACGAGGACCGTGATGATCGGCCCGGTCGACAGCCCCATGGCGACCGCGTCTCGGACCTGCAGCAGCAGCTCTTGGTACTGGGCGGGCTCGCCGCCCGGCAGCAGCGTGGGGATCTCCTGCAACGCCGCCTCGACGTCGGTGGGCCCCTGCCAGCCCAGCGTCTGTTCCGAGAAATAGAGCCAGAACGACGGCAGCACCGAGGTGGTGATCAACAGGAAGAAGACCACACCCAACGAGAAGACCACGGCCGTGGTCCAGCTCCACTCGAAGTCCCTCAGGAACGCCTCCACGCGCTCCTTGCGGGTCTGCGTGGACTCGATCGGCGTCGTCGTCTCGACCTGGCTCATACGCTCCCGGGCTGGCTTCCTGCGTGAGTCGTCGTTCGTCTGCTGAAGCGGGGCGATTATAGACACGACGCGAGCGCGCCCGACGACCCGCGTCGGCTCGTGAATCATTTCACAAGGTCCATGGCTACTATCGCTGCAGGCGCACGGTCCACGCAAGTGGGCCCGGGGATCGGACCACGGAGTCCATGTGATCGCTGACATCGTGCAGACGGGTATCGTCTCGTGGTGGGCGCCGGCGCTGGCCTTCGCCGCCGGGCTCATCTCATGCCTCAGTCCGTGCGTGTGGCCACTGCTGCCCGGCTATCTCTCGTTCGTCACGGGCGACCGCATCGTGGGGGAGGAGACCGGGGCGGCGCGGAAGCCCCTGGCGCCCATGCTGTTGTTCATCCTCGGATTCACGATCGTCTTCGTACTGCTCGGGGCCTTCGCGTCGACGGTGTTCGGGCAGCGAACGGTCGTCGAGATCCTGAGGGGCACGGCCGGCCAGCGCATCGGGGGCGCCATCGTGATCGCGTTCGGCGTGCTGATGATCGGGTACGCGCTGCAGCGCGGATCGCTCTCGCTCTACGCCGACCGGCGTCCGTTCCTCGCCAGGGTGCGACCGGGCAGCGTCGGAGCGGTGCCGCTCGGCATGGCGTTCGCCGCGGGCTGGACACCGTGCATCGGGCCGGTGCTCGGGGCCATCCTCGCGATCGCGGCGACCGGCAGCACGGCTCGCGCGGTGCTGTTGTTGGTGAGCTACTCGGCAGGGCTCGGTGTGCCGTTCCTGCTCGTCGGCCTCGGTGTCACGAGGTTCATGGGGGCCTTCGAGTGGGTCAAGCGACGGTACACCGAGATCGCGATCGTCTCGGGCGCGTTGATGATCGGGGTCGGCGTGTTGTTGTTCACCGGCGAGTTCACGCGGTTGGTGGCCCCGCTCGCCGAGCGCTTCACCCTGGGTCTCTAGCGGCCGTGGGGCTCAAGGGGTAGCCCCCGTCTCGAGGGGGGGCTCGGAGGAGCCACGTCTAGGATGGGACCGGTGTCTGCTCCCCAGCGACTCACGCCTCGCCAGTCCGTCGCCCTCGTGTGGCGAACGCTGCGCTCGATGCGCACGGCGCTGATCCTGCTGCTGATGATCGCGCTCGCCTCGGTCGCCGGATCGCTGCTTCCCCAGTGGCCCAACACGCCCGAGCGGGTGATGCGGTACCGCGCCGACCACCCGGTCTGGGGCACGTTCCTCGACCGGGCGGGCCTGTTCGACGTCTTCGGCTCGTGGTGGTTCGTGCTGCTCACGACGCTGCTGTTCGTCTCGCTCGTGGCCTGCCTCGTGCCACGGACCCGGGCGCTGTGGCGGGCGTTGCGCACCCCTCCGATGCAGGCGCGCGAGATAGACGCGTTCCCCCGATACGCCCAGGTGGCGGTCGCGGCCGGACCCGACCAGGTGATCGACGCCGCCCGGCGGGTGCTGCGCCGCCACCGGTTCCGGGTGGCTCGCGACCCGAGCCGCCCGGCGCTCGCGGGCGAGAAGGGGCTGGCCCGTGAGATCGGGAGCCTCGGGTTCCACTGGGCGCTGATCCTGCTCCTGACCGGCGTGATCTACGGCAAAGGGACCGGGTTCAGTGGGTTGATCGCCGTGGTGGAAGGACAGACCTGGGTCGACGCCGAGGCGAACTACGACGGCACGATCCGGGCCGGCCGGTTCTTCGACGGCGATTTCACGGGCACCGGCCTGCGGCTGCGCGAGTTCCGGAGCGATTTCCAGCGCACGGGTCAACCGATGGATTTCGTGTCCCGCGTCGACCTGCTCGACCCCGACGGGTCGGTGACCCGCCGGGAGGACATCAGGGTGAATCACCCGGCCAGGATCGAGGGACTGTGGATCCATCAATCGAGCTTCGGCTGGGCTCCGGTGATCGAGGTGACCGACGGGGGTCAGGTCGCCGCGTCGGGGCCGGTCGTGATGGATCGCGACCCGGCGCCCGAGGGCGTGGTCGAGTTCGCGATGCCGTGGCGCGGGGTCGTGAAGCTTCCCGGGGCGGGCACCGACGGGCTCGACCGGGCAATCGAGCTCGAGCTGTGGCCCGACAGCCGCGCCCTCACCGCGCTGCTCGCCGAGCAGGAGCCACAGGCGATGCTCGTCGAGTTCGATCCGATCATCCGGTTCTCGGTGTGGGAAGGCGCGCTGACCGATCTGTCCACCAACCGCCTCGACACGACCGGGCTCGACGAGGTGTCGTCGGGCATCGTGGGGGCAGGCCGCACGGCCGACCTCGCCGACGGCGCGGCACTCGCCGCGGGAGACGCAGGCTCGGGCGCGACGATCTCGTTCACCGAGCTCCGGCAGTACTCGGTCTTCCAGGTAGGACGCGACGCCGGGGTGCCCCTCGTGCTGGCCGCGGCTATCCTCGTCCTCGTGGGGCTCTTGCCCGCGCTGTACAGCTCCCGCCGCAAGGTCTGGGTCCGCGCCGATCCCGACGGCCACGGGTCGCTGTTGCGCGTGGGCGGTCTCGCGATGCAGCGCAAGCCGCAGTTCGAAGAGGAGTTCGACCGCCTGGTCGGCGCGCTCGTGTCGTCGGCCGGTGGCCGGCGGGCTCCGGACCCCGGGGCCGGGGGGCCTGGACCGGAGCAGCGAGAGCCGGAGGAGCACGAGAAGGTGCAAACGCCGTGACCGATCTGCAATGGGCCCGCATCTCCAACGATGCGTTCAACGTCGCGTTGTTCGCTTACATCGCGGCGATGGTGGGCTACTTCGCCCACCTGGCGTTCAAGCGCGACGCGATCTGGCAGACCGCGAGGGTGGTCGCCGTCGCCGGAGTCGTGGCGAACATCGTCTCGATCGTCGCCCGCGGGTTCGCGGCCGATCGGGTGCCGTGGGGGAACATGTACGAGTACTCGTCGCTCCTGGCGCTCCTCGTCGTGATCGGGGCGCTCGTCGTGGTCGAGGGCGTGTACAAGGTGCGCTCGCTCACCGGGTTCGCGCTGATGTTCAGCGTGCTGACGATGGCGGTGGCGGTGTCGTTCCTCTACGTGGGGCCCGGGCCACTGGTCCCCGCCTTGAACTCGTACTGGATCAAGATCCACGTGCAGGCCGCGATCTGGGGCTCGTCGCTGTTCGCGCTCGGCGGCATCGCGACGATCGCCTACCTCGTGGTCGACCGCGTGGAGCGTCGGAGCCTCGACGCGCTCGGCTCCAAGGATCGCCCGCCGATCATGGGCGGCGCCCTCGATCTCGACGCCGACGCGCCGGCCGATCTCGTGCCCGACTCGGCCGAAGACGTCGAGACCCGTCCCGCCAAGCGCCGCCTCGTGCCCTCGGCCGCCGGGCTCGACCGGCTCGCCTACCGGATCATCGCGCTCGCGTTCCCCATCTGGACGTTCGCGGTGATCGCCGGCGCGGTCTGGGCCCAGGAGGCGTGGGGTCGCTATTGGGGCTGGGACCCGAAGGAGACGTGGTCGTTCATCACCTGGGTGATCTTCGCCGGCTACCTGCACGCCCGTGCCACGAACGGCTGGAAGGGGCGACGCGCCGCGTTCATCGCGCTCGTCGGGTTCGCCTCGCTGCTGGTGACGTACTACGTGGTGAACCTCTGGATCGTGGGTCTGCACAGCTATGCGAAGTGAGGGCACAGCCGTCTCCGGCCGCGCCGATGCCGGTGATACAGTGCGCGCGTTCCGGCCCGTGCGCGGCCCAGACGTCAGGTAGGAGAGAGACCGATCGTGCGGAAGAAGGTGCTGTGGACCCTCGGCTCCGTGGCCGCGGGACTGCTGCTCGCGGCGTGCGCACCGAACGCCACACAGGACACCTTGCAGCCGGTCGGCGACGTCGCCAAGCAACAGAAGGCGCTGTTCGTGCCCGTGTTCTGGGTGGCTGTCGCCGTCTTCGTGATCGTGCAGGGGGGCATCCTGTACATCGCGATCCGCTACCGCCACCGCAAGGGGCGCGACCGCATGCCGAGGCAGACCCACGGCAACACGCGCCTGGAGATCGGATGGACGATCGCCCCCGCCGTCGTGCTCGCCGTCGTCACGGTGCCGACGGTCGCGATGATCTGGGACCTCGCCCGCCCGGCCGGCGAGGGGGCTCTCAACATCACGGTCGAGGGCTACCAATGGTGGTGGGGATTCGCCTACCCCGATGACGACATGGTGACCGAGTGGGACCGGCCGATCGCGATCGCCGACACGATGGTGGTGCCCACCGGGCGCCAGATCTCCCTCGCGCTCGAGTCGAAGGGTGGCGGCGCGCAGGACGCCAACCAAGATCCGGACTTCCAGGTGATCCATTCGTTCTGGGTGCCGGAGCTCTTCGGCAAGCAGGACGTCGTGCCCGGGCGCACGAACCACATCGTGTTCAGCGTCGACGAGCCCGGCACGTACACGGGCCAGTGCGCGGAGTTCTGCGGCCTGCAGCACGGGCGCATGAAGCTCGAGGTTCGTGCGCTCGAACCGGCCGACTGGGACGCCTGGGTCGAGAACCAGAAGACGCTCGCGCCCAGCCCGACCGATCCGCTCGCGCAGCAGGGCGAGGAGCTGTTCCTGAACCCGCTCAGCGACGGTCGAGGGGCGTGCACCGCATGTCACGCGGTGGGCGACCAGGGCGGAGCCGCGGCGCCGAACCTCTCGCACTTCGCCGACCCGCAGCACACGTGCTTCGCGGGGTGCAACTGGCCGATCGAGGACCGCGAGGCGCTCGCGGCCTGGCTCGCGGACCCCGGTGCCGTGAAGCTCGGGGCGAAGATGCCCGACTACCAGCTTACCGACGAGGAGATCGACGCCCTCGTCGCCTACCTCTACAGCCTGACGTGACGGAGGCGATCACCGAACGATGGCGAGCGTGACCGTTCCCGCGACCCCCCGTGGTCTGCTCAAGCGCCCGACCGCGATCACCGGCGCCTTCAGCTGGTTCACCACGGTGGACCACAAGAAGATCGGCATCATGTACGGGGTCGCCGCGTTCGTGTTCTTCATCGTCGGCGGTCTCGAGGCGCTGCTGATCCGGACGCAGCTCTACCGGCCCGACGGCACCCTGCTCAACGCCGACCAGTACAACCAGGTCTTCACGATGCACGGCATCACGATGATCTTCCTGTTCGTGATGCCGATGTCCTCGGCGCTGTTCAACTACCTGATCCCGCTGATGATCGGTGCGCGCGACGTCGCGTTCCCACGGCTGAACGCCTACAGCTTCTGGGCGTTCGCGCTCGGAGGGCTGTTCCTCTACTCGAGCCCGTTCCTCGGGGGGGCTCCGAACGGGGGCTGGTTCGGGTACGCGCCGAACTCGACCACCGACCCGTCGATCGGCATGACGTTCTACGCGCTCGGGCTGATCATCACCGGCATCGCGTCGACCGCCGGCGCCGTCAACCTGACCGTGACGGTGGTGAACATGCGGGCGCCGGGCATGTCGCTGTTCCGCATGCCGCCGTTCGTGTGGATGGGGCTCGTCGTGCAGTTCCTGCTGGTCTTCTCGCTGCCGATCATCACGGTGGCGCTGTTCCAGCTGCTGTTCGATCGCAGGTGGGACACGGCGTTCTTCGATCCGACCCGGGGCGGCGATCCGATCCTGTGGCAGCACCTGTTCTGGCTGTTCGGCCATCCCGAGGTGTACATCCTCATCCTGCCGGCGTTCGGCATCTTCAGCGAGGTCCTGCCGGTGTTCAGCCGCAAGCCGCTGTTCGGCTACCAGTTCGTGGTCTTCTCGGGCATCGCGATCGGGTTCATCGGCTTCGGTGTCTGGGCCCACCACATGTTCGCGGCCGGCCTCGGCCCCGTCGCGAACACCGCGTTCGGCATCTCGACGGCGATCATCGCGGTGCCGACCGGCATCAAGATCTTCAACTGGATGGGCACGATGTACGGCGGCGACATCCGCTTCACGTCGGCGATGTTGTACTCGGTCGGGGGCGTCGCGATGTTCGTGATCGGCGGTCTCTCGGGCGTGACGCACGCGATCGTGCCGAGCGACTACCAGCAGACCGACACGTACTACATCGTGGCGCATTTCCACTACGTGATCTTCGGCGGCGCCGTTTTCGCGTTCTTCTCCGCCTTCTTCTACTGGTGGCCGAAAGTGTTCGGACGCCGGCTGGGTGAGGCGTCGGGGAAGGTGCAGTTCTGGATCCTGCTCGTGGGGTTCAACCTGGCCTTCGGTCCGATGCACGTGCTCGGCCTGCAGGGCATGATCCGCCGTGAGTACTCCTACCCCGAGTCGCTCGGCCTCACGTTCTGGAACCAGGTGTCGACGGTCGGCGCGTTCCTGATCGCGCTCTCCGTGCTGTTGTTCGTCGTGAACGTCGTGCGGACCCACATGAAGGCCCGTGGCGAGGCCGTCGAGGACCCGTGGGACGCCCGCACGATCGAATGGATGACGACGAGCCCGCCGCCCGTGCACAACTTCGACGAGATCCCGACCGTTCACTCCCTCGACGAGTTCTGGCACCGCAAGTACGTCGAGGACGAGCGCACCGGCACCCTCGTGCCGGCGCAGGCGGGCGCCGCCGACACCCACGACGACGGCCGCGCCGGTCACGGCGCGATCCACCTGCCGAGCCCGTCGTTCTGGCCCCTGGTCTCGGCGTTGGGCCTGCCGATCATGGGCTACGGGGTGTTGTATTCGTGGTGGCTGGTCGGCCTCGGCGCCCTCGTCGTGCTCACCGGCATCTTCGGGTGGGCGCTCGAGCCGTCGGTGGCCGAGGAGTAGCGATGGCCGACCTCGCGATCACCCCCGGGCACGGTGCGGCGGAGCCGCACGACGAACATGCGACGACGACCGGCCTGCCGAACACGAAGATCGCGATGTGGGTCTTCCTGGCGTCCGAGTGCCTGCTCTTCGGCGCGCTGATCACGACGTACGTGCTGTACCGGGGTGCGAGCGACACCGGGCCGTACCCCGCCGACGTCTTCGACATCCCGTACACATCGGTGTCGTCGTTCGTGCTGCTCGCCTCGTCGTTGACGATGGTGCTGTCGCTCGCGGCCGCGCAGAAGCGCGACGTGGCCCGCATGCGCCTGTGGCTGCTCGCCACCGCGCTCCTGGGGCTGACGTTCGTGGGCGGTCAGGTCTACGAGTTCACGGCGTTCTACGACGAAGGTCTGTCGATCACGACGAACCTGTTCGGCACGACGTTCTACGTGTTGACCGGTTTCCATGGGGTGCACGTCACGGTCGGCATCCTGATGCTGCTCTCGCTCGTCGGGTTCTCGGTGGCCGACCGGCTGCCCGACGACGCCGCGTTCCCGGTCGAGATGGTGGGCCTGTACTGGCACTTCGTCGACATCGTCTGGATCATCATCTTCACGGTCGTGTACCTGATCCCGAGCCCTTCCCCAGCGCCGGCCTAGGAGGACGACGAGTGTCCGACACCGAGACCCCGTTCCAGGAAGAGCTGGGCGCACGCGACCTGGCCGACCCGCGCGAGTCGCAGGCGGCGCACCACGAGCACCCGAGCGCCAAGGAGTACATCCGCATCGGCATCATCCTCGGGGTGCTGACGGCGCTGGAGGTCGCGACGTACTACGTCGACGTCGGCAGCGCTTTGCTCGTGCCGACCCTGATCGTGCTCGCGGTCATCAAGTTCGCGCTCGTCGTCATGTGGTTCATGCATCTGCGGTTCGACAGCCCCACCTACGCACGGTTCTTCGTGATGGGCCTGGCCGGCGCGGCCACGTTGTACCTGATCGTGTTGATCTCGTTCGGCGTCTTCGCGGGAGCGTGACATGCGTC
>DASTBT010000008.1:0-10762 GCA_035711865.1 Actinomycetota bacterium
GACGCTCGTGATCCTCGGCGGCGCCTCCGCTCAACGGGCCGGGCCTCCGCCGACCCCGGTGCCGCCGCGGGGATCACCCTCGCCGTTCCCGCAGGCGTTGGCGACTCCCTCGGATGCCGTCCCCGTCCCCGCGATCGAACCTCCGGTCGCGATCCTCGCCGATCTCGACGACGGACAGGTCATGTTCGCCAAGGCGCCCGACGTGCGACGCCCCGTCGCGAGCCTGACCAAGGTGATGACCGCGCTGCTCGTGTTGCGTCGCCGCGAGCTCGACGACGTGGTCGTGGTGTCCGGCGAGGCGGTCTTCGACGACGACGACTACGGTGCGTCGTCGACGCTGGGGCTCCGCGGTGGCGAGCGGCGAACCGTGCGAGAGCTGCTCGATGCGCTGATGCTGCAATCGGCCAACGACGCTGCCGTCGCGCTCGCGATCGACGTGGGGGGATCCGAGCGCGGTTTCGTCGAGCTGATGAACGAACGCGCGAGGGCGCTCGGCATGCGGCACACGCGGTTCTTCTCGCCCCACGGTCTCGACGACCGGGGCCGGTCCACGGCCCGTGACCTGCTCGTGCTGACCCGTGCCGCGTACGAGACGGAAGGGTTCCGCCGGATCGCCTCCTCGAGGTTCCGCACGATCGAGGCACCGCGCGGGGAGCCGCGCCGCGTCCAGAACCGCAACGCGATGCTGTGGCTCTACCGTGGCGCCGTCGGCGCGAAGACCGGATACACCTCGGGCGCCGGCACCTGCCTCGTGGCGGTCGCCGAGCGGAACGGGCGCCGGTTGGTCGCGATCGTGCTGGGCGATCGGAACGAGGCGTTCTCCGAGGGTGCGACCCTGCTGAACCACGGGTTCCAAGGGTTCCGTGAGGAGACCTTCGTCCGTGCGGGCGAGTCGATCGGCACCGTGGCGATCCGAGGGGGGGCGGTCCCGGTCGAAGCGGCACGTGCGATTACCGCCCTCGTCCCGACGGCCGAGGCCGACCGTGTGCGGGAACGCATCACCGTCGCCCCGACCGCGGTGTTCCCGCCGGCCGCCGGCGAGCGCGTGGGGACGATGTCGATCACGATCCCGGGCGTGGGCCTGGGTTCCAGCCCCCTCCACGTGTCCGAGGTGCCGCCGCCCCCTCCGGCCGGCGAAGATCCCTGGTGGGTCCGCGCCGCCGGTGCGGTGGGCCGGGCCTTCCGCGACGCGGTCCGAGGCCTCGCTTCCTGACACGGAGCCTCCGGGTTCCGGCGCGGCCGGCCGGGCGGACCCTGTTAGGCTCCCCGCCGTCATGACGGAGGTCGCGAGCGTCCTGTTCGGGCGCGAGGACATCCGCCGCCGGGTGCAGGAGCTCGGCCGCACGATCGCCGGGGACTACGTGGGGCGTGAGCCCGTGTTGATCACGGTGCTCAAGGGCGGCGCGGTGTTCCTCGCGGACCTCATGCGGGCCGTTCCCCTGTCCCTGGAGCCGCACTTCATGGCGATCAGCCGGTACGGCGATGCGGAGGAGTCCCTCGGCAGGGTGCGGATCCTGCTCGACGTCGACATCGACCTCGTCGACCGCGACGTGATCCTGGTCGAGGACATCGTGGACACGGGCCTGACGCTCCGATACCTGCTGGGGGTCCTCCGTGCGCGCGGGTCGGCATCGATCGAGGTCTGCACGCTGCTCGACAAGGCCGTCCGGCGCATCGTCCCGGTGGTTCCGCGTTACGTCGGGTTCGAATGCCCCGACCGGTTCGTGGTCGGATACGGTCTCGACTTCCGGGAACGGTACCGGAACCTGCCCGACATCCTGCAGGTCGACGACATCGACGCGCTCGAGGCCGACCCGGCGGCGCTCACGCCTCGGTTCGAATCGGTGTGACCGTCCCGGGTGGTGCCGCTCGGTTGCCCGACCCGGGACCCGAGGTTACGCTCGGAACATGATCGAGATGGAACTCACGGGCGTCCGCGTCGAGCTCCCGACGAACCAACCGATCGTGCTGTTGAGAGAGCGGGAGGGTGAGCGATACCTGCCGATCTGGATCGGCGCCGCCGAAGCCGCCGCGATCGCCCTGTCCCTGCAAGGCGTGGTCACGCCGCGTCCGATGACGCACGACCTGCTCCGGGCGATCCTCGAGGATCTCTCCGTCGACGTCCGCCGCATCGAGGTGACCGAGCTTCGAGAGTCGACGTTCTTCGCCACCATCGCGATGAACCGGCAGGGTGAGGACTACGAGATCTCGTCACGTCCGTCCGACGCGATCGCGTTGGCCGTCAGGATGTCGGTGCCGATCTTCGTCGACGAGGAGGTCCTCGACGAAGCCTCGATCCTGATCCCCGACGACGAGGACGACGAGGTCGAGAAGTTCCGCGAGTTCCTCGACACGGTCACCCCCGAGGACTTCGCGGGCTGATCCGAAGGGCAGGCTCGCCGAGCCAGATCGTGTCAGCTGCAGAAGAAGAGCGTGACGAAGAGCCTGCCTCGGCTGTCGGTGGCCGCGCCGACCGCGACTCGCTCGAAGGCGCGGTTGAGCACGTTCCGCCGATGCGACAGACTCTTCATGAAGGCCAGGTGCAGTTCGAAGATGCTGCCGCTCGTGTAGCCGACGTTCTCGCCCCAGGTCCAGCACCGCACGCCGTACCGCTTCGGGCCCGACGAGTGGAACAGGTCGCCCCGCCGGGCCATCGCCCGAGCGTGCGCGGTGGCTTCGTCGGTGAGTGCGTGGGCCCTCGCGAGGCGGCGCATGTGGTGCTTCACGCGGGCGGCGTTCGTGTTCTCGTACATCTTCCGCGCGGCCGTGGCCCGCTCCTGGGTCTTGGAGATGCGCTCGAGCGTGGCAGCGCGCGAGGCGGCGGGCACGAGCGCGAGGCAGACGGCCACCGCAACCAGCGCGGTCAGGCGCCGGACGGTGAACGCCATGGCTCCGCCCTCTCCGATCGGATGACCCTTCATGACTAGGGAGTCATCGGGCATCTCGACGGCGAACTTGAGCCAGCGGATGGCGCCGGGTGACCTGCTACGCCGGGTTCGAGCCGTTGACAGGCACCCATGTGCCCCCTACGCTGCCGAAACACATGGACGTGATTACGGAGTTGTCATGACCGAACAGGGGTTCCGCGCGCCCGAGGCGAAGCGGATCGCGGGCATCTCGTACCGTCAGCTCGACTACTGGACCCGCACCGGCCTGGTCACGCCCTCGGTCAAGGACGCGCACGGCTCCGGCACGCAGCGCCTGTACTCCTTCCAGGACCTCGCGACCCTGAAGGTGATCAAGAAGCTGCTCGATACCGGGGTGTCGCTGCAGCGGGTCCGGAAGGCGGTCGAACATCTCGATGCGATGGATCGGCCTCCGCACGGGGTGACGCTCATGTCCGACGGCAACGGGGTGTACGAGGCTCACTCGCCCGACGCGGTCGTCGACTTGCTGAAGAACGGTCAGGGCGTGTTCGCGATCTCCCTCGACGCCGTGTACAGCGACCTCGAGGATTCCGTCGCCTCCACGTCGAAACCGCGGGCCCGCAGGGCCGCGGGCGGAGGGTCGTGAGCGAGCGAACCGCCGGCCTCGACGTTCCGCCCCTCAAGAGCGACACGATCGGGTTCGCGCATGCTTCCGAGCGCCAGTTCGCGCAGCTCCTCGATTTCTACGGCATCGACTGGGAGTACGAGCCGACCTCGTTCGACATCGACTTCGACAAGGAGGGGCGCGTGCTGCAGCGCTTCACCCCCGACTTCTTCCTTCCCGAGTTCGATCTCTACATCGAGATTACGACCCTGAACCAGAAGCTCGTGACCAAGAAGAACCGAAAGGTCCGGCGGCTCCGCGAGCGCTACCCCGAGATCACCTGCAAGATCTTCTACCAGCGTGACTACCTCTCGCTCGTGACGAAGTACGGGCTCCGGGACGCACGCTCGCGGTCTCCGGAGCCGGCGACGCTCTCGCTCCGGGCCGTCGGCGACGAGGCTCCGTAGACTGAGCCGACGTGCGGTTCAGCCCCCACACCGACGACGAGGTCCGCGAGATGCTCGCGGCGACCGGGCGTGCGTCCCTCGACGAGCTCTTCGAGCAGATCCCCGCCTCGGTCCGGCTCGATCGTGCCCTCGCGGTCCCCGACGGCGTGAGCGAGATGGAGCTGACGGCCGATCTGCGCAGCCTGGCAGGGCGGAACAGGAGCGCGGACGATCTGATCTGCTTCGCCGGCGGCGGGGCCTACGACCACTACGTGCCTTCGGTGGTCTGGGCCCTCGCAGGACGCAGCGAGTTCTACACCTCGTACACCCCCTACCAGCCGGAGCTTTCACAAGGGGTCCTCCAGGCCCTCTTCGAGTACCAGTCGATGATCTGCGAGCTCACGGGCCTCGATGTCTCGAACGCATCGCTCTATGACGGGGCGACCGCCCTCGTCGAGGCGGTGCACATGTCGATGGGCCGCGGGCGGCCGAGGGTGCTGGTCGACGCCGGCGTCGATCCGCGAGCGGTCGACGCGTTGCGGACGGCGGGTAGGGGAGCGGGCTATGACCCCGAGACGTACGAGGGCGATCCGCACGTGACCGACGACGTGGCGGCCGTCGTCGTTCAACATCCGAACGTCTACGGGGTGCTCGAGCCCGTCAGGGATCGGTTCGACGCGGCGCATGCCGGGGGAGCGATGGCGATCCAGGTCTTCGACCCGCTCTCGCTCGGCATGCTCGCCCCCCCCGGCGAGCTGGGCGCCGACATCGCCGTGGCCGAGGGCCAGAGCCTCGGGAACCACCTGAACTACGGAGGCCCGTACCTGGGCATCATCGCCGCGCGGATGGCCGACGTCCGCAAGCTGCCGGGCCGCATCGTGGGGGAGACGGTCGACGTTCAGGGCCGCACGGGCTACGTCCTCACGCTGCAGGCGCGCGAACAGCACATCCGTCGCGACAAGGCGACCTCCAACATCTGCACGAACCAGACCCTCATGGCGCTCGCCGCGGCCGTGTACCTCTCGTGGCTCGGTCCGGAGGGGCTCGCCGAGCTCGGTCGCCAATGCGTCTCGAAGGCCGCATACGCTGCCGAGGAGCTGGCGTCGCTGCCCGGCGTCCGTCTCGAGTTCCCCGACGCACCCTGCTTCAAGGAGTTCGCGCTACGGCTGCCGCTCCCCGTGCCCCACGTGATCGACGCCATGGTCGAACGTGGCTTCCTGGCCGGCGTGTCGGTGCCCCGGGCCGGCGACGATCTGCTCGTGGTCGCCGTGACCGAGCGGCGTTCCAGGGCGGAGATCGACGCCTTCGTCTCGGCGATGGGGGAGGTGCTCGCGGCATGATCGAGGGCGCCCCCGTCCGCACACAAGGCCCGGCGCCGACCACGGGCACGATCGCCGAGCGCTCCTCGGACGGGCGACGGGCATCGTCGTTCGCGCCGCTCGACGTGCCTGAGGCGTCGATCCCCGAGATGCATACGAGGTCGAAGGTGGCCGAACTCCCTCGCGTGGCGGAGACCGACATCGTGCGCCACTACACGGCGCTGTCGCAGCAGAACTACGGGGTCGACACCGGCGCCTACCCGCTCGGCTCGTGCACGATGAAGTACAACCCGAAGGTCGCCGAGACCGTCGCGGCGTTCCCCGGGTTCCAGCGAACCCACCCGCTGCAGCCGGATCACACGGTGCAGGGAACCCTCGAGTTGCTGTTCCGGCTCGAGGGAGCGCTCTGCGAGATCACGGGGATGGAACGGGCCACGCTGCAGCCTCCTGCGGGTGCCTGCGGGGAGATGACCGGCCTGCTCATCATGCGGGCCTTCCACGAGGACCGGGGGGAGCAGCGCACGAAGGTGCTGATCCCCGACGCCGCGCACGGCACGAATCCCGCCAGCGTGCGCATCGCGGGCTTCGACTCGGTCAACGTGCCCTCCGACGAGCGGGGGTTGGTCGACGTCGGAGCGCTCCGCGAGATCGCGGACGAGGGGGTGGCGGGGCTGATGCTCACCAACCCGAACACGCTCGGCCTGTTCGAGGAGCGCATCGAGGAGATCACCGAGCTGCTGCACGCCGTCGGCGCCCTCGTGTACTACGACGGCGCCAACCTCAACGCGATCATGGGGAAGGCGCGCCCGGGCGACATGGGCTTCGACATCGTGCACATCAACACGCACAAGACCTTCGCCACGCCCCACGGCGGGGGAGGGCCCGGTGCCGGCCCCGTGGGGGTCGCCGGACATCTGGTCGACTACCTCCCGGCACCGATCGTCGTGCGCGATCCGGACGGCACGTTCCGGTGGGACCGCGACCGGCCGCGATCGATCGGCCGGCTCCACGGGTACAACGGCAACGTGGGCGTGCTCGTGCGCGCGTACGCATACGTGTTCGGCCACGGCGGCGACGGGTTGGCCGAGGTCAGCGAGCTCGCGTCGCTCAACGCGAACTACCTGGCGGCGCGCATCGCGACGGCCTTCCCGCTCGCGTACCCCGCCACGCACCCGATGCACGAGTTCGTGGCCACGGCCGAGCCACTCGAGAAGGAGACCGGCATCCGGGCGATGGACGTGGCCAAGCGCCTGATCGACCTGGGGTATCACCCCCCGACGGTGTACTTCCCGCTCGTGGTCGACGAGGCGATGATGGTCGAGCCCACCGAAACCGAGTCCAAGCAGACCCTCGACGGTATGGCCGACGCCTTCCTGCAGGCCGCCGAAGAAGCGCGTACCGATCCCGATCTCCTGCACCGGGCCCCGACCACGACACCCGTGCGCCGCCTCGACGAGGCCAGAGCCGCCAGGCACCTCAAGCTGCGGTGGGGCTCCGACGGCGTCCCTCGGGATTGAGCGGCCGTGGGTGGGCTCGAAGCCGAGCCGTTCGGCCACGCGATCACGAAGGACGGCCGCATCCGCATCACGTGGCGTTCGAAGGCCGTCGTGACCGTTTCGGGCTCGAAGGCGGCGCGCCTGGCGGAGGCTCTGACCGCCGCGGACCCCGAGCAGGTCCAACACCTCCTGGCCCGGGCGACGGGCAACTTCAAGCGGGGGAACGAGCGCTCGAAGAAGAGTCTGTAGCGACCCTCCAGCTAAGTGTCATAATGAACGTTATCGGGGATCGAGCGAGACGAGTTGCGAGCTCGAGAGCGTGTTCCATGGCCTTCAGCGCATCGCCTTCTTCACGAGCTGGGTGATCTTCTTCTCCTCGGCGGCCGTCAGATCCCCCAACGCCCAGGACGTCGGCCACATGGCACCTTGGTCGAGGTTCGCATCGTCGCTGAAGCCGAACGTCGCGTACCGGGCGTCGAACTTCTCCGCGCTCTGGAAGAAACAGATGATCTTGCCGTCCTTGGCGTAGGCGGGCATCCCGTACCAGGTCTTCGGCGAGAGCTCCGGCGCCGCGGCCGAGACGATCGCGTGGATCCGCTCGGCCATGGCGCGATCCTTCCCCGTCATCTCGTCGATCTTCGCCAGCAGAGCCTTCTCCCCGTCAGCCCTGGACGCCTCTGCCTTCAGCTCCCGGGCGCGCTCCTTCATCGCGGCCCGTTCCTCCGCCGTGAATCCCGTCGACGATGTCGCCGTGCGCTTGGCGGATGTGCGGGTGCTCTTCCTCGCGGTCTTCTTCTCGGCCATCTCGGTCCCTCCCTGTGAAGACGGTGCCGGTGAAGGTCTGCTGGTCACCTGCTCGAATCGTGCCACGTCGCACCGGGCATCGCCTAGCGCCACCGACCTCCCGCGCTACTCCGCGTCCGTTGCGGCCGGGGCCGCCGCCCTTGTCGGCCCGGCGGGTCCCCCTCGGAACCGCTCGGCGAGCCCCCAGCGCATGACGAGCCACAGGGCCTCGACCACCATGCCGCGGGATAGCTTCGACTGGCCATGTTCGCGTTCCCGGAACGTGATCGGCACCTCGGCGAGCGTCGCGCCGAGCTGCCAGGAGCGCAGGACGAGCTCGATCTGGAACCCGTACCCCCCCGAGGCGATCGGGTCGGCGACCAGATCCTCGAGCAGGACCCGGCGGTACACGCGGAAGCCGCTCGTGGCGTCGTGCAGGGGGATCCCGAGCATCCAGCGCGCATAGGTGTTCCCGGCCCGCGACAGGGCGACGCGGCCGCGGCTCCAGTTCGTCACCGAGCCACCTGGCACGTAGCGGCTCCCGACGACGAGGTCGGCGGAGCCGGCGGCTTCCAGGAGCTTGGGGAGCTCGGACGGGTCGTGCGACATGTCCGAGTCCATCTCGACCACGAGGTCGTATCCCTCCTCGAGCGCGATCCGGAATCCGTCGAGGTACGCGCTGGCCAGACCCGATCGACGAGGGCGTTCCACGAGACGGATGTGCGGTTCGGTCGCCATGACGTCGCGAACGACCGACGCGGTGGCATCCGGCGACGAGTCGTCGATCACGACGACGTCGACGTCCTGGGGCGCCTTCCGCACGCCACGGAGCACCTGCTCGATCGTGGCCCGCTCGTCGTACGTGGGCAGGATCACGAGCGCGCGCCGATCCCCGTCGGGCCGCGACGGTGCGGGAGCCGGCCGATCGGGCCGTCGGCGCCGGGGGATCGCGTACGCCAGTGCCACGACGCAGAGGGCCAGCCAGGGGAGCCAGTCCCCCAGCCTGACGTACCACGTGCGTTCCTCGGACGTGCGGATGGTGTGCCGAAGGATATCGGGCTCGAACAGCCCTGCCGACGCGACGACACGTCCCGACGGATTGACGAACGCGCTGATGCCGGAGATCGCCGCGTTCACGTACCACCGACCGGTCTCGATCGCCCGCATCTGCGTCATCTGCAGATGCTGGGCGCTTGCGGCGGTGAACCCGTACGACGCGTTGTTCACCGGCACCACCACGAAGCCGGCGCCCTCGGATACGAGCGACCTCGTGATCGCCGGGAAGGAGTTCTCGTAACAGATCGGTGTCGCGAACGGCGGCAACCCCGGGCTCGAGAGCAGCTGAGCCCCGTCCCCCGGGACCCGGTCGACCGGTACCTGGTCGATCGCGTCGACCCACCCCAGGCGCGAACGGAACGGCACGTATTCCCCGAACGGCACGAGGTGGGTCTTGTCGTAGCGGCCGACCTCGTTGCCCAAGCCGTCGAGCTGCAGCACCGACGTGTGCTGGCTGCCGTCGGGGTCGTCGACCACCGCACCGATGATCGTCGGGGCTCCCAGGGCCGCGACCACCTGCGAGACCGTTGCCCTGACGCCGGGATCGTCGACCGCTCCCGGATCGAGCGCCCCCTCACCCCACACGACGAGGTCGGGAACGGCCCCGCCCACGAGACGCTGGTGTTGTTCGATGTTCAGCTCCGCTACCCGGAGGTCCTCGTCCGTGCTCGTGGCGTCTTCCGCCTCACGGACGTCGATCTGGATCGCCGCGACATCGATGCCTTGCCCCTGAGCGGTCGCGAACGGCAGGGCGAGGGGCGCGACGACCAGGATGGCCGCCAGCCCGAGGACCGCGGCACGTCCGCGGCTCGGACCCTCACGCTCGAGAGCGAGCGCGACGGCTGCGTTCGCCGCCACCACCGCGAACGTCACACCCCATACGCCCGCGACGGTGCCGAGACGGGCCGTGGCAACGTTGTCGACCTGGGAGATGCCGACCGTGCCCCAGGTGAATCCTCCGAGCGGCCACATGCCCTTCAGCCACTCGAGCACGGTCCACGCCGAAGCGACGACCAACACGGTGACCACCGGCCTTCCCGGGCGGCGCAGCCCGGGAAGGAGGGCGCCGAAGGCCGCGACCCACAACGCGGAGACAAGGGTCAGGGATACCCACGCCATCTCGCCGAAGCGCAGGATCCAGTACAAGGTGGCCCCATGGAACGTCAAGCCGAACGCGAGACCGAGGACGAATCCTCGCCCGGGGCGTTCCCTCGATAACCACAACAGCGGTACCAGCGCCACGAACGCGACGGGCCAGGCTCCGATCGGCGGGAAGGCCGCCGACAACGCGAGGCCGGCGGCGGCGGAGATCGCCAGTGCGAGCGGAAGACCGGGACGCGCCCTCAGGCGCAATCGCGGCACAGCGTCCGCTTCTTGTCGGCGAGCTGACTCCGGTGCTTGACCAGGAAGCACCGTTGACACAGGAACTCGGTCGACTGCATCGGGGTCACGCGGGACTCTCCGGGATCGGCGACCAGGCGCTCGTCCTTCGTGAGGGCGATCGCCGGCTCCTCCTCCTCGGCCTCGGCCTCCTCGGCGGCCTCTTGTTTCACCAGGAGCTCCTGGATGGACTCGACGTCGCCGCCGGTCGCCGGATCCGGCGGCACGGTGGCATCGGCGAGCTCCTCCTCGCTGGGCTCCTCGCCGTCGTCGATCTCCTCGCGATCGACCTCGGTCTCGTCGCTGACCGGTTCCTCGATGTCGTTCATGGTGTCGCTCATCTCATCCCTCCGAGGGTCCGCCCTCCCTCGATGCGCGCGTATCCTACTGCCGCTGTCCCGTCGTGCAACCATGTGGGCCGCATCGGGTCTGACCGTGGCAAGAAGCCACCAACGAGGTGGAACAACCTCAACGCTCGGGGGCCGGCCCGGATTCCCGTTCTCGTCGGTCGCGGCGTGGGATCGAGTTCGAGCCGGCGGTGTGACCGGCGGCAGGCAGGCATGAAGGCCCGAGCGACCTTTGGGGCCGCGACGCCGGGGCGCCGCGTTCTCTACTCAGCCGCTCGGACCCTCGCGCCACCGCCGGGGCGGTGGCGCGGCCCGCACGCTACGCCCGCGCGCGCCCGGCGGTCAACCGTTCCGGCCGAGAAAGAGTGACAAGGGGTGCTCCGGGGTCCCATCGATCGACTCAGGCCATATGGACATCGCGACCGAGCGAGACCGTCAGGATCGATCGCAACCCCTCGATCGAG
>DASTBT010000009.1:0-6943 GCA_035711865.1 Actinomycetota bacterium
CGGCCAGGAACTCGCGGCGCACCGTCGGGTGGAACCGCTCGATCTTGCCGGTGGTCGTGGGCGACCGCGGAGCCGTGTGCCGGTGGGAGACGCCGGTCTCGCGACAGATCCGGGCGCTTCGGACCTCGACCGGCCGAGGTCCGAAGCGCCCGGTGAAGACCTTGCCGTTGTCGGTGAGGATCTCGTCGGGGATCCCATGACGCACCAGTGCCTGGGCGAGCACGGCGCACACGGCCTTGGAGGTCGCCCTGGTGACCAGGCCGGCGGCGATGCAGAACCGGCTGTGTCGTCGACCCCCGTGACGATCTTCAGCTCGGTCCCGTCATGAAGGAGCAGCCCTCCCATCACGTCCATCTGCCACAGCTGCATCGGACGCTCGCGCTGCCACCGGCGGAACTCCTCTCGACGCTTGCGCCGGCGACGGAGCTCGATCAGCCCGTGGCGCTTCAGGCAGCGGTAGATCGCCGACCGTGAGGGCAGCGGGTCCATGCCCAGGCGTGCGAGCTGGTGCTCGATCCGGCGAGGGCCCCATCCGGGGTGCTCTCGGCGGAGCTCGCAGATCTGCGCCTGGAGCTCGGGAGCGGTCTGGTGCGGACAGGTGCTCGGGCGGTGGGACCGATCGGCGAGCGCCGCGAGCCCCCCGAGCTCGTAGCGAGCGATCCAAGTGTGCACGCTCTGGCGAGAGACACCCAGCCGGTCGGCCACCTCGCTCACCTTCCAGCCGTCCTGGATCACCGCCAGCACCGCCTGATACCGCTGCTCCATGACGCTCAGCTCCACCAGCACGACCCACCCCCTGCTCGACCTGGACAGGTCCAGGAGATGGGATGTGTCAAGGATCAGCCGGAGCCACCGTCAACGATCACCCGGAACAGGTGTCAACCATCAGCCGGAGCGGTGTCAACGATCAGGTGACGCCGGAGTGACCAGCATCACCCGAAGCACGACACACACAGGTGCCCCCGGCAGGAATCGAACCTGCGACACCCGGTTTAGGAAACCGGTGCTCTATCCACTGAGCTACGAGGGCCGAGGGCCGAGGGGCACGAGGCGGCCGCGATCCTGCGCCCGTCGACCGAGAGTGTAGCGAGGTGGTCGAGGCGGTCCGTCACTTCGGCGCGGATCCACGGTTCGGGTCCGAGAGGATCGACTCATGACGGCCACCGCCATCGGGTGCTCACGCCCCGACGACAGGGCCTACGTCGCGTATCAGGCGAGCGGACCAGCCTGTGGCTTGACCGCGGAGACGTCGCGAACAGCAAGATCCGTTCCGCACATCGTTGCGCACCGTAGTGGCATGCTGAACGGGGGTTGACTGTCGTGGCGTCGCGGGACCGTTCGACGCGTGGTTCAAGGGGGATCGATTCGCGGAATGCACCGGCGTGGCCCTGAACGATCCTCCAACGCTCGAGCCCGCCGATCTCCTCGCGGCGCCCGCGTCGGATGACGTTTGACCGATGGGTGTGTCGCGGCGATGCTCCCTGGCATGAGGCCGATCCGCTTCTGCATCTACCAGTACCAGCAGCTCCCCGTCGATCAGTTGCGTGAGCGATGGCGTCGCGCCGAGGATCTTGGGTTCGACGTGTTGTGGAACGTCGATAGTCTGCGGGATCCCGACGTGTCGCGGTCGCCGATGCTCGACGGACCGGCCACCCTCGCCGCGATGGTGGAGGCGACAGATCGCATCCGCGTGGGCTCGTTGGTGACCTCGATGTACTTCCGGCATCCGGTCCTGCTCGCGAGGTCCGCCGTTGCCTTAGACCACCTCTCCGGCGGCCGGCTGGAGATCGCTCTCGGCGTCGGCGATCCGAGCGTCGGACCGGAAGCGGTCGGGGTGGATCCGGGGAGCCCAGGGCAACGTGTCGCGTGCTTCCGCGAGTACGTCGACCTGGTGGACCGGCTGCTCCGACAGGAGACAACGACGTTCCACGGAGCCTGCTTCGACTGCGTCGAGGCGGAGACGATCCCAGGTCCGGTCCAAAGCCCGCGCCCGCCGATCACGGTGGCGGCCCACGGGCCGAAGATGCTTCGCATAGCCGCGGCGAGCGCCGACGCGTGGAGTCAGTGGGGTGGATACGACGTCGAGACGGAGCAGGACTTCCTGCGCGTGACATCTGAACGGTGCCGCGCGTTCGATGAGATCTGCCAAGAGGTGGGGCGTGACCCACGCTCGATCCGGCATTCGCTCGTGTGCTTCCCGCCGCTCAGACCCTGGGCATCTGTCGACGCCTTCTCGGAGCTCGTCGGTACGTACGCGAACCTCGGCATCGACGAGTTCGTCCTGTATTGGGCTCGGCGATGGGTCGACGCTCCGCGCGAGGATGTGATCTTCGAGCAGGTATGCACCGACGTCATCCCCGCGCTGCGGACGCAGGAAGCGGTCCAGCCTTGACGGCGGCTGGCAGGTACCACGGCGCAGGCGTGTGGCTCGGCCCGAAGCTGGGGAGACCGTCGGGCTCGCGAGCGACAGCGCGGACGTTTGGGTGGCGTTAGCAGCCGGTGCCGAGACAGTCCTCCTCGAAGACCACCTCGTCGTCGACGGTGCCGGTGAACGATCCCTGAACCGTGGAGCCGCTCGAGGTGTCGCGGCCCGCGTTGCCCTCGACCGCCGCGGCACCGCCGTCGGTGGTCTCCCCCGTGCACGTCACGTGCACGGTCCCCGCGTCGAGGTCGGCCGTCGCCTGGCAGTCGAGACCGTCACGCAGCTCGATGCCTTCGTTCTCGAACGCCTCGGCACCGGCGATCGCCGCAGCGTTGCGCATGCCGGCCTCGACCGCAGCTCCCGCGGCATCGGAGGCCTGCTCCTCGATGCTTCCCTCGGAGCATGCAGCGGCGACGAGCAGGACGGTGATCGCGGCGATCGCGAGTATGCGACTCACGCGGACCACCCTATCCGCCCAGGGCGGTCGCGTCGTCGGATGACGATCGCGTCTCGCGCTTGCCGCCTTGCTCGAGTGCGCCCTACGGTTCAGGCACGACCGCTGGCTCGACCGAGGGGAAGTCCGATCGTGGCCGACCATCGTGATCACGGAGACGATCCATGACGCACTTCGACCTGGTCGTGATCGGGGCGGGGCCGGCAGGGGAGAAGGCGGCGGCCCAGGCCGCCTACTTCGGCAAGCGGGTCGCGATCGTCGAGCGTGCTCAGGTGCCCGGGGGAACGCCCGCGACGACGGGTGGCATCCCGACCAAGACGATCCGCGAGGCCGCGCTGTACCTCACCGGGTTCCGTCGTCGCGAGATCTACGGGGTCGGCCTGGACCTGCCGCCCGAGATCTCGCTCGAGCGGATCCGGGACCGCGCCGAGGACGTGGTCGAGCTCGCGATCGATACGGTTCGGGAGAACATCGACCGGCACGGCATCGAGCTCGTCCGCGGCGACGCTCGCCTGGGTGCGGACCGCTCGGTGATCGTGCGCGGTGATGGGGAACGCGTGCTGGACGCCGAGGTCGTGCTCATCGCGACGGGTTCACGGCCGTTCCGACCCCCGACGGTGCCCTTCGACGATCCCGACGTCGACGACTCCGAATCGATCCTCGAGGTCGACCACATCCCTCGCAGCATGGTCGTCGTGGGCGGGGGGCCGGTGGGTTGCGAATACGCCTCGATCTTCGCCGCACTCGATGTCGACGTGACACTGATCGACTCCGGTCCGCGGCTGCTGCCGTTCATGGATGAGGAGATCTCCGCCGTGCTGGCCGATGCCTTCACAGGGATCGGCGTGCGCATGGTGCTCGGCCGGGGAACGTCGACGATCGGTCGGCTCGGGGATCGGCTGGCGGTGACCATGGCCGACGGCGAGGTGCTGCATCCCGAGCGGGTGCTGTTCGCGGCCGGGCGCGCGGGCAACACCGACGGCCTCGGGCTCGAGGAGACGGACATCGAGTGCGACCTTCGAGGCCGGATCGTCGTGGACGAGCATTATCGGACCAGCACCGGTGGGATCTATGCGGCCGGCGACGTGATCGGGCCGCCGGCGCTCGCCTCCGTCTCGATGGAGCAGGGGCGGGTGGCGATCTGCCATGCGTTCGGCTTCCCGTTCAAGGAGTCGGTCGACCCCACCCCGCCGTACGGCGTCTACTCGATTCCGGAGGTCGCGATGGTCGGGATGACCGAGCAGTCGGCCGAGGCGGCGGGCATCGATCATGAGGTGGGGAGATCGTGGTTCGAGCAGAACACGCGGGCGCGGGTCGCCGGCACGACCGACGGCCTGGTGAAGCTCGTGTTCCGCCGGGACGACCGGACGCTGCTGGGGTGCCACATCATGGGTGACATCGCGTCGGAGCTGGTGCACCTTCCGCAGGCGGTGCTGCACACGGGCGGAACGATCGACCGGTTCATCCACACGACGTTCAACGTGCCCACCTACTCCGAGGCGTTCAAGTACGCGGCCTACGACGGGCTCCAACGTCTCGGAGGACCACCGGCGCCGGCGACCACGTGAGCGAAGGGGGGGCCTCAGTCGCGTTCGGACAATTCGAGCGCGACCGAGTTCATGCAGTACCGCTCTCCGGTCGGCTTCGGACCGTCGGGGAACACGTGGCCCAGATGTCCGCCGCACCGGGCACAGGTGACCTCGATCCGGCGCATGCCCAGGCTCGTGTCCTCGTGCAGCTCGACGGCGTCGGGGGAGATCGGCTCGAAGAAGCTCGGCCAGCCCGTGCCCGACTCGTACTTCGTGGCGGCGTCGAACAGCTCGGCGCCACAGCCCGCGCACCCGTAGATCCCGTCGTCCTTCGTGAACGCGTAGCGGCCGCTGAACGCGGGCTCGGTGCCCTTGCCCCGGAGCACGTCGTACTGCTCGGGGCTCAGCAGACGGCGCCACTCGTCGTCGGTGGCGGGGACGGGTTTCGGCTGATCGCTCATCGTCGAAGGGTCGTTCCTCTCCTCCAGGATAGGCCCGGGGAGCCCGTTCGGGGCCACTGTGCGACAATCCGGGAGCCCTCGCGTCACGTCGACGCCGAGGCCCGGACGAGCGAGGTTTCCCCATGCGACAGCCATCCGTTCGACCCGAGACTCCGGTGGCGAACGGCGAGCTGCGGCCGCTGGCCGGTCTGCGCGACCGGGAGCCCACCGCCGCCCTCAGGGCGGTGGTCGAGGACCTCGCGGGTGAGTTCTCGCTCCAACCGCTGCTCGAGCGCATCCTGCGACGTTCGACCGAGCTGCTGGGAACCGACGCGGGCTCGATCTGCCTGGTCGACCAGTCGAGTGGCACCTACCGCAAGGAGGCCGACATCGGGGTCTCGTGCCAGTCGGGGAAGGTCTTCCCGCTGGACGAGGGCGTGACCGGGTCTGTGGTGGCGAGCGGCGGTCCAGTGATCTTCGACGATTACTCGAAGGTGCCCGGAGGGCACGTGAGCGAGGAGGACCGTGCCACGCTGCGGGGCGTGATCGGCGTCCCGATCCGCTGGCGGGGCGAGATCGTCGGCGCGTGTGTGGTCTTCTCGCGCGACCCCGAGCGTGTGTTCCGCGCGGAGGACGCGGAGATGCTCGAGGTCTTCGCGAATCACGCCGCGATCGCGATCACCAACGCCCGGCTGCACGAAGCCGCGGAGGCCAACGCCATGGCGGAGGCCGCGGCGGCCGAGCGCAACCGACTGGCCCGGGAGGTCCACGACACCGTCGCCCAGGGACTCGTCTCGATCCTGCTGCAGCTCCGGTCGGCGCGCTCGTCGCTCGACGGCGGGCGGATCGTCGAGGTGGCCGGCAGCATCGACGAGGCACGGGCCGCAGCTGAGGCGGCGTTCGAGGAGACGCGGCGCAGCGTCCTCGGACTTGCGCCCTCCCCGTTGGAGGGTCACTCCCTCGAGGAGGCGCTTCAACTCGAGATCGACTGGGTCAACCGCACCGGTGTCGCCGATGTGCGATTGGTCACGGCCGGCGATCCGGCGCCGCTGCCGAGCGAGCACGCGCTGACACTGTTCCGCATCGCACAGGAATCCCTCACGAACGCCCTTCGGCACGCGGGCGCGGGCTCGGTCCGAGTGGGTGTCGTGTACGGAGCCGAGGAGACCACCCTGCTGGTGCAGGACGACGGCGCCGGGTTCGATCCCTCCGCGATCGACGGCAGCGAGGCGCGGCATCGGCTCGGCCTGTCGGGTATGACCGAGCGTGCGACCCTGGCGGGGGGCAGCCTCGAGGTGGAGTCGACACCGGGATGGGGTACGCGGGTGCGCGCCTCGATCCCGCTCGAGCACGAGACCTCCCGGTCGCCGATCGAGGCGGCGCCGGACATCGACGTCCTGGTCGTCGACGACCACCCGATGACCCGCGCCGGCATCGTGCGGGCGTTGAGCGCGCCCGGGCGGGGCATCCGAGTGGTGGGAGAGGCCGGCTCAGGGACGCAGGCCGTCGAGGTCTGGCGCACCCTCCGACCGGCGGTCACCCTGATGGACCTGCAGATGCCCGACGAGGACGGCCTCGGCGCGATCACGCGCATCCGCGCGGAGGAACCCGAGGCGAGCATCATCGCCCTGAGCGCGTTCGCGAACGACGATCTCGTCGCCGGCGCCATGCGAGCCGGGGCTCGAGGCTTCGTCGGCAAGGAGGTTACCGAGGACGATCTCGTGCGAGCGGTGCGTGCCGCTTGGCGGGGGGAGACCGTGCTCTCGGGGGCCGCCGCCGACCGGCTCCACGCTCACCTGAACGGAAGGAGCGACGGCGCCACGCTCACCGAGCGGGAGCGGCAGGTGCTCGCGATGCTGGAGCGCGGCATGCCCGATCGAGAGATCGGCGACGAACTCGGCATCTCGTTCAAGACGGTCGAGAAGCACGTCGGCTCGATCTTGCGGAAGACCGGGGCCCACAATCGGACCCATGCGGCGGCTCTCGCACGCGACGGCCTGAGCGGCGGGTCGCGGTAGGGGAACCCCGCGGTTCCGGCATGGGGGGTCCCCCCGATGCCCCGGGGCGGTCGCGCTCCATATCCTCGACTGAACGAGCC
>DASTBT010000010.1:0-15534 GCA_035711865.1 Actinomycetota bacterium
TCGCTGCATTGACTCGTCTGCGGTCGACCCTGATCGAGCGGCTAGGGGAACTGATCGTGAGCTGGGAGATCCAGCCCGTCAACGCGTCGATGTTCGGATCGACGGCCCGCGGTGACGGCGACACCACAAGTGACATCGATCTCTTTGTCGTCCGGCCGAGCGGTGTCGATGAGGACGATGCGCAGTGGCGGTCGCAGATCGACGCGGTCGCCGATGCCGTGCTTGCTTGGACCGGCAATCACGCAAGCATCGCGGAGATCCCGGAGGCAGATGTCGCTCGCCTACGTCGTGAACGCCCGCCCGTCGTCGAGGAGCTGGTGAAGGACGGCATCACCCTTGTCGGCGAATCGACCGCCAACATCCTCCGGAAGCCTCGATGAATGCCCGCAACAGAACCAGAGGACGGACCCAGCGGTGCGGCGACACAGAGGCCAGAGCAAAGCTTCGCCGCGCGGAGCAGTTCATGGAAGTCGCGAAGATGATCATCGACGAAGCCGAACCCGATCCCGATTGGGCGAATGCGGCAGCGGCGCTCGCGGTGCTCGCGGGCATCTCCGCCTCCGACGCGGCCTGCTGCAAAGCGTTGGGCCGACGGTCCAGGGGGCAGGATCATCACGAAGCCGAGGCTCTTCTCGGGCAGATCGACCCGGGCGGGAAGAGCGCGGCGAACGTGATGCGCAGGCTCATCACCTTGAAGGGCGAAGCCCACTACGGTTTCTACAGCATGTCGACGCAGAGCCTGAGATCCGCGTTCACACAAGCGGAGAAGCTGATCAAGTTCGCCCGCGAAGTCCTCACATAGCGAAGCCGGTCAGGGCTCGTTGACGGGGTGTCGGCGGCGTTCCGCTGGGCCTCGAGGACCCGCCGTGAGGTTGTGGGCGGTGTCGATCAGACACACGTGGGAGAGCGCCTGCGGGAAGTTCCCGAGCATCGTCCGAGTGGAGGGTTCGTACTGCTCGGCGAGCAGTCCGACGTCATTGCGCACGCCGAGCGCACGCTCGAACGTCGCCTCGGCCTCGTTCCGGCGCCCGGCGAGGTTCAGGCAGTCGGCGTACCAGAAGGTGCAGGCCAGGAACGAGGCTTCCTTGTCGCTGAGGCCGTCGACCTTCGGGTCGTGCTCGTACCGGTAGACGAATCCGTCGTGCAGCAGGCGCCGCTCGATCGCGGCGATCGTGCCCAGCACCCGTTCGTCCTCGGCAGGAAGGAACCCGACCAGCGGGATCATGAGCAGCGATGCATCGAGCAGCGAGGAGCCGTACGACTGCATGAACGAGCCCGCCTCTGCATCGAATCCTCGCTCGAGGACCTCCGACTTGATCTCGTCTCGCGCCGATCGCCACCGGTCGGCGGGGCCCTCGAGACCGAAGCGTTCGACGTCGCGGATCGCGCGATCGAAGGCGACCCATGCCATGACCTTCGAGTGGGTGAAGTGTCGTCTCGGGCCGCGGACCTCCCAGATGCCCTCGTCGGGCTCGCGCCACCCCGACTCGAGGAAGTCGATCACCGCCCGCTCCACCGGCCAGATCGACGTGTCGTCGCGCATGCCTTCGCTCCTCGACTGGTACAGCAGGTCGGTCACCTCGCCGTAGACATCGAGCTGGAACTGGTCCGATGCGGCGTTCCCGACCCGCACGGGTGATGTGCCCCGGTAGCCGGGCAGCCAGTCGAGCTCGAGCTCGGTGAGGCGCCGCTCTCCACGCAGGCCGTACATGATCTGCAGCTCCGACGGGCGACCGGCCACGACGCGCATCAACCAGTCGCGCCACGCGACGGCCTCATCCTCGAAGCCGGCATCGAGCAGGGCGAGCAGGGTGAACGTGGCATCGCGGAGCCAGCACATCCGGTAGTCCCAGTTGCGTGCACCGTCGGGCCATTCCGGGAGCGACGTCGTTGGTGCCGCGGTGATCGCGCCCGTCGGCGCGAAGGTGAGCGCTTTGAGCGTGATCAGCGACCGCATGACGGCGTCGCGCCAGCGTCCGGTGTAGCGGCACGATGAGGCCCATTCCTCCCAGTACCGTTCCGTGTGCGCGATCGCCCATCCCGGGTCGAGCGGCGCAGGCGCGGGGTCGCTCGCCTCGTGCCAGACCATGGAGAAGGCGATCTCGTCCCCCTCACGGACCTCGAATCCCGCATACGTCCGTTCGTCCCGGCCCTCGAGCTCGACCCTTGAGTGAAGCTCGAGGGCGTCCGGTCCGGCGACGGCGCTGAGCCCCGACGGAGTGCGACGCACCCACGGCACGACCGAGCCGTAGTCGAAGCGGATCACGATCTCCATGCACATGCGCACGCGGCCACGGAGACCTCGCACCAGGCGAACGACGTCGGCCTCGTTCTCACGCGGCGGCATGCAGTCAACGACCATCACCGCGCCCTCGTCGGTTTCGTGGGTCGTCTCGAGCACGAGCGTGTCGCCACGGTAGCGTCGGCTCGATCGGCGGACCTCGCCGTCGGGCCGCAGCAGCCAACGCCCGTTCCGCTCGTCACCGAGGAGCGCGGCGAAGCACGCGGGAGAGTCGAAGCTCGGCACGCAGAGCCAGTCGATGGAACCTCCGGTGGAGACGAGCGCGGCGGACTGCGTGTCGCCGATCAGCGCGTAGTCGCCGATATCGGCTGGCGTCGTCAGCTCGGGCATGTCACGACGGCTCCGAGGAGGAGGCCCGTGAGTCGGAGGCAGGCGCTCGCACGATGTCGTCGCGCACGAGCAGGCCGACGAGACGACCGTCCGAGGTCGTGATGGGCGAGCTCGGCACGTCCTTCTGGGTCATGATCGCGACGAGCTCCTCGACGGGCACGTTCGGACGGTACGTGCTGGGGCCCGGTCGCATCACATGCTCGACGCGTTCGTCCGTGCCTCGCCCGAGCTCCTCCTCACGGAGCAGGCCGAGCACGATCCGGTCGTCGCCGACCACGACGCATGCGTCCCATCCGGCGGCGCGCACCCGGTCGCGGACCTCGTGGATCGGCTCGTCCCTTCGGCATGTGGGCACGTCGCGGCGCGCGACGTCGCGCAGGGTCGCGCGTCGCGGCTCCGAGCCTTCCGACGGGAGCCCGGCGGCCAGCCAGTCGGCCTTCCCGTCGACGTAGTCGTACACGTCGGTGAACCCGAGACTTTCGAGCCGGCACGCGGCCCGCGGACTCAGGTCTCAGGCGGAGTCGAAGCAGTACACGAGCACGGGCCTCGTCGGATCGAGGACACGGGTGGCTTCGCTCTCGAGCTTCCGGAGCGGCAGGTTCACCGCCCCCGGAAGATGGTCGTCGGCGAACTCGTCGGCGCCCAGAACGTCGACCAGCTGGACGCCGTCGTCGATCAGTCGCCGAACCTCGTTCCGGTCATGGATCTCTGTCGGCATGCGTCCTCTCCCGGCCGCCTCGTCGCCTTCCCGGCGCTGTCCCCTGCGTTCATGATGCCGCGTGGATGGGTATCACCTCTCCCATCCGAGAGCGGATGCAAGAGCGGATGGAGGTGTACCCCATGGGACACGTCGTCGAACCGCACACCACGCCCAAGGCGCCTGAGGGCCGAAGATGGGACTGGCACGGCACGGCGGAGGCCGACAAAGGCGATGCGATCATCGAGCGCGGAGGCTGGGATGCGTTCGCCAAGGCCCATGCCTGGTACGACCCGGCCGAAGACGTCGATCACGACCCACCGCAGGAGAAGCAGGCGTACAAGCTCCCGCACCACGAGGTCGTCGACGGGCGGGTGAGGGTCGTGTGGAGCGGCGTTCGATCCGCGATGCAGGTTCTTGCCGGCGCGCGGGGCGGGGTGGTTCTGCCCGATCGCGACCGCGAGGGCGTGTACCGGCACCTGCGGGAGCACTACGAGGAGTTCGGCAAGCAGCCGCCCTCCTACGAGGAGATCGACTCGTAAGACGGATGGAGGGCTGCCCAGAGCGTGAGCGTGGGCACGCTACGGTCAATCACGGCCGAAGAGTCGGCGCACCGCATGTCGGAGCCATCCGACCCGGCTGACCGTCGTGTCGGCGTTCGCGGCGGCGTCGTCGAGGATCGCTGCCATCTCAGGATCGTCGTTCTTCTTCACCGCCCGATCGATGGCATCGGCGGTTCGCTCCGAAGACACCGAGGCAGCCTCCACGACCGTCTCGGCGGTCGTCTCGTTTTCCGGCATCGGTCCACCTCTCCCCTCTGGCAACACCTGGCGATGATACCGCCGTAAGTCTCTCGCGGTTTGGCGATCTCGGGCCAGGGAACCCTGCCTCCCCTCAGGAAGGAGGATCGACATGCTTGCTGCCTTGAACATGGGAGTCATCGGCACGGTGATCGTGATCGCGCTGATCGTGGCCGCCGTGCTCTTCTTCATGCGCCGAGCCTGAGCGCGACGAGCGCCGAGGTCGCGACTCAGTCCGGGCACCCCCATATCGAGTCGCAGCTTGGGCGTGCGATGATGCGCGCCATGACCGACCATCGTCCGTGGTTCGCCTCGTACCCGTCCGACGTGCCGCATTCGCTCGAGCCGTTCCCGAAGGAGTCCGTGTTCACGTTGCTGCGCAATGCAGCTGCAGGATTCCCGGACAGGCCGGCACTCGCGTTCTTCGGGGCGCACATGAGTTACGCGCAGCTCCTGCTTCAGGTCGAGCGGTTCTCCGCGGTGCTCGCCGGGCTCGGGGTGCACAAGGGCGACCGGGTCGGTCTGCTGCTGCCCAACTGCCCCGAGTACGTGATCGCGTTCTTCGCCTGTCAGCGCATCGGGGCCGTCGCCGTGGGGAACAATCCGCTGTACACGGAGCGAGAGCTGGAGCATCAGATCGAGGACTCGGGCGCGAAGCTCATGATCGTGCTCGACCAGATCTACCACCGGTTCGGGCGGGTGCGCGACGACGCCGGCGTGCGGGAAGTGATCGCGGCCAAGCTGAACCACTACATGAGGCCGCCCATCAAGTGGCTGGCGCCGCTGAAGTTCAGGGCCGACGCCCGCAAGGCGGGCACCCCGATGCCGTTCATCCCGGTTGGCCATCGGGTTCGGTGGTGGGGCGACCTGATGCAGCAGGCCGGACCGGTGCCACCGGAGGCCACGGTCGACGACCCGGTCGGCGAGGTCGCGGCCCTCGTGTACACGGGGGGGACGACCGGGCTCTCCAAGGGGGCGATGCTGTCGCACTCGAACCTCGTGGCCAACGCGATGCAGGCGGCGGCGTGGCTGAACGTGGTCCGTCAGGGCGAGGACGGGATCGTGGCGGCGCTGCCCTTCTTCCATTCGTTCGGCACCCTGGTGATGAACTTCTCGATGACGAAGGCCGCGAAGCTCGTGCTGCTGCCGCGCTTCGATATCGACTTGGCGTTGAAGGCGATGTCGAAGGAGAAGCCGACGTTGTTCCCGGGCGTGCCGCGCATGTACATCGCGCTGAACCAGGATCCGCGCACGCCCAAGCACGACCTCGGAGCGCTGAAGGCCTGCATCTCGGGAGCGGCGCCCCTTCCCATGGCCGTGGCCAAGCGGTTCGAGGAGATCACCGGGGGCGGCAAGGTGGTCGAGGGCTACGGGCTTTCCGAGTGCTCACCGGTCACGCACGCGAACCCGCTCGTGGGCGAACGCAAGGAAGGCTCGATCGGCCTGCCGATCCCCGACACCGACGTGAAGCTCGTCGATCTCGACGAACCCGACCGTGAGGTGCCGCAGGGAGAGCGTGGCGAGATGTGCATCAAGGGACCGCAGGTGATGCTCGGCTACTGGAACCGTCCCGATGAGAGCGGGCTGATGATCCGGAACGGATGGCTGCACACCGGCGACGTCGCGATCATGGACGAACAGGGGTATTTCCGGATCGTCGATCGCATCAAGGACATGATCATCGTCTCGGGCTTCAACGTGTACCCGACCGAGGTCGAGGCGGTGCTGTTCCATCACCCGAAGATCCTGAAGTGCGCCGTCGTCGGGGTGCCCGACGAGACCACCGGCGAACGCGTGAAGACGTTCATCGTGCTGAAGCCGGGCGAGACCGCGACCGCTGAGGAGATCACGGCGTGGTGTCGCGATCCCGACCAGGGCCTGGCCGGCTACCGGGTGCCCAAGGACATCGAGTTCCGTGACGAACTGCCGGAGACGCTGATCGGCAAGGTACTGCGACGCGTGCTGCAAGAGGAAGAGCGTCAGAAGCGCGAAGCCACCGGCGCCGCGGGATCGTGACCTCCGGCGGCGATCCGCTGCCCATCGACCTCGGTGACGGCGCGTCCGTGCGCCGTTACACGATGGACGACCTCGGCACGATCTGGTCGGTCGTCGAGGCAGAGCGCCAGCGTCTCGGCGAATGGATGCGTGGGGTCGAGGGCACGACGTCGATCGAGGACCAACGAGCGTGGCTCGAGAAAGTCGTGGGTGAGTCCGAGGGGCTGGAGGGCTGCGGCATCTTCGTGGTCGACGAGCTCGCCGGCGGCATCGGGCTCTCGTGGGACCCTTCCGCACCACGGCAGAGATCGGCTACTGGATCAGCTCCTCGTTCGAGGGTCGGGGACTGATCTCCCGGTCGGCTCGGGAGCTCACCCGCCTCGCCTTCGAACACGTGGGAGTGCACCGGGCGATCATCCGTGCGGGGGTCGGGAACGTGCGGAGCCGCGCGGTGCCCGAGCGGCTCGGCTACCGGCAGGAGGGGCTCGAGGGCGGCGGCGGCAAGGGGCTCGGCGGCTACTACGACATGGTCGTGTACGCGATGGTCGAAGAGGATTGGCGGACCAGTCGCGGTGACGCCGGACGAGGGGGCGGCCGGAGCCGCCCCCTCCCTCCCGTGGCTCAGCCGCCGGGTTGTTCGACGCCGTTCACGCTCAACGTGTACGGCGCGTACTGTCCGATCGACTCGGTGGAGTCGTGGTAGGTGACGATCGCCGCCACGAGCTCAGCCTGGGTGCCGATCGCATCGCGCAGCTGCCCGCCACGAAGCGAGCCGCTGAAGTCGGCGTCGAGCGGCACTTCGCCGATCCACGCACGCTTCCCGTCGCGGTTCGCCACGAGCCGCACGGTGTAGCTCTCGACCTCGATCGGATTGAACTCGGTCGGTGAGTCCCATCCTTCGAGCGTCGACCCGTCGGACAGCGCCGTGCCGCCGATCGCCACGTCGTCGACCCAGATGCCGTCGAGGAAGAAGCTCCCGTCGGTGACGACACGGAACGAGACCACGACGGTCTGGTCGGCGAACGCCGACAGATCGCACGACACGGGCACGAACGCGCCGTTCTCGCCGTTGAACGCCGGTCCCAGGGGACCGCCGCCCGGCACCTGACCCGAGCACTCGATCGACTCGTAGGTCTCGCCGTCGTCGGTCGAGACCTGCACGTAGGCGTAGTCGAACCCGTCCTCGAGGCTCCAGTTCGCCTCGAACGTCAGGGCCGGTGAGCCGCTGGGGACATCGACCTCCCGGACGATCGCTCGGTCGAGGTTGTCGCCGGTGCCGGAGAACAACGCCGGGTCGCCGGCCTGGGCCGGTGGGTTCGCGTCGACGACCCACTCGATCGGAAGCGTCGGCAACTGCGGCACGCCGGCGAACTCGATGCTGTCGATGTCACCCGCACCGAGATACCCCGACGCGTCACGCAGCCGCACGTAGTCCGACCCGTTCGGCGGGGCACCCGGTGAGCTGTAGGCCTGGTCCGTTTCCCAGTTGATCGTGGCGTCGAGCGTGGCGACCTGGAAGTCGGCCGGATCGCCCCCGTTCAGCTTCGGCCGATCGTCGAGGATGCCGTCGAGGGCAACGGTCGCGGCCCACTCATCGATGAGCTCGTCGATCGATCGATAGCTCCCCGCTGCCTGCGTGAGGGCCTGCAGGCTCTCCAGTCCGTGCAGCGGGTCACGATGGAACTCACCCATGAAGTCCGCGCCGAACCGGTCGGCCAAGTACTCCATCATCGTGTACGCGGCGCCGTAGTCGCAGAGCACCTCCGACTCGAAGTCGGTCTGATCGCCCCACAGGGTCAGGGAGTTCTCTGGGCCGCCCTGCCGTGGGATCGGGTTGAAATCGCTCTGCACGCCGAGATAGCCGAGGAAGCACTGGATGTGGCTGTCGTATCCGAGGTCCGTGATCGGGATGCTCGGGTCGACATAGCCCGTCAGGGTCTGGGCCCAGTCGGACAGCCCTTCGTTCACCCAGACCGTCTCGTTCCCGTCCACGTAGTGCTGCAGCAGGTGCTGGTACTCGTGCGCGAAGACGCCCTCGTAGAGGAACGGCCGCGCGGGCGCGCTCGTGCACGGGTCCTCGGTGGGCTCGTGCGGTGGGTTCGCACCCGTCCGATGCAGCCAGTCCCACGCGTCGATCGTCATGGTCAGCCGATCGAGCACCACTTCGTCGAAGAAGGACGTGTAGAAGCCCGCCACGTACGAGAACGAGTTCTGGTTGTCGGTGTCGTAGAAGTTCTCGTCGCGCACGTTGTCGACGAGGACCACGATGTCGTCGCCGTCGCCCTCGTAGTAATCCGCATCGAACCCCAGGTCCTCGGCGGCGGAGTTGGTGCCGTCACGCTCCGGGGGCACGCTGAACGCCTGCGACTCCTTCGGGTAGATGTTCCCGTCGAACTCGTCGATCAGGTACTGCACCTGGTCCTCGGTGATCTCGGTGCGGACGTCGTTGCGGCAATCGCCGGCCGGGAAATCGGTGCCCGTCGACACCATGTCGGAACCGCTCAGCACCCAGACCTCGATGTTGTCGCCGATGCCGCGGAGCGTGAACTCCTTGAAGTCCAACGCGCCGGTCACGAAGTCGATCGTGGGCCACAGCTTCATCTCGCCGACCGTGGGCAGCGCCTGGGCGGTGGTGGCCTCGGATCGTCTGATCTCCCGAGCGACCTCCCGCCGGGCCCGCGCCAGCCGAAGCTCGGGCGCCTTCACGTCGGGCCCGAGATGGCGTACGCCGACGTCGGCGCCGGCACCCACATCGGGGTCCGACCCGGGCGCGCCCTGGGCCGGAACGACCATGGCCATGAGCAGGATCGCTGCCGCCAGGCCGATCGATCGTCGGTACATGTGACCCCTCCTCTCGAGGCTCCCCCGGACCGGGTTCGCCGGCCCTGCATGGGGAGCCGACCGGGTGTCCCCGGCCCCGTCCCACCGGGGCAGGGTTCCATCCATCGTGCGGTCGGCGCGCACATCGCCGCATGGGGAGGACGGGTCGTCTCGGCCGTGAACATCGGCCGACGGTGTGGTCCGAACGGGGAAGGACCGGCTGGGGGACCCCGGCCGGCCTCAGCCGGTCGTTTCCGCGATCTCGCGACCTCGGTACCGGCGCCGATGCAGGAACGCGGCGACCGCGCCCGCCGGCAGCGGGAGCCAGAACGAGACGAGGCGATACGCGAGGACCGCCAACACCGCATCGCCTGCCGCGACGCCCGCCAGCGCGAGCAGACCCGTGAGTCCCGCTTCCACGAACCCGAGGCCCCCGGGCGTGATCGGGATCATCGCCAGCACCATCGAGGCCGAGTAGGCGAGCAGCACGAGCGTCGGCCGAGGGTGTGAACCGACCGCCGTGATCGCTGCGAGCAGCGCGAGGTAGTCGAACAACCGGTTGCCGAGCGCCGCGAGCAGCGCCTTCCACCACGTGTCGCCCAGGATGTCTCGGATCTCATCGCGTTGCACGATGAGGCGTTCCGGAAGATCGGTGACCGGCGACCCCCCGTGATGCCAGCGGGTGCGCAACCACTGCACGCCTCGTGCGATCGCACGCAGCAGGCTGTCGTGGGTCATGAGCCGCCACCCCAGCAGGAAACCCAACACGAAGACCCCCCCGCCGAACCAGGCGGCTTGCGCGAGCCCGCCGGGCACCGGGCGACCGAGCAACACCGAGGGGACGGCGAGCAGCGGGAGCACGAACAGGATGCCGGTGCTGATGAACGACGTCGCCGTGACCGCGGTGGCGACTTTCGCACCGTCGACGCCGGAGTCGGTCAACATGCGCCACTGCAGCGCGCCTCCCGCCGCGGCGCCGCCGGGCACCACCCGGCTGAACGCGTTGGAGGCGAGCTGCGCCGTGGCGACCCCGAACCACGCATGCGTGCCGAGCGCGATGCGCTGCAATTCCCAGATGCAGACGAAGCTCGCCGCCTCGAGCAGGAACATCGCCACGAACCAGATCGGATCGAGGTCCAACAGCTGCGGCCATGCCTGGAGCACGCTGAGCAAGCTCGGCCACAAGATGTAGAGCGCGATCGCCGAGACGAGGAGGAAGGCGAGCCGGACGACGATGGCGCGGCGTTTCGAGTGGACCGCGACCCGGATCTCGCCCGACGCCTCCTGCGCGCTCGTGATGTGCGGTGGCTCGGCGCGACCGACGCCCGGTGATCGAGGATGCTCTGGATCCCGCGCTCGCGCATGCTCTGAGCTCACGACGCCGAGATTACGTGAGCGAGAATGTCTCCGGTCGAGGAGACGTGGTTTACGGACCGGCCCCCTCGGGGAACAACGCCTCGCGGATGCACGACCGACGTGCACGGAGGAGGGGCTTTCCATGTTGAGCGCAGGACTTGCGTTGCTCGCTCAGAACGGTGGGAACGAGGGCACGACCGACACGATCCTGTGGATCATCGCGGCGGTGCTGGTGGTCTTCGGCATCATCACGATCGTCCGCGGCGGGGTTCTGTGGGGCATCGTGCTGATCGTGTTGGGGTTGCTCGTCGGGCCGGGGGGCGTCAGTCTCTTCGACTGAGCATGGCCGAACTGCCGAGAACGACGACTACGGGAGACCCCCGGAAGGACTTCCGCTCGAAGGGGGCGGGTGCCGTCGACTCCCCGCGTGACGCTCTGCACCACGCGGAAGACGCTCACCTGGTGAAGGGCCGAGGAGCGTTGGCCGAATGGAGGTCACGCCGAGCCCGGTCCCGCCCCCGGTAACTCCCTACGGAGACGACGTCGCCGACCACCAGCGTGGCGGGCGGGCCGACGTTCGCTGCCGCGGCGAGGGTCGGGAGGTCGGCGAGAGACCCCGTGATCGTGCGCTGGTCCTCGGTCCATGCCCACTGCACGATCGCGGCCGGGGTCGATGGTGGCCGACCGCCGTCGATCAACCTCCGGCAGGTCTCGGCGAGCTTCCCGGAGGCCATCAGCACGACCAGGGTGTCGGTGGCGGTCGCCATGCGGCCGAGCTCGACCGTGTCTTCGGCGTGGGCCGTCGATGCGGTGACCACAGCGAACGAACGCGCGATGCCCCGATGTGTGAGCGGGATACCCGCGGCAGCAGGCGCCGCGGTCGCGCTGGTCACGCCCGGCACGATCTCCACCGGCACCCGGGCCGCGGCGCATGCCATCAGCTCCTCGCCCCCGCGGCCGAACACGAACGGGTCGCCGCCCTTCAGCCGCACGACCAGGCGCCCGGCCGAGGCCTCCCGCACGAGCATGGCGCCGATCTCGTCTTGGCTCATCGCCTGGCGGCCCGGCTCCTTGCCGACGTACACGCGTTCGGCGCGTTGCGAAGCGAGGTCGAGCAGCGCGGGTGCGACCAGGCGGTCGTAGACGACCACGTCGGCGGCGGCGAGCGCCCGCCCGCCCTTCACCGTGATCAGCTCGGGATCGCCCGGGCCGGCGCCGACGAGCACGACCCGGCCGGTCATGCCCGCGGTCCCTGGAGCAGTCGGTCACGCAGGCGCGTGGCGAGCTCGTCGCTTCGGCCGGCCCGCACCAGCTCGGCCGCCTCGTCGAGGTCGAGCGCCTCGTTCCATCTCGCGGCCCGGATCGGGAAGTCGGGCAGCAGCGTCATCGTCTCGGCTCGTACCGTGCGCACGGCCGCGAGCACCTCCGCCCACTCCTCGCCGAACTCTGTCGTGAGCCGCTCGCGGATCTTCTTCGCCAGCGCGGGCGAGGCGCCGCCGGTCGCGATCGCGATCACGAGCTCCCCGCGGCGTACGACGCTCGGAGCCGACCAGTCGCAGTTCGGGATGTCGTCCATGACGTTCACGAGCACCCGTCGCAACCGCGCTTCGCGGGCGATCGTGTCCCGCTCGGCAGGCGAGCGACTCGAAGCGACCGTGAGGAACGCGCCATCGAGGTCGCCGACACGCCAATGCCGTCGTACCACGGCGACACCCTCGAGACGGGCGAGTTCGTCGAGGCGGGGATGCGGTCCGGTCGCCACGACGAGTACATCGTCGGCGCCCGCGGCGAGGAGCCCCTCCACCTTCTCCTCGCGCACCGCCTCGTCGCCGATCACGACGCAGCGGCGTCCACGGAGCTCGAGCATCGCCGGGTAGCCGAAGGGCATCAGCGGCTCCCGTCCACGACGGCCTCGGTCTTCTCGCGGTCGCTCTTCGAGCCGACGAGCTCGACGCTGCAGTGGATGCCGCACTCCTTCGCCGTGTCCCGCTCCCACCACCACCTGCCGGCGCGCTCCGGCTCGTCCGGCTGCACCGGACGGGTGCACGGTGCGCACCCGATCGATGCGTACCCATGGTCGAAGAGCTCGTGATAGGGAACCTCGTGGCGCTTCACGTAGTCCCAGACGTGGCCCAAGGTCCAGTCCGCGAGGGGGTTCAGCTTCACGATGCCGCCGTGGTCGCGGTCGAGCTCGACCTTGGCGATGTTGCGGCGAGAGGCCCACTGCTCGCGGCGGAGCCCGGCGATCCAGGCATCGAGCGTGATGAGCTTGCGGCGGAGCGGCTCGACCTTCCGCACGTTGCAGCACGCGATGCGCAGGTCGACGCTCCGGTACATGAGGTTCGGACCTTCACGATCGACGAGGGGCCCGATCGCGGCCGGATCCGGGTACTCGAACTCCACGGCTATGCCGTAGCGCTCCCGGATCTCCTCGAACAGCGCATAGGTCTCGGGCGGCAGTCGGCCGGTGTCCAAGGTGAACACCCGCACGCCGGGGTTCAGTCGCCACGCCATGTCGATCAGCGCCATGCCGTCGACGCCCCCGGCCGCGCTGATCGCGAGTCTGGGATGGAAGCTGTCGAGCGCCCACTCGAGCAGCTCTTCTGCACGGGTGTGCTCGAACCGCTCCGCGGCCTCGTGCACCCACGAGGCTTCCTCGTCGAGCACGGGCATCGCCGGCTCGTGCCAGGGGGCCCTCGGGTCGGCGTCGGCCATCAGCGCTCGCCTCCCACATCGATCGCCGTCAGGTCGAAGCCGCGCTCGCACGACTCGCACCGCCAGGCCCGCTCGCCGGCGTCGTCGGGGCGGATGTCCTGCTCGCCGCAGAACGGGCAGTAGAAGGGCACGGCTCGCACGTTCATCGCAGCTCCCCGTGGGCGCTGGCCGGCTCGGCGAACCGTGCGAGCCCGTCGTCGTCGAGGGCGTTCACGAACGAGGAGAACGTGTCGTCGTCGGCCCGCTGCTGCCGGTAGCGGCGCAACAGCAGCTCCACGTAGTCGGCGGCGTCTTCGGCGTAGAGCTTCACCCCGCGAACCTTCCGCCCGAAGGCCGCGCCGTCGCCCATCGTGCCGCCGAGATGCACGAGGAACGCGTCGCTCTTCCTGCCGTCGGGCCGTGCGCGCAACGCCGACATCAGCCCGATGTCGGCCACCTGGAACCGCGTACACGAGTTCGGGCAGCCGTTCACGTGGATGCGCACATCCTCGTCGGATCGGGGGAATCGTGCCTCGAGCTCGCTCGTGAGCCACGCGGCCCGGCCCTTCGTCTCACCGATCGCGAGCTTGCAGAACTCGATGCCGGTGCAGGCCATCGTCGAACGCCGGAACGAGCTGCCGCTGGCGCGCAGATCGAGCTCGTCGAGTCGCTCGATCAGCCGGTCGGCACGGTTCGCTTCGACGTCGACGATCACGAGCTTCTGCTGGGCGGTCGCCCGAACCGAACCGCTTCCGTACATCTCGGCGAGCTCGGCGACGAGCCGCAGCTGGTGCCCGGCGATGCGGCCGGCACGGGGAGCGAAACCCACCGACACCCGTCCGTCGCGCTGCGGCATGAGACCCACGTGTTCGCGATCTCCCATCGGGGCCGCGGCGGGCGGGGGCCCGTCGGGCAGCGGCCCGAGCTCAAGGAACTCGGACTCGAGCACCTCGCGCACCCGTTCGGGCCCCCAATCCTTCACGAGGAACTTGAATCGAGCGTGGTTGCGCGATCGCCGGTAGCCGTACTCACGGAACACGCCCGTGACCCCGGCCCACGTCTCCGCGACCCGCTCCCGCGGCACGAACGCACCGAGCCGTTGCGCGAACATCGGATTGGTCGAGAGGCCTCCGCCGACCTGCAGGTCGTACCCGAGCTCGCCATCGGAGCCCCGGACCCCGACGAACGAGACGTCGTTGATCTCGTGATTCGTACAGCCCGCCTCGCACGCGCTGATCGACGTCTTGTACTTGCGCGGCAGGTTCGAGAACGCCGGGTCACCGATGAACCGCTCGGCCACCGCTCGGACGTCGCCCGTGGCGTCGAACACTTCTGCGGCGGTCACCCCGGCCAGCGGGCAACCGAGGATCACCCGCGGGGTGTCGCCGCAGGCTTCCTGGGTGGAGAGCCCCACCGACCCGATGCGCTCCCAGATCGCGGGAACGTCCTCGATGCGGATCCAATGCAGCTGCACGTTCTGCCGGTCGGTCACGTCGGCGACGTCGCGGCCGAACCGCTCGCTCGCCCAGGCGATCGCGCGGACCTGCTCGGCGTTCATCCGGCCGCCGTCGATGCGGATGCGCATCATGAAGAACTCGTCCTCGAGATCCTCGGGCTCCGCGCTGCCCGTCCGTTCGGCGGGAACGCCCTGCTTCCGCTGGGTGTACAGACCCCACCACCGCAAGCGGGTGCGCAGGTCCTGCTTGCCGATCGATCGGAAGCCGCCGGGCGCGTAGATGCGTTCGATACGTTCGCGCACGTTGAGCCCGTCGTCTTCCTTCTTGATCTGCTCGGCCGTGTTCAGCGGCTCGCGATATCCAAGGCCCCACTGGCCTTCGCCGCGGCGACGAGGGGTCCGAGCAGCGGGGATCTCGTTGTCGGTCATCGGTGGCTCCGGTGTCTGTTCCGGGAAACGCGAAAGGCCGCCGTGGCGGCGGCCCAGGCGATCTGTGGTGGAGGGGATCAGGTCCGCGCGCGTACCCGGGCGCTCGAGGCGCCGCGAGCGACCGCTCGACAGCACAGGCGCGACGGGATCATGGCTCCAACCAGCCCGGCGGTCCGTGTGCGGATCACGCTGATTCCTACCCCTCAGGTCGGGATCGCGGATGCGACCGTATCCAGGGTTCGTGCGCGGTGTCAACGGAGCCGGGCCCGCTCTGGACACGGCCGCGACCTCGCGTTTGTCACCGGCTGGTGCCGGGTACCTCCTCGACCTTCCGTCCGGAGGTGCCGTGAGCAAGGAGACCGCCATGGTGGCGCCCGCGTCACCGATCACCGACGAGGATGCGCTGCTCGGGGTGCTCGACGATGCCGTCGGTTCGCTTCGGGACGTCGGCATCCCGTTCCTCATGATCGGGGGGGTTGCATCCACGGTGTGGGGCAGGGACCGAGGCACCACCGACATCGACGTGTTCGTACGGCCCGACGCGGTGCGGTCGGTGCTCGAGGCGCTGGCCGCTCGTGGCTTCGAGACGTGGACCGAGAACGAGCACTGGCTCCACAAGGCACGGCGTGACGGCGTGACGGTGGACATCATCTTC
>DASTBT010000011.1:0-4722 GCA_035711865.1 Actinomycetota bacterium
CGTGGGGCTGCCGACCTCCTCGAGCTCAGCGGTGAGCTCCTCGATGCGGGCGAGCAGCCGCTTGTGCTCCTTGCCCTGCTCCGCGATCTTGGTGTTCGCGGTGATGATGTCGCGGCGAAGCGCGTTGAGGCTCTTGTCGACCTCGTCCTTGTCGTATCCGCGGAACACCTGCGTGAACTCGGTCTCTTCGACGGCCATTCTTCCTCCGGGCTCTGACCCGCGCTCGTGGGGGGCGCGCGGGATGTGTCGATTCTATGGGCACCGCGCCCGCCGGGTGTGCGCTCGTCCACAGGCGAACGTTAGGAGACTCCCAGACAGCGCCGGTAGTGTGGAATGTCTTTGTTCGACGCCGCTCGATGCGGCACCGGAGGTATTGTTCGTGCGATTCGCCCTCGCCATCGTGGCGTTCGTCGCCGCGGCCGTGTTGATCGGGTTCGGTATCGCCCAGCGCACCGTGTTCCTCGACCCCGACCGGGTCGCACTCTCGATCGAGGTGCAGGAGGACGCGGCATACACGGTCATCGAGCCCGAAGCCCTCGCCGCCCAGCCCGGCAAGCAGACGCTCAGCGTCTCGGGCGCAGACACCGTGTTCGTGTCGTACGGGCGCAGCTCCGACGTCGCCGCGTGGCTCGGTGATGCCGAGTACGTCTCGGTCGGCTACGACATCGAGACGCAGGAGCTCACGAGCGAGCTCGTCACGAACGAGTCCGAAGACACCGGTACCCCTCCGGCCACCACGCCGCCCGCGACGCCGGCGCCCGCAACTCCCGACGCCTCGGCTGCCGGGTCGGCCGACCCCGCCGACTCCCCGGCCGGCTCCGATCTCTGGCTCGACGAGTTCAGCGACGAAGGACCGATCACCACCACGATCGACGTTCCCGAGGACATCTCGGTGCTGGTCGCCAGCGACGGCACCGCGCCCGCGCCGAGCGACCTGGAACTCGCGTGGCCGATCGACAACTCGACGCCGTGGGCGGGCCCGCTGATCGCCGGTGGCGCGCTCGTGTTCCTCGTCGGGATCGCCCTGCTCATCTCGGGGTTCGTGCATCACCGTCGCTCACGCGGTCCCCGTCGCAACCTGCCCAAGGGCAAGCTGCCGAGTGCGCCCAAGCCGTCGATGCGACGGAGCCAGGTGACGGGCGGCGGTCGACGCGCCATCGGCCGTGCCAAGCGCGTGGTGATCCTCCCGCTCGTCGTGATCCCCGCCGTGGCGCTCAGCGCGTGCTCGGCCGACTACTGGCCGAGCTTCGACCAGCCGCCCGCGTCATCCGCTCCCGCCACCGCCACCCCCACGCCCGAGGCTTCGGACGACCCCGACGCGGCCGCCGACGGCGAGGCGGATGAGGGCGAGATGGCGCCTGCCGTGAGCGTTCCGCAGATGGAGCGGATCATGCGCCGGATCGCCGTGTTCACGACCGAGACCGACACGGCCATGGACGCCACGGCAGCCGCTGAGCGCTTCACCGGCCCCGCGCTCGAAGCGCGTGTCGCGAACTACGCGATCCGGGCCACGCTGCCCGACCAGCCGGCACCGATCGCGATCCCGGCGTCGCCGCTCACCCTGACGCTTCCGCAGCAGGTCGATGGCTGGCCCGCGTCCGGCCGCACGGTGCTGACCATCGCGAAGAACTCCGAGGACCCGACCGTGGCGCCCACGGCCCTCGTGCTCCAGCAGGCGACCCCGCGTGAGAACTACAAGATCGTCTACGCGATGTCGCTCGCGCCCGATGCCGACGTGCCCGAGGTCGCCCCGGCATCCATCGGCTCACCGCTCATCTCGCCCGAGTTCAAGGGCCTCGTCATGCCTCCGGGTCAGGTCGGCGCCGCCTACGCCGACGTGCTGCTGAAGGGCGACGACTCCGAGTTCGCGACCATGTTCGACCCCGAGGGCGACGTGCTTCGCGAGCAGCTCGGCGTCGTCGGCCAGCAGGCGATTCGAGACTCGCTCGCGGGCAAGGAGGCCGCCATCACGTTCTCCAACGTCGTCGGCGACAGCCCGACCGTCGCACTGGCCACGAACGATTCCGGCGCCCTCGTCAGTGTCTCGATCGACCAGACCGAGCAGGTGACCCCGACGAACGGCGGTACGATCGGGTTCGAGGCCGGCGCTCCAGGTGGAGCACTGTCGGGGTTCACCGAGAAGAGCGCGAAGGGCGTGCAGCGCGTCATCGGCGTCCAGTTGTTGTTCTACGTCCCGAGTGTCGGCTCGGACGAGCAGATCCGGCTCCTCGGTTGGTCCGAGAGCCTCATCGGAGCTTCGGAGGTACCGTGACCGACCCCACCCCAGCCAACGGCCTTCGCGGCGCCGTCGACCTGTCGGCGCTCGTGCAGCGTCCCGAGCAGTCGTCTCAGGGCCCCGGGGGTGGCGATCGGTTGGTGTTCGAGACGGATGACGCGGGCTTCAACTCCGCGCTCGAACTCTCGCGAACCGTCCCGGTCATCGTCGTGCTGTGGGCCTCCTGGAGCGAGCAGTCGTCGGCGCTCGTGGCGACGCTGGAGCGACTCGTGCGCGCCCGCGAGGGACGCGTCGCACTGGCGAAGGTGGAGGCCGATCGGAGCCCCCAGATCGTGCAGGCGTTCCAGGCGCAGTCCATTCCCACGGTCGTGGCCGTCGTCGCCGGTCAGCCGGTGCCGCTGTTCGCGGGTGTGCAGCCCGACGACGTCATCGACCAGGTCCTCGACCAGCTGCTCGAACTGGGCGCGCAGCACGGGGTGTCCGGTCGCATCGAGGCCGACGGCACCGAGGGCGAAGTCGCCGAGCCGGTCGAGGAGCCGCTGCCGCCGCTGCACCAGGAGGCGTACGACGCGATCGAACGTGGCGACTTCGCCGCCGCGGCATCCGCATATCGCACGGCCATGGCGCAGGATCCGCGTGATTCGCTGGCGGTCGCCGGCCTCGCCCAGGTCAACCTGCTGGCGCGTCTGCAGGGCAAGACGCTCGACGAGATCCGCGGAGCCGCGGCATCCGCGCCCGACGACCTCGACGCGCAGCTCGACGTGGCCGATCTCGACCTGTCGGGCGGCCACATCGACGACGCCTTCGACCGCCTGCTCACGCTCTTCCCGAAGCTCGACCCCGAAGGCAAGACCCGGGTGCGCGAGCGCCTCGTCGAGCTGTTCGAGGTCGTCGGCACGGAGGATCCGCGTGTCGCGGCGGCCCGGCGGCGCCTCACGAGCCTGCTGTACTGACGGCGCTGGGTCTCGAGACGGCGCTGCGCGCCTCCTCGACCCGCAGATGCGCAGGACCCTTGGACAGGCTCAGGGACCGTCCGTCTGGTCGAGGGTGAACCACACCACGGCGAGCGGCGGGAGTGCGAACACGCCCGACGCCGGCCGGCCCGCCCACGGGTCATCGGTCGCGACGACCCCGTGGGGGTTGCCGACACCGGACCCGCCGAACTCCGCGGCATCCGAGTTCAGCACCTCACGCCAGCGCCCGGCGAACGGCAGGCCGAGCCGGAACCCGTCGTGCGGGCGGCCCGCGAAGTTCACCACGCACAGCAACGGCTGCCGTTCGCGGTCGTAGCGGAGGAACGCGATGACGTTCTCGGCGGCGGCGCCCCCCTCGACCCACTCGAAGCCGGCCGCGTCATCATCGAGTTGCCACAGCTGCGGTGCCGACCGGTAGGAGCGGTTGAGCTGCCCGACGAACTCGGCGAGCTGCCGGTGCGTCGGCTGGTCGAGGATCCACCAGTCGAGCCCGCGCTCCTCGCTCCACTCGCTCAACTGCCCGAACTCCTGCCCCATGAACAGCAGCTGCTTGCCGGGATGCGCCCACATGTACGCGAGGTACGCGCGCACGTTGGCGAGCTGCTGCCAATGGTCGCCGGGCATCTTGCGGATCAGCGATCCCTTGCCGTGCACGACCTCGTCGTGGCTGATCGGCAGCACGAAGTGCTCGCTGAACGCGTAGAGGAACGAGAAGGTGAGGTCGCTGTGGTGGTGCGCGCGATACATCGGATCCTTCGAGATGTACTGGAGTGTGTCGTGCATCCAGCCCATGTTCCACTTGAACCCGAAGCCGAGCCCGCCCGACGACGTCGGTGCGGTGACGCCGGGCCACGACGTCGACTCCTCGGCGATCATGACGATGCCGGGGTTGCGCTTGTACGCCGTGGCAGTCGCCTCCTGCAGGAACCCGATCGCCTCGAGGTGCTCGCGCCCCCCGTACTCGTTCGGCGCCCACTCGCCCTCCTGCCTGGAGTAGTCGAGGTACAGCATGGATGCCACGGCGTCGACCCGGAGCCCGTCGACGTGCATCTCCTCGAGCCAGAACAGGGCGTTGGCGACGAGGAAGTTGCGCACGCGCGGGTTGCCGTAGTCGAAGACGTACGTGCCCCAGTCCTTCTGCTCGCCGCGGCGGGGGTCGGGGTGCTCGTACAGCGCGTCGCCGTCGAAGCGCGCGAGCGCCCACTCGTCCTTCGGGAAGTGGCCCGGCACCCAGTCCATGATCACGCCGATGCCGGCCTGGTGCAGCCGGTCGATGAGGTACTTGAGGTCGTCGGGGCTGCCGAAGCGCGAGGTGATCGCGAAGTACCCGGTGACCTGGTAGCCCCACGACCCGCCGAACGGATGCTCCGCGAGGGGCATGAACTCCACGTGCGTGTAGCCCAGCCACTGCAGGTACTCGATGAGCTCGTCCGCGACGTCGCGGTACCCCTTCCCGGGGCGCCAGGAGCCGAGGTGCAGCTCGTAGATGCTCATGGGCAGCTCGTGCGGGTT
>DASTBT010000012.1:0-4502 GCA_035711865.1 Actinomycetota bacterium
ATTCCCCAGACTTCTTCGTGGCGCTCAGCCCCGACGGGCGCACGCTGGCGATGGGTGGCGGCCACCCCGTCGTCCGCCTCGTCGACGTCCGCACCGGGACGCTCCTCCACAAGCTCGACCTGGCCGGCACCGGAGCGTTCAGCCTCGAGTTCAGCCCGGACGGCCGGACCCTCGCCGTCTCCGGCTTTGAGAGCGGGGCGTCCCTTTGGGACGTCGCCACAGGAAGCCAGTACGGTCCGACGCTCACTGCCGGCAGCGGCAGGACGACGCTCGACGTGTCCCCCGACGGGCATCATCTGCTGACCGCGGCGAGCAACGGCGAAGGAGCAGTCTGGGACATAGATCCAGGGTCCTGGGAGCGGCGCGCCTGCGCGATCGCCAACCGAACGTTGACGCGCGAGGAGTGGGAGGAGTTCCTGCCGGGCCTCCCCTACGATCCCGCCTGCCGTTAGCACCATCCACGCCGGATCAACCGCACGAACGCAAGAAAGCGGGATGTGGATGACTCGGAGGAATGCCATCGCTTCGGGCACGCGTCGGACCCTCGTGTGGCCTCTGGCGATTCTGACCGCGGGCTGCACCGGCTCTTCGGAGCCAAGCACGACCCCGGCGGAGCCCTCGACGACGGTGGACGCAAGCACGGCGGCCTCGAGCCCGTCGCCCTCCCCGGCCATCACGCTTGGGGACTTCCCCGCGTTCCCCGACCAGCCGTTCAGTGAGCGGGTCGTCGCCTCGCTGCAGGGGGTGATCGACGAGGCGGTCGAGGAGTTCGGCGGTATCTCGGCCGCGGTGAGCGTCGGGGACGCGGGGCACTGGTCCGGGGCGGCGGGGATCGCCCAGGGGAACCCCTTGACGACGGGCTCGCCCCTCCAGATCGCCAGCATTGGCAAGACCGTAACGGCCGCCCAGGTGCTGCGCCTGGTCGATGAGGGAGCGATCGGCCTCGACGACCCCGCCGCCGACCATCTTCCCCCGGAGCTGGGCGGCTACGATGCAAACGGGGCCACGATCCGGGAGATGCTCGGGATGCGCAGTGGCATCGACGATCCTGCGTCCTGCGAAGGCGGGTGCACCATCCCCGAGCTCGTGGAGATGCTCCCGGAGACGGCGTTCCCGGCCGGCTCGACCTTCAGCTACGCGAGCGTGAACTACGTGCTGCTCGGCTCGATCATCGAGCACGTGACCGGTCGGTCGCTCTGGGAGGTCCTCCGCTCGGACGTCTTGCACCACCCCGGCCTCGGCGGCCTGCGCTACCCGGTGCGCAACGCGCTGGCCGCAGACGGAGCGCTGGTCGAGTCCGACCCCGCCTCGCTGGCGCGCTGGGGCTACGAGCTCTACGGCGGTTCGGTCCTGTCCGCCGCGTCGCTGCGCGCGATGACCGACTTCGATGACTACGAGGGCCAGTTCTACGGCCTCGGCACGTTCGAAATGTCGAGCGAGAACGCCTTCGTGGACGTAGGGTTCGGCGTGCCGGCGATCGGCCACGACGGCATCGGGCCGGGCATCGTCGCGACGCTCGTCGCCTTCCCTCGAACGGGTGAGGTGGTCTCGGTGCAGACCCTGGGCAGCGACCCGAACGAGCACAAGACGTTGATCGACGACCTGCTGGATGTGGTTCGAGCGGCCGCGATCGGCTAGCCCGTGCTCCAGGTCGACTCGGACCGAGGCGGCGTCGATCTGGCTGTCTATGCCGGGGGACGGGGTGATCTGGGTCACCGACGAGCGAGTCGGCTACCTCAAGCTGCGGGGATCATCGCCCCCGACGAACGTCGCACCTGGGCGCTCGACATGGGCGACTTCCTCGAGATCGCGGGCACACTCACCAGGTCATCGACCGTCGGAGCAGGGGGGCCGGTTATACCTCTACGTGGCGCGGAGACGGCGGGCGGACGACCGGCTCGAGGCACGCCTAGAGGATGAGCCCTGGCGGGGCGGGATCGCAGAGCTCGCGCAGGCGCCGAAGGAGCTCGCGTCGGAGCTCCGCGGAACCAGCGTCGTCGGCCAGGTTCTCGAGCTGGGCGGGGTCTCGCGCGAGATCGTAGAGCTCCTCCTCGCCCGTCACGTAGCGAACGAACACGTGTCGCTCGGTACGGACGCCGCAGTACGTGGGCACGCCGCCGGCCCCCTTCTGCATGTGCTCCAGGAGGAAGTCGTTCCGCCACGCCCGACCGCCGCTGTCGTCGAGCAGCGGCAAGAGACTCCGCCCCTCGGCCGCCGGAGCCGCGATGCCCGCGAGGTCGGCGAACGTCGGCGCCAGGTCGACGTTCAGGACCAGGCGCTCGTCCGTCCTCGGCGCGCGGATCGCCGCATCGAACCGCAGGACGAACGGCACGCGGATGCTCTCCTCGTACGGAACGAGCTTCGCGTCCCAGCGGTGCTCGCCCCACAGCATCCCGTTGTCTGCCGTGAAGACGATCAGCGTGTTCGAGAGCCGATCGCTCGCCTTCAGCGCATCGACGATCTCGCCGACCGCCCGATCGACCGCGAGCAGCGAGCGGTACTGCCTCCGGCGGAACCCGTCGATCCGAGCCGCGGCCGCCCGATCCAGTGGGGCCCGGTCGGCGATGTACGCGGGCTTGTCGGAGACGTCGGCCTCGTCGTAGCTCTCCGGTCGCCACGGTTCGAGGTCGGTGAACACGTTGCCGTCACCCGGCGCCGCGGTCGCCGGCTCGTGCGGGGCGTGCGGGGCGAAGTAGAGGAAGAGCGGCGTGTCGGCCGGCGTCGACTCGATGAACCCCACCGCTCCCTGAGCGAGCACCGTGGTCCCGTAGTCAGCGCGGTCGGAGCCGAACGGCTTCATCACGTAGTCGTCCGCGGCAAGGTAGTCGTAGAAGCCCCCGTTCTGATAGGTGGCGAACCACTTGTCCCATCCCGGTGGCACGTACGAGGCCGTGTAGCCGTTCAGGTACTTGCCGAACATCGCGGTGCGGTACCCGGCCTCATCGAGCCAGGTGGCGATCGTCGAGCGGTCCCGGAAGGCCCGGAAGCCACCGTGAAGCTCGCCGCCGTGGTTGGTGTACACGCCCGTCGAGTGCGAGTACTGCCCCGTCAGGATGCTCGCCCGGCTCGGACAGCAGAGGGGATTCGAGACGTAGCCGTTGGCGAACGTGATCCCACGGTCCGCGATCTCGCGGTTGACCGTCGGCATCGCCCACAGGGTGTCCCACCGCTGGTCGTCGGTCAGGATCAGCACGACGTTCGGAGGACCGCTCGGTCCTCCCGGTCCGTGGGGAGCGACGCCCTGCGGCCGCGTGGCCCGTGGAGCGTCCCTGGTCGGGGAGGTCGATGAGCCCAACTGTCCGCAGGCGACCGCTGCCGCGGCTAGGAGCGCCATCCCGATGCGTGCCGCCTTGTCCATGGGGGCACGATGTACCCGTCCGCTTTCATCGGTGTTGCACACCGCTTTCGTTCCGCTTACGAAGGTGACGCGCATGACGTCTCGCGAAGCTACCGAGGAGTGGCGAGTGAGTGCTGCCCCGGGCGCCTGTACGAAGGCGTGGGCGACTCGAGTCAGCGGTTCAGGTGCGAGGACGTTCGAGCACGCACTCTTCGGGCAGCTTGTCGTCGCGGAGTCCCTTGAACGAGGGGGCCCGCATCTTGTGCGTGCTCTTCGTGATCTCGAGGTATTCGACCTCGCAGACGACCTCCGGCTCCACGTACGTCGCGCCCTTCACCTTCGCGAGCTCGGGATCGTCGATCGGTGGGGCCGGCCGCTTCAGCGGTTCGAGCCGCTCCAAGACCTTGTCGAGCGTGGCCCGCGTGAACCCGGTTCCGACCTGACCGACCCACAGCAGCTTCCCGTCGTCGTACGCGCCGACGAGCAGCGCCCCGAACGTGCCGGTCCGACCTCCCTGGCCGGGGGTCCACCCGAGGATCACGCAGTCCTGCGTGTTCGTGAGCTTGATCTTCCGCCAGTCCGGCGAGCGGCGGCCCGGCTGGTACTTCGAGCCCTTCCGCTTCGCCACGACCCCCTCGAGCCCGAGGTCCCGGGCCTCCTCGGCGAACCGCTCGCCCTTCTCCTCGATGTGGGGTGCGACCTGCAGGCGGTGGTCCTGCTCGACGATCGCCTCGAGCAGCTCGCGCCGCTGCTCGAGCGCGAGCCCCGTGAGGTCGCGCCCGTCGAGCCACAGGAGATCGAACGCCACGAGCGCGACCGGGATCTTGCTCGAGATCCGCTTGATCTCCCGGTCGTTCGTCAGGTTCATCCGCTGCTGGAGCGCCTCGAACGAGTTCTTGCCTTCGTCGTTGAACGCCACGATCTCGGCGTCGAGCACGGCGTTCACCTGGTCGACGAGCTCGTGGATCATCCGGAGCTCCGGGTACTTGTCCGTGACGTCGCGCCCGTTCCGCGTGACGAGCCGGGTGTAGTCGGTCGCCATCGCTGTGATCGAACGGATCCCGTCGAACTTCGGCTCGAACCACCACGTCGGGTCGTCGAACGCCTTCCAGCCGCCCTCGGCGAGCATCGGCTGGAACGACGGCGGCACGTCGATCAGCGGCGC
>DASTBT010000013.1:0-12382 GCA_035711865.1 Actinomycetota bacterium
GATCGATCCAGTGGTAGAGGCACCGGCGCTTCAACGCATCGTGCAGCTCGCGCGTGCGGTTCGAGGTCACGACCACGGCCGGAGACGTCTCGGCGGCGACGCGTCCGATCTCGGGCACGGTCACCGCGAACTCGCTCAGGATCTCGAGCAGGAACGCCTCGAACTCGTCGTCGGCTCGGTCGAGCTCGTCGACCAGCAGCACCGCTCGATCGCCCGCCCGGATCGCCGCGAGCAGCGGACGTTCCACCAGGAAGTCCTCGCCGAACAGGTCCTCGACGTGGGTCGCGGCGTCGGCGGCATCCATCGCGCGAACCGCGATCAGCTGGCGCGAGTAGTTCCACTCGTAGAGGGCCTGCGACGCGTCGATGCCCTCGTAGCACTGCAGCCGGATCAGCTCGCGGCCCAGCAGCTCCGAGAGCGTCTTGGCCACCTCGGTCTTCCCCACGCCCGCCTCGCCCTCGAGCAGGAGCGGCTTCCCCAGCGAGATCGAGAGGTAGATCGCGGTGGCGAGCCCGCGGTCGGCGAGGTAACGATGTTCTCCGAGCGCGCGCTCCAGCTCGTCGACGGAACCGAACGGGAAGCCTGACATGGCCACAGCGTACCGGTGGCGATCCTCGGTCACCGAGCTAGAGGCCGACCCCGGTCCCGCCGAGCGAGGCGACGGCTCCGGTCACGGGCGGAACCTTGATGCCCTGCTCGGTGATGCGGGCCGTGATGCGCTCCCGCAGGAAGCGCTCCGCCTCGAGACGGTTCCCAGGCGTGGTCTGGGCGACGACCCGCTCGACCTGCGCGACGTCGGTGAGCTGCACGACGCCGAGCACCGACGGCGCCTCGCGCAGCCACGACTTCAACGGCTCTTCGTCGGCGAGCTGCTCCAGGAGCTGCTCGAGCGACTCACGCACACGGTCGGGATCCTCGGTGAGCGCCACCCGCACGTCGACGATCGCGCGCCCCCACCCCCGCGTCTTGTTGCTCGTCACCTGGATCGAGCCGTTCGGCACGATGCTCAGCGTGCCGTCGTACTGGCGCACCGACGTGATCCGCAGGGTGAGCCCCTCGATCGTGCCGTTCACCGGGCCGCCCTCGGTCTGCAGCTCGATCACGTCGCCCACGTCGAACTGTCCCTCGAGCGCGATGAACAGGCCCGCGAGCGTGTCGCGCACGAGCGTCTGGGCACCGAAGCCGAGCGCGACGCCGGCGACCCCGGCGCTCGCGAACAGCGGCCCGAGGGGCACCCCGAACGCCGCCAGCACGTAGAAGAGGATCACGATCCACAGGATCACCTGAAGCGTGGTGGAGACGAGCCCCGCGATCGTGGCGAGCCGGCGGCGCCTCGGCCCTTCCATCGAATCCTCGGCCGCGTCCTTGGCGCGTCGCTCGCACCGGCCGACCCACGCGCGCAGCAGGAACGTGACGACCAGCGCGATCGCGACCGTGAGCCCGAGCTTGATGCCCAGGTCGCGCCACCATTCCGCGGAGTAGCGGGCGACGTCGGACTGGAGCTGTGAGAACGGCATCGCCCCAATCCAACAGGTCGGGAACCGACGCCGTCAAAGGAAGACGGTGAACGGAGGGAACGGCTACCCGGCCCGGTACCGCGCGAGCGCGAACCGTCCGTCGATGCGGTCGCCGTTCACGCGATCGGCATCGCCCCCGACCACGATCCGACCGTCGGCCTGCAGCTCGACGGCGGCCGCGAAGGATCCCACCATGTCGTCCGGGCCTACCGGCGGGACGCCGCCTACGCGTGTGCGCAGCTTCCCGCCGTCGCCGAACGACGGATCGAGCGTGCCGTCCGGGCGGTAACGGGCGAGCGCGAACGTGGCGAGGCGCCCCCACATCGACCCCGCCACGCCGACCGCCACGATCTTCCCGTCGGCCTGGATCGCCACATCGCCCGCGCTGTCGTCCCATCGGGTGAAGTTCGTCCGGACCGTGCCGTCGCCGCCGAACGACGCGTCGAGCGATCCGTCGCCGAGGAAGCGGGCGACACCGAAGCTGCTCGTGTACTCGGCGGGACCACCTGCGTCGCCGACGACCACGATCCTGCCGTTCGGCTGGATCGCGACGCCGCCCGCCCAGTCGCCGCCCCCCTCCGTGCCCTTCGTGAGCTCCGCGGTCGCGACGCCGTCGCCCCCGAAGGCGCCCTCGGCCTGTCCGCCGGTCGTGAGCCTGACGACGGCGTACCCGTCGGATCCCGCCGCGGTCCACGAGCTTCCTGCGACGACGATCCTCCCGTCGGACTGGAGCGCGACGGCCGAGGTGACAGCGATCTCGCCGCCGACGTCGGAGGTCACGATGCCGTCACCGTGGAAGGTGTCGTCGAGCGCCCCGAGCCGATCGAGCCGAGCGACCGCGAACCATGATGTGCCGAAGGCGGTTCCCACGACGACGATCCTCCCGTCGGGTTGGATGGCCACGTCCTCCCCGGTCTCGTCGTCTGCTGCACCGAAGTCGACGGTCGCGATGCCGTCCTCGCCGAAGGTGCGGTCGAGCGCGCCGTGGCGCCGGTAGCGAACGAGCGTGATCGTGTCGCGCGATGCGACGGTCCTGGTGCCGACGACGACGATCCTGCCGTTCGGCTGGATCGCGACCGCCGACGCCGAATCCTCTCGCTTCGCGACGTCGGTAACGACCACGCCGTCGCCGCCGAAGCCGCGGTCCAGGCGGCCGCTGGCTCGGTACCGCACGACCGCGAAGCTCCCGTATCCGGACCGGGAGCTCGCTCGGCCGACGACGACGATCTTCCCGTTCGCCTGGATCGCGACGTCGGAGACGTTCTCGTTCCACGGGGTGAGGTTCGTGATCGCGGTCCCGTCGTGACCGAACGTGCGATCGAGGTCGCCGGGCGAAGCAGCGGCGGGCATCGCAGACGCCCAGACGAGCACGATCGCCAACGGGACCGCGAGCACACCGTTCCGTGCACGACGAGGCATCGACCGCTCCTCTCGTCGCTCCCATCGTGCCGCCGTGCGAGCTTCAGGGACACGACGATCGACCCTGAGATCAGGAGTCGGTCGGCGCCTATCCCTTCCGGAGCACGAAGGCGTACGAAGGCCCACCACCCTCGATGACGTCGTCGAGCCGCCATCCCGTGCCGAGGACGAGGCGTTCCAGCTCCGTCACCGACGTGAAGAGATAGTCGAACCAAGGGGTCGCGAGCCGCTGGAACCGGGCCCGGATCCTGACCTGGCCACCCATCCGCCCCCGTTCGCGATTCCTTCGATGATAGGAACGATGCACGGCTGGCGCTCCGCGGTACGGGTCGACCGTGCTCGCGAGCAGCACCCCGTCGGGCCGTGTCAGTCTCGCGAAGCGACGGAGGAGCCACGGGGCGTGACGAGCATCGCGTAGCAAGCCGGCGTTGTTCCCGAACATCACGATCGAATCGAACGGACCGTCGGCGCGACGGACATCCGACGCGGCCATCGGCCGGACGTCCGCAGCGCCCCGTGCTCTCGCCGTGCGGACGGCGCCAGGCGAGACGTCGATCGAGACCACCTCGCGTCCTCGAGGCTCGAGGTGGATCGCGACTCGGCCGGCTCCGCACCCGACGTCGAGCACGCGTCCGCGCGCGTTCCGAACCGCGCGGCGCTCATGGTGCGCCCAGCGACGGAACGGTGCGAGATAGTCGAACGAGTCGAGATCGACCAGGCCGTCGTCCCGCTCGATCACGAGGCGGCCGTCGTCACCCCTCAAGCGCGCGGACATCGCCGCCCCGAACGCGTCTTTCGACCGCGGGATCATGGCCTGTCTTCCCTCGGACGCCTCGAACGCCGGCTCGACGAACGCCGTGGGCCCGGCGGCCGCGCTACCCGAGCGCCTCCTCGAGCGCGCGACGAACGAGCACCTTCGAGACCTCCTTGCGGTACTCGGCGCTCGCGAACGCGTCGGAGGGCGGCGCCGTGCCCTCGTCGGCCCGCGCCGACGCCGTGGCCGGATCGGCCCCACCCGCGAGCGCCTCCTCGACGCCGGCGGCACGCAACGGGGTCTCCCCCATGTTCGTCAGCGCCACCGAGGCCGAGCCGTTCCGCTGCACGGCGGCGACCCCGACCATCGCCCAGTCGATCGCGCGGCGGTGGAACTTGATGTAGCTCCACCCGCCGGTCGTCTTGGGCACCCGGATCTCGGCGAGCACCTCGTTCTGGGCGAGGTCGGCGTGGAACAGCCCCTTGAAGAAGTCCGCGGCCGCGACCGTCCGAACGGCGCCACCGGCGCCCCGTACGACGAACTCCGCCCCGAGCGCCAGCATGACCGTGCCCATGTCGCCGGCCGGGTCGGCGTGCGCGATCGATCCGCCGATCGTGCCCATGTGCCGCACCTGCGGATCGCCGACCTTCTGAGCCGTGTCGGCCACGATCGGGGCCGCCTGCTGCAACAGCTCGCTGTTGGCCACGTCGTGGTGCCGGGTGAGCGCGCCGATCGCGATCACGTCGGAGTCCTCGCGGATGTACGAGAGGTCGCCGATGCGGGCGATGTCGACCAGCAGCGAGGGCTGGGCGAGCCGGGTCTTCATCAGCGGAAGCAGCGAGTGCCCGCCCGCCAGGATCTTCGCGTCGTCGGCACCGCCGAGCAGCTCGATCGCGTGGTCGATCGACTCGGCCCGTTCGTACTCGAAGGGCGCCGGGATCATGCCGCACCCCCTGTTCCGTTCCGGGCGTCTCGGATCGCCCTCCAGACGGTCTCGGGCGTCGCCGGTCGGTCGATCTGGGTGACCCCCAGCGGGGTGAGGGCGTCGACGACCGCGTTCAGCACGGCCGGCGGCGAGGCGATCGTGCCCGTCTCGCCCACGCCCTTGATGCCGAGCTCGTTCGTCGTCGAAGGCGTGCTGGTGGGCATCCCCACATCGATCGAGGGGACGTCAGGAGCCCCCGGGATCGCGTAGGTCGTCATGGTCGACGACACGAGGTTGCCCTCGTCGTCGTAGACGGCCTCTTCGTACAGCGCCTCCGCGATGCCCTGGACCACGCCGCCGATCACCTGCCCCTCGGCCAGCATGGGGTTCAGGACCGTGCCGATGTCGTCGACCGCGACGTACTTCAACACGTCGACCTTGCCGGTCTCGGTATCCACCTCGACCGCGCAGATGTGCGCCCCGAAGGGGAACACGAGGTTCTCGGGGTCGAAGAACGCCGATCCCTCGAGCCCCGGCTCGACGCCGCTCGGCAGGTTGTGGGCGCGCCACGCGGCGAACGCGGTCTCGGGGATCGTCCTTGCGACGTCGGGTGCCCCCCGCAGACGGAACGCCCCGTCCTTCCACTCCACCTCGTTCTCGGGGACCTCGAGCTCGTGCGCCGCGATCTTCCTGGCCTTCTCGCGGACCCGTGCCGCGGCCTGGGCGATCGCGGGCGTGCCGACGGCAGCTCCACGGCTCCCGTAGGTGTCCCACCCGTTCGGGGAGATGTCGGTGTCGCCGAAGAGGACCTCGACGTCCTCCACCTTGAGCCCGAGCTCGTCGGCCGCGACCTGCGCGTAGACGGTCTCGCCGCCCTGCCCGTGGGGGGTGGCCCCCGTGATCACCACGACCTTGCCCGTCGGATGGCACCGCACCGTCGCGGCCTCCCAGCCGCCGCCCGCGTACTGCAACACGTTGCCGATCACCTTCGACGGTCCCCAGCCGCAGTTCTCCAGGTAGGTGGAGAATCCGATCCCGATCTGCCGCACGTCCTTCGCGTCCCGCCGGGCCTGCTGTTCCTTCCGCATCTGCTCGAGATCGAACATCTCGAGCGCCGCGTCGAGCGTGGCGGGGTAGTTGCCGGAGTCGATCATCAACCCGCCGATCGACTGCGTGGCCTCGGTGAACGGCGGCATGAAGTTCATGCGTCGGATCTCGACGACGTCCTTTCCCACGCGGCGTGCGAGGGCGTCCATCGCTCGCTCGATCGCTTGGGTCGATTCCGGCCGCCCCGCACCGCGGTACGCGTCCACGGGCGTCGTGTTCGTGTACACACCCGTGATGCTCACGTGGTAGGCCTCGCCCATGTACGCGCCGCAGTACAGGAATCCGCCCAGGACGGGCGTGCCCGGTGCGATGATCCGCAGGTACGCCCCCATGTTCGCGAGGATGTTGGCCCGGTACCCCAAGATCTTGCCGTCCTCGTCGGCGGCGATCTCCATCTCCTGCAGCTGGTCTCGGCCGTGGTGCGTGGCGACGTAGTTCTCCGAACGCGTCTCCACCCACTTGATCGGTCGCCCGAGCTTCTTGGCGACCGCCAGAGCGAGCGCCTCCTCCGGGTAGACCTGGAGCTTGGATCCGAACCCACCGCCGACGCGGGGCGCCACGATGCGGAGCTTGGACTCGGGGATCCCCGTCGCGAGCGCCATCGCGGTGCGAAGGACGTGGGGGATCTGGGTGGAGCTCCACATCGTGAAGTGGCCCGAGGCGGCGTTCGGCTCGACCAGGATCGCCCGTGGCTCGATCGCGTTCGGGACCTGCCGCTGGATGCGATATCGCTCCCGCACGACCACCGGCGCGTTCGCGAACACCTCGTCGACCTTGCCGTTGGTCAGGCTCCACGTGTAACTCTCGTTCGTGCCGAAGTCGTCGTGAACGATCGGCGCCCCGTGCTCCGTCGCGACCTCGACGTCGGTGACTGCGGGCAACGGGTCGTAGTCCACATCGACCACCTCGGCCCCGTCCATCGCGGCCCCCCGCGACTCGGCGAGCACGACCGCCACGCCGTCACCCTGATACCGGGCCTTGTCGGTGGTCAGCGGCATGTGCGGAGCGTTCTTGAGATCGTCGGTGACCGGCCACGCCATCAGCAACGGGCCGGCCCACTCGAAGTCGCTACCGGCGAAGGCCGCGACGACGCCCGGGACCTCGAGCGCCTTGGAGACGTCCACGCCCTTGATCCGCGCGTGCGCGAAGGGGCTCCGCACCACCGACATCCACAGCATCCCGGTCACCGACAGGTCGTCGGTGTACCGTCCTCGCCCGGTCAGGAGCTCCGGATCCTCCTTGCGCAGGACCGGCTGTCCGACGTACTTCTCGGTCGTCGCCATCTCGATCCCCTCCTCAGGCCTTGGCGCCGCTCATCGAGCCGGCGGCGTCGAGGATCGACGTCACGATGTTCTGGTAGCCCGTGCACCGGCAGAGGTTGCCCTCGAGCGCCTCGCGGACCTCCTCCTCGGTCGGCGACGGGTTCTCCTGCAGATAGCTCGCCGCGGCCATCACCATGCCGGGCGTGCAGTAGCCGCACTGCAGGCCATGGTTGCGGTGGAACGCGTCCTGGATCGGATGCATCGTGTCGCCGTCGGCCATGGCCTCGATCGTCGTGACCTCGTGGCCCTCGGCCTGCGCGGCCAGCAGCGTGCAGCTCTTCACGGACTCGCCGTCGAGGAGCACGGTGCACGATCCGCACGTCGAGGTGTCGCACCCCACGTTGGTCCCGGTGAGCCCGAGGTTCTCCCTCAGGAAGTAGACGAGCAGCGTGCGTGGCTCGACGTCGGCCTCGCGCGACTGCCCGTTCACGGTCACGGACACGTTCGTCACGGACTTCCCCCTTCCCGCGGCGGTGCCTGCCGATCGGACCTGGCGTGGTCGGAACCCGGCTAGGGCACGGAGTCTAGACCGGGTGTGGAAAACGCGCGAGCGGGTCGGACCGCGGCGCCGGTCCCGAGATGCTCCGGCACCGACAGATCGTCGAGGTCCACGTCGAACGTTCCGACCTCGGCGCCGGTGGCGATGTCGACGACCCGCACCTCGAACGCACGCCCCAGTCCCGACGGCGCCGCGACCACGAAGTCGGCGACCCTCGTGCGCTGAGCGCTCTCGTCCACGACGCCCGGAACGAACGTGTGTCCGGGGCGCGGCTCCAACTGCGAGGGAAGCGTGGTCGCCAACGTCCACCGGTCGGCGCTGGCCCCCTCCTCCGCGATCACGAGGATCCGCAGACCGACCCGCCCGTCGTCGATCGGACGCACCTCGAGCACGGCGACGTCGAGGTCGCCGACCTCGAACCAGGCTTCCCGTCGGTTCAGGACCGGCTCCTCGAGGAATCGCTCGACCAGGCTCGAACCCACGGCTCGACGTTCCTCACGGAGGAAGACGACCCCGGCGACGGTCCCCACCGAGGCCGCGAGGATCGCGAACGCCGCGATCGCGAGCATCACACCGGCGTACGGAGGGAACCGGGACGCTGTCCCCCGCGGCGCCTCGGCTACCACGACGTCCCCCGCGCGGCGAGAGCATCCTCGCCCGTGCACGACCGGCCGAAGCCGTAGGTCGCCCCCTCACCCGGGGAGTAGCGCAGCAGGTAGCAGGCGCCGGACGCACCGGTGACCGCGGCTCCCCAGGCGGCTCGCCTCGAGGCGACGCTGACGACGCCGGGACCCTCGGCCGGGCCGTCGACGAAGACGAGCCGGTCCACGATCGACGACAGCTGCCCCGGCCCCGCGTCGAGGAACGTCGCCCGCCCCTTCGCGGCCCGCCGGGCCGCCTGGAGCGCCGAGCGGGCGTCGGCGCGCGCTTCCGCGTCGATCGCCAGCTCGTCGGCGACCTGGGTCACATCGTCGAGCGTGTCGTCGCCCGACATCGTGCCGACGATCGATGACGCCGACCCGGCGCTCTCGGCGAGTTCGAGGCTCCGGCGCTCGCTCTCGATCACCCACCGGGAGAACGACACGAGGCCGGACAGCACGAGACACGCCGTCACTGCGAGCGCGATCGCTCGCACGTTCACGCGGCGCCACGGCGGCACGGGAGCCGCCCGGAAGTCGAATGCTCGATCCATCCCCACGTCCCGGTCGAGGCCGAACACATGTCCTATCGGCGGCGAGAAGCCCGAGGTGAAGACCCGCAGCTCGGGAGCCGTTCGGCGGTCGCCGCTTCATGTCCGGTGTGCGACCATCGAGTCGTGAGCGAGATCACCGACGTCCTGCAGGCCATCGAGTCACTGTCGGCCAAGGGCGAACGTATGGCGCTCGCCACGATCGTCGCGGTGCGCGGATCGACCTATCGGCGTCCCGGCGCCCGCTTGCTGGTGCCCGAGGACGGGGCCCCGATCGGCAACATCAGCGGCGGCTGTCTCGAGGGCGACGTGGCCGACATGGCGCGGGTCGTGATGGACGAGGGCACCGCTCGCCTCGCCGGCTGGGACCTCACTGCCGACGACGATGCAGCCTGGGGCCTGGGCCTGGGCTGCAACGGGGCGATCGAGGTCTTCATCGAGCCGGCCGAGCAAGCCGCCGAGGTCGCGCACGCCCTCAGGTCGGCGCTCGACGAGGAGCGCCCCATCAGCGTGGTGACCGTGCTCGAGAGCGAGGACGACGCCGTCGCGCCGGGCGCACGAATCGTGGTCCGGCCGCAGGGAGACCCCGAGGGCACGCTCGGGCTTCCGGTCGTCGACGCGGAGGCGATCGCGTCGGCCCGTGAGCTGCTCGAAGCCGAGCGGTCCGAGGTCCGGACGTTCGAGCACGGCGTGCGGGCGTTCGTCGAGGTGCTCGAGCCGCCGCTGCGCCTGCTCGTCTGCGGCGCGGGCCACGACGCGATCCCGCTCGTGCGCGCCGCGCGCGGCATCGGCTGGAGCCCGATCGTCGTCGACGACCGGCCGGGGTTCCTGAACCACGAGCGGTTCCCCGGGGCGGCGGGATTCGTACACGTCGAGGCCCCCGAGCACGTCGCGAAGACCGCAACGATCGACGGGCGCACGCACGTCGTCGTGATGACGCACAACTTCCTGCGCGACAAGGAGTACCTGCGGTCGCTGCTCGACTCCGAGGCCGGCTACATCGGCATGCTCGGGCCGTCGGCGCGCACCCAGCGGCTGCTGATGGAGCTGGCCGAGGAGGGCGTCGACATCACCGACGCCGACCGCGACCGCATCCACGGTCCGGCGGGGCTCGACCTCGGAGCCGAAGGGCCCGAGGAGATCGCGCACGCCATCGTGGCCGAGATCGTCGCCGCGAGGCACGACCGCAAGGGGGGCTTCCTCAAGGAACGGCCCGGCCCGATCCACGACCGGCCGATCCCCGGCACCGAGGCGCGCTGAACCCGGTCAGCCCGTCGGCGCGGGAGCGGGCTGACCGATCACGTGGATCACGCGCAGTCCGGTCGTGCCCTCGAGCCGGCGGACGACGTTCCGCTTGAGCCATCGCGATCGACCCGGCGGGAGCGTGGACAGCACGATCGCGTCGAACCGCTCCCCGCGCAGCAGGATGTCCTGCACCGCTTCCACCGGATGCTCGTCGCCGACCTCGCCGGTGACCTCGAGCCCCTCGGTCGAGAGCGCGGCGGCCGCGGCGTCGAGGCGCAACCGCGCCGTGTGCCTGGCCTCGGCCTCGGTCCAAGCGTGATCTTTCGGCGGCGTCGCCGGCACGACGACGTGGAACGAGCACGGACCCCGATCGCGCAGATCGCGCAGGGCCGACAGCAGATGCCCGCCGGCGAGGGTCTGGTTCGCGACGACCAGATAACGTCGCATCGATCACCTCCCGGTGCCACGGTCGATCGTGCGCCCCGGGCCCACTCCGGTCAAGCCGATGCCGGGCCACGGCGTGCGCACGGAACGAAAACGGGTTGCCTGATCTCGCCAGTCATGCGATAAGGGAACGCTGCCGCCGGTTGGCGGCGACAGCGGCCATCGGATCGGGGGACGTCTGCATGTTGCCTTCCAGCTTCGAGTACCACCGGCCGACCACGATCGACGAGGCGCTCGACCTGCTCGCATCGTTGGGTGATGACGCGAAGGTGCTGGCCGGCGGCCAGAGCCTGATCCCGATGATGAAGCTCCGCTTCGCCGCTCCCGCGCACCTCGTCGACATCAATCGCATCGAGGGTCTCGATGCGATCGAAGAGGTCGGCGACGAGCTGCACATCGGCGCGCTTGTGCGCCACAACCAGCTGGCCCGATCGGACCTGATCAACTCGAAGTACCACATGATCGCGGCCGCAGCGCCGCAGATCGCCGACCCGCTCGTGCGCAACCTCGGCACGATCGGCGGCTCGCTCACCCACTGTGACCCCAGCGGCGACCTCGGGGCGGTGATGCTCGCCGCCGACGCCCGCGTGACGCTCAGGAGCAAGGACGGCGAGCGCGAGATGGCCATCGCCGACTTCCTCGCCGACACGTTCCAGGCGGCGATCGAGCCGAACGAGCTGCTCACCGCGGTCAAGCTGACCTCGCCGACCGGCAGCTACGGCGGCACCTACCTGAAGCTCGAGCGCAAGATCGGCGACTACGCCACCGTGGCCGTCGCGACACGTCTGTCGATGTCGAACGGCACGATCGGTGGCGCGGGCATCGGCCTCACGAGCGTCGGACTCACGAACATCAAGGCCACCGACGCCGAGACAGCCCTCTCCGGGCAGGCGCCGAGCCCCGAGCTGTTCGCCGAGGCCGGGCGGCTCGCCGCCGCGGCATCGAGCCCGGTGAGCGACGTGCGCGGCAGCGACGCGTACAAGCGCCACATGGTCGAGGTGTACGTCAGGCGCGGACTGACCCTGGCCGCCGAGATGGCCGGCGCGGCCTGAGACAGGGGGAAGAGCACCGATGGAAGTCACGCTCACCGTCAACGGCACCGCCCACACGGTCGACGTCGAGCCGCGCGAGCTGCTCGTGCACGTGCTCCGCGAGGATCTGAGGCTGACCGGCACGCACATCGGGTGCGACACGACGAGCTGCGGCGCCTGCACGGTCCTGTTGGACGGAACGCCGGTGAAGTCCTGCACGATGTTCGCGGTCCAGGCGGACGGGCGCGAGGTCACGACCGTCGAGGGACTCAAGCAGGACGGCCAGCTCCACCCGATCCAGGCCGCGTTCAAGGAGGAACACGGTCTGCAGTGCGGGTTCTGCACCCCCGGGATGATGCTGACCGGCGCCGCGCTGCTGAAGGAGAACGCGTCACCCTCCGACGAGGAGGTGCGCTGGGCGATCTCGGGCAACATCTGCCGCTGCACGGGCTACATGAACATCGTGAAGGCGATCCAGACCGCGGGCCAGCAGATGGCCGCGTCGACCACCGAGAGCTGAGGGGAGCGACATGGCCACTGAAGCCGAGGAGATCCGCGGCGTCGGGCACAGCGTGAAGCGGAAGGAGGACGACCGGTTCATCCAGGGCAGGGGCACCTATATCGACGACGTGAAGCTCCCGGGCATGCTCCACATGGCGATCCTCCGTAGCCCCTACGCACACGCGACGATCAACGGCATCGACACCTCGAAGGCGGCGGCGATGCCGGGGGTGATCGCCGTCGTGACCGGCGAGCTCATGGCGCAACACAACCTCGCGTGGATGCCGACCCTGTCGTACGACACGCAGGCGGTGCTCGCGACCGACAAGGTGCGGTTCCAGGGCCAGGAGGTGGCCGCGGTCGTCGCCACGGATCCGTACGTGGCCAAGGACGCCCTCGAGCTGATCGAGGTCGACTACGACCCGCTCC
>DASTBT010000014.1:0-13017 GCA_035711865.1 Actinomycetota bacterium
AAGGAGCTCAGCCGCCGGAGCACGGCCGGCCCCGTCATCGCCTCGCCCGCCTCCGCCGCACCCAGGGCCACGGTCGCTTCACGAGCGTCAGCGGCATGACCTCGAGGTGCACACGCGAGACCTTCCCCTCGTCTCGACCGAACACCACCCTCATCGACCCGAGTCCGACCTCGCCGAGATCGAGCCGGAACACGAGCGGGTCCCGCGGGTCGTCCGGAAGCAGCGGACGGCCGCGGTACAGCGTGGGGATCGGCGTCAGGGCCCTGATCGTCAGCTGGTCGCCCCGCACGAAGACCTCGGCGCCCGCTCCGAACATGCCACGCAAGCGCACGTCGCTGAGGGGGCCCTCGAGCGCGTACCACCCGCACAGCTCGCGCCACGTCTCGGGGTGCCGCGGCACGTCGGTGCGGATCACGTCGTCCGGCGCGCCGACGACCTGCCGCAGCAGGTTCGAGACCTCGAACGGCAGCCAGAAGTCCGGTCGCCACGAGCCGTTCGTGAAGGCCATCGCGGCCACGCCGTTGTCGGGGGCGAGGAAGACCTGCGAGTGGAACCCGGGCAGCGTGCCTTGGTGCTCCACGGCCTGCTGGCCCCCGAGGTCGCTCCGCCAGAACGCGAGGCCCAGGCCGGGGATCCGCGGATCGGGCCGGTACTGCGGCGCGAACATCGTCGAGACGGTCTCGGGCGAGAGCACCGACCCGTGCTCGTTCGAGCCCCCGCCGAGCAGCGCCGACAGGTAGCGCGCCATGTCGCTCGGTGAGGAGTACACGGAAGCGGCGCCCGCGGTCACGGCTTCCCGTTGGATGACGGCCTTCGGGCCGGCGCGTCCCATCTCGTAGCCGGTCGCGAGCCACGGCGTGACGCGCTCGGACCGAACGAGATCGGTGTGGTCCATGCCGAGCACATCGAAGATGTGCCGGCGGAAGTAGCGATCGAGCGAGGCGCCGCTCACGTCCTCGACGATCTGACCGAGTGTGGCGAACCCGTGGTTGCCGTAGCGGAACCTGGTTCCCGGCTCAGCAACCAGTCGAAGGCGACCATGGTAGTGCTCGGCGAGCGAGGGAATCCGGTCGCCGACCCTCACGGTCTCGCCGAAGTCGGCGCGGATGGCCCCCAGAGCGGGCACCACCTCGGGGATGCCCGCAGTGTGTGTGAGGAGATGCCGCAGCGTCGCCGGCCGCCAGCTCGGGTCGTCGGGAACCAGCCGGTAGGCGCGCAGGTAGTCGTTGGCGGGAGCGTCGAGATCCACAAGGCCCTGTTCCCACAGCTGCAGGAGAGCGACCGCCGTGATGGTCTTGGTGATCGAGGCGATCCGGAAGACCGTGTCCTGCGTGATCGGCGTGCGATCGACGACGTCGGCGACTCCGTGCGCCGAGAACGACAGGGAACCGTCGACCACGACACCGACGGCGAGCCCGACGGCGGCACGCCGGTTCAGGATCGCGCCGACCTGCCGGTCGAGATCGATGAGCTCCGCCCGCGACGGCTCGATCGTCGCACCGGTGCGTGAGGAAGCCATCGTGCCCTCCTTCCCAACACCGGACGTCGCGGCCAGCCCGCGTGTCCGGACGCCACGTCCAACCTGGCACCGGGAAGAGGGGAGCGGCAGGAACGTCCGGCCCCGCCGTCACGGGACCTTTCGAGGCCTCGACGACCTCGCGGTCCATCCGACATCGGTCGCCCGCGGCCGACTCACGCCGGGACGCCGATGCGCCGATCTCTGTGGTCCGCGCCCTGCATGAGGCGCTGCACGACGTACCAAGCATCGCGGTTCATGCCGGGAAGCACCTCCGAGGCGAACGAGAACTGGAACGGAAGGCCGACGAAGGCGAGGCCGGGTTCGTCGACGGCGACGCCGATCTCGTGACGCACCTCGCCTCGCTCGTCGAAGATCGGCAGGTGGATCCAGGAGAGATCCTTCCGGAACCCGGTGCACCACACCACGTTCTGCACGTCGAGGACTCGACCGTCTTCGAGCTGGGGGCGGCCCTCCACGGCTCCCACCGTTCGAGGCACACGCTCGACCCCGGCCGCCTCGAGCCAGCGAGGCTTCACGCGAACGAGCGGGTCACCCTTCTTCTCGCTCGCACGGACCCGACGTCCGATCGGGGTCCGGATCGTCAGCACGTGCACGCCTACGAACCGCACGACGTGGAACGCGACGTGGCGCGCGAACCACCGGTCGACGTCGAAGGGGATGTGCCCCGTGTCGGGTCCTGACAGCCAGGTCGTCCGGTCGTTCACCAGCTCGATGGCGATGTCGGCGCCTGAGTTCCCCGCTCCGACGACGAGCACGCCGCCGTTTCGCAACTGGGATGGATTGCGGTACTCGCTCGAGTGGAGCTGCCGGATCGAAGGGTCGAGCTCCCGGGAGAACGACGGGAAGAGGGGATCGCGATTGCTCCCCGTCGCGACGACCACGCTCGCCGCCTCGAGCTGGTGCTCGCCGGCGGTGAGCAGGAACCGGCCATCGCGACGTTCCAGCCGGTCGACCCGCACGCCGGTGCGAACCGGAAGCTCCATCCGCTCGACGTAGCTCTCGAGGTAGTCGGCCATGTCGTCCTTCGTGGCCTGGGCGGACGGAGGGATCGGCAGTCGCATGCCGGGCAACGCCGAATACCGAGCGGTCGTGAACAAGCGCAAGGAATCCCATCGGCGTCTCCACGAGTCCCCCACGCGCTCGCCGCCGTCGAGGATCACGAAGTCCGCACCGCGCTGCCGCAGGTAGTACCCGGCCGCCAGCCCGGCGTTCCCCCCACCCACCACGATCGTGTCGAACCGTTCCGTGTCCCGCATCGCCGCACCTCCTCGTCCACGGGAGGACGCTAGGGCGACCGGGCACGGGGACGCATCGACGGAACCCACCAATCGGCGACTGTGCATCGTGGTGCATCCACACCACGAGTGCGGTCAGATGAGCCCGTGCTCGAAGACGAAGGCGGTCGCTGCGGCTCGCGAGCCCACGCCGATCTTGCCGTAGATGTTCTGCAGGTGCCGCCCCACCGTGTGTTCGCTCAGCACCAGCTCGACGGCGATGTCGCGATTCGTCTTCCCAGACGCGACGAGCCGCAGGACCTCGGCTTCCCTGGCCGACAGTCCGGCGGGAAGCGCATCGTCGGGCCGCAGGAGCGCTCCGATCGCGGCCACGTCGAGCCGGGCGCCGAGGCGCCCGAACGCCTCCCCAGCCTCGCGCAGCTCGCCCATGCCGCCTTCCTCGTCGCCCGCTGCCCGCATGGCGGTGCCCAGGACCTGTCGTGAGCGGGCGTGCTCGTACGGGAAGTGGAGGTCGGCCCACGCGGCGCATGCCCGGCGGAGCGGCGGGAGCGCCGCCTCCGGATCGCCCTGTGCGAGGAGCACGGCGCCGTCGGCGTGGTCGGCCATCGCTACGAGCGCCGGGGTCGTCAGCGCGGCCGTGGCCTCACGCAGCTCCGCGGCGCACGCCTTCGCCTCGGCCGGCTCCCCGCTCGCGATCGAGACCTCGACGGATGCCGCGAGCAGGCGGACCCGTTCGGGCACCGTCTGCGTGCGCTCACGGGCCGAACGAAGCTCGGCGGCCGCCTCTCGGTTCCTCCCCCTCGCGAGGGCGAGCAGGGCTCGACCGGGCTGGGGGTCGGCGCCGTGCACACGGGCTCGATCGAACGCGACCGCCGACCCTTCGAGATCGCCACGTCGACGGCGGATCTCACCCAGCTCCGCGAGTGCCGATCCGACCTCTGCAGAATCGACCTGTTCCATCTGCTCGGCTGCAAGTGACGCCTCGGCCTCTGCCTCCGCCCACGCTCCCGAGAAGCGCGCCACCTGTGCGCGGTTCACCCTGCAGAGCGAGTGGAACGGGGAATCGGCCGCGAGGGAGTCGCACCAGTCGCGCGCAGCGATCGACCACTCGCTCGCACGGCGGAGATCGGCGATCTCGAGGCATGCCCCGATCACGTTGCAGTACACGACGCCGGTGAGGTAGGGGTCCACCTCCCCGGCGAGCACAGAGGTCATCGCCTCGTCGAGCAGCGTCAGGCCCTCCGCGATCCGTCCGGCACTGAGGTGCGCCATGCCCTCGGTGTGGATCGCCATCGCGAGCCCGCTGCCGTCGCGCAACCGCCGGGCGAGCGCAGCGGCACGTTCGGCGAGCTCGAGCGAGCCCTCGGGGTCGCCCCCGAAACGTCGCACGGTGGCCTCCATCGTCCAGAGCATGCCTTGCTCGCGGCACTCGGGTTCTCCGTCGAGGTGTCGATGCGCCTTCGCGAGCCAGCCGCTGCCCACCGACGGGTTCCCCCGGCTGAAGTGGTCGATCGCGAGACGCCCGGCGGCAGCACCCGCCCGGGTGTCGTCGCCGGCCGCGGCGTACCCAGCGTACGCACGCTGCCGCGCCTGGATCGCCCGATGCTCGTCGAAGACCCACCAGGCCGCGTCGGCCAGCGCCTCGAGGTCGACCGGCTCCAGCGAAGCCGGATCGATGGAGCTCAGCGCCTCGTAGGCCTGGGCCCACTCCCCGCTCGCGGCGGCGCGTCTGCCCAGCGTCACTGCATCGATCCCTGCGGTCATGCTCTCCTCCGGAGGAACTCCGAAGATACGTGGGTGGTCGTTCGATGTCAGGCAGTCGTGCGGGCCTCGGCATCGCGAGTACCGCTCATCTGCACGACGGGTGCTAGGTTCGCTCGCGCCATGGGATCGCTGGAAGCCACGATCGACGCGGTCGCCGAGGACGCCGGGTTCTCCGGTGTCGTTCGCGTCGACCGCTCGGGCATCACCGATCTCGAGAAGGCGTACGGCCTCGCCGATCGCGCCAACGGCATCCCCAACGTGCCCGACACGATGTTCGCCATCGCGAGCGGTTCGAAGACGTTCACCGCGCTCGCGGTCATGAGCCTCGTGGAGGACGGAACGCTTGCGCTCGACACGACCGCCCGTTCGCTGCTCGGTGACGATCTGCCGCTGGTCGCCGACGACGTCACCGTCGAGCACCTGCTGGCGCACCGTTCGGGCATCGGAGACTACCTCGACGAGGAAACCGTCGACGACATCAACCACCATGTGATGCCGGTCTCGGTGCACGAGCTCGCGACGACCGAGGGCTTCCTCCCTTTGCTCGCCGGCCACGAGACGGTCTCCCCCGCCGGAGAGCGGTTCGCCTACAACAACGGGGGCTACGTCGTGCTCGCGTTGATCGCCGAGCGGGCGAGCGGCGTCGGCTACCACGAACTCGTGCGGGAACGCGTGACCGATCCCGCGGGCATGGCCGACACCGCGTTCCTGCGCTCCGACGAGCTGCCCGGGCGGGCGGCGCGCGGCTACCTCACGGTCGACGGACCGAGGACGAACGTGTTCCATCTGCCGGTCCTGGGGACCGGCGACGGCGGCGCCTACTCGACGGCCGCCGACCTCTCGGAGTTCTGGAACGCGCTGTTCGCCGGCCGGATCGTCGGGCCCGACACCGTCGCGGAGATGGTGCGCCCCCGGAGCGACTGGCCGGAGGAGTCGGAGCGCTACGGTCTCGGCTTCCACCTGCACGAGACGAGCGATGTCGTCTGGCTCGAGGGCTACGACGCCGGCGTGTCATTCCGCAGCACCTACGATCCCCTATCGGCGACCACATCGACCGTGATCGCGAACTGGTCCGATGGTGCCTGGCCGCTCATCGAACTCCTCGACGAACGACTGCCCACCTAGACGGACCGCCGAGGCATCGCCGTAGCGATCCGTGCGAAGCTGACCGCGTGGAGACCTGGGACGCGATCCGCGCGCGGCGCAACGTGCGCACGTTCGACGGCCGGCCGCTCGACGACACGGTGCTCGATCGGATCCTCGATGCGGCCCGCCGTTCACCGTCGTCGATGAACCAGCAGGCCTGGGACTTCGTGGTCGTGACCGACCGGGTCAGCCTGCAGGCCCTGTCGAAGGTCTGGACGCACGCCGGGCATGTCGCCGGCTCTGCGGCCACGATCGCACTCGTGGCGCCGGCGTCGTCGGACGCCGACGAGCGCGAGACCTTCCAGTTCGACCTCGGGCAGGCGGCGATGAGCATGATGCTGGCGGCCGCCGATCATGACATCGGGAGCTGCCACGCCGCGGTCGCCGACCAGAGGATGGCGCGAGCGCTGCTCGGCCTGCCGGACGACCGCGAGTGCATGTGGCTGATCGCGCTGGGCGTACCCGCGGACCGGCCGCTGCGACCCATCGAGCGGCCGAACCGCCGTCCGTTGCACGACGTCGTTCATCGGGAACACTGGTAGCGAGCATCCCGGAGTTGACCGAGCGGTCGATCGCGACTATCGTTCAACCGTACGGTTGAATAGTGGGCGACCTCGGATCGGAGGGAAACGGTGGCCGTCGATCAGCTCAGCACGACGCTGTCGGCGCTCGCCGACCCGACACGGCGCGCGATCCTCGAACGGCTCGCGGACGGCGAGGCCACGGTCAACGAGCTGGCCGATCCGTTCCCGATCACCCTGCAGGCGGTATCGAAGCACCTGAAGGTGCTCGAGCGTGCGGGGCTCATCACCCGCGCTCGCACGGCCCAATGGCGTCCCTGCCGTTTTCGGCCCGAGCCGATGGGGCAGGTCGATGCGTACCTGCGGGACTACCGTCGGTTCTGGGACGCCAGCTTCGACCGCCTCGACGAGCACCTGCGACAGATCCGGGAGGGAGCCAACGATGATGTCTGACCCGACGCCCGACGAGGGGGTAGTCTCGGCCGCGAGCGATGCCGACGGCATCGTGATCGTGCGCGTCTTCGACGCCCCCCGCGAGCTCGTGTTCAAGGCGTGGACCGAGCCGGAGCGGTTCGCGACCTGGTTCGGAGAGCACGGTTCGTCGATCCCGCTCGAGAACATCTCCATGGATGCGCGCCCCGGCGGCGCATGGAGCGCGACCATGCTCCACGGGCCAGAGCGGATCGAGATCCCGTTCTTCGGCGAGTTCCGCGAGGTCGTCGAGCCCGAGGTGGTCGAGCTGACACTCGACGTGACGGGCGAGCCCGGAACCGGGAAGCCCGAGATCCTGCGGGCCGAGTTCCGCGACCTGGGCGGCGGCAGGACCGAGATGACGTTCACGCAGCGCGGCGGCAACCTGCCCGCCGACGAGTACTCGCGCGCGATGCGCGGGTCGCTGATCTTCTTCGAGCGCCTGGCCGAGCATCTCTCCGGCGAGCTCAAGGCGCGTCACGACAGCGACTGAACGAGAGGAGCCTTCCCGTGGAAACCGTGACCTCCGCAGATGGCACCACGATCGGGTTCGATCGCTCGGGCAGCGGGCCGCCGATCGTGCTCGTGTGCGGCGGATCGGTCGACCGCATGTCGAACGCCGGCCTGGCCGCGGCGCTCGCCGATCGATCCACCGTCTTCAACTACGACCGTCGAGGGCGCGGCGACAGCGGCGACACGCTGCCATACGCGGTGCAGCGTGAGATCGAGGACATCGAGGCCGTCATCGGAGCGGCCGGGGGGTCCGCCCACCTCTACGGCTCGTCGTCGGGTGCCGCGCTCGCCCTCGAGGCGGCCGCGAGCGGCGTGCCGGTCGACCGGCTCGCCCTTTGGGAGCCGCCCTACATCCCCGAGGGAGTTCCGCGGCCTCCCGCCGACACCGCGAGAATCTACACGGAGCTCGTCGACGCCGGCCGGCGCGGCGACGCGGTCGAGTTCTTCATGTCGAAGGTCGTCGGCCTTCCCGACGAGTTCGTCGCCCAAGCCCGCAGTTCGCCGTTCTGGCCGGCGCAGGAGGCGTTGGCTCACACCCTCGCCTACGACGCCACGATCATGGGCGACTACACGCTCCCGACCGAACGAGCGGCCAGCGTGAAGGTCCCGACGATCGTGATGGCGGGCGCCGCGAGCTTCCCCTGGATGAGCGAAACGGCGCGGGCGCTCGCCGAGGCGCTGCCCGACGGCGAAGCAGTCATCCTCGAGGGCCAGTCGCACGACATCGAGCCCGACGCGATGGCGACAGCGCTCGCCGGATCCTTCCTCGGGTGAACGCGGCGATCAGTCCTTGCCGGGTTCGGCGACCTCGGTGAACAGATCGCCCTGGGCAGCGCTCGATCCTGCCTTCCCGCCGCCGCGACCTCGCAGCACGAAGGCGAACACCACGGCGACGGCCGCGCCCGCGATCGGCCCCGCGACGTAGACCCAGTAGTCGGTGAAGTCGCCGCCGACGAGGTCGGGCCCGAACGTCCGGGCAGGGTTCATCGAGGTCCCCGAGATCGGGCTCCCCCACAACCCGGCCAAGGCGATATAGCCGCCGACGCCGAAGGCCCCGACGATGCCGATGTTCTGGGCGCCCGACGCGGTGCCGAGGATGACGCTCACCAGTCCGAGCGTAAGGATGAGCTCCATCCAGAACGCCGCTCCCGCCGAGTACCCCGAGGCCGGATAGTTCGAGCCGTTGGCGGCGGAGACCCCGATCACCGCCTGCAGGAACCAGGCCGCCAGGACCGCTCCCAGCAATTGGACGACGATGTAGCCGGGAACCCGCCACCAGGGGAAATCACCGCGCGCCGCGAAGGCCAGGCTGACCGCGGGATTCAGGTGCGCGCCGGAGACCTTCCCCATGAACAGGATGATCGCCATCACCATCAGTCCCGGGGCGGTCACCGCGGCGGCCCGGCTGATCGTGCCGGGGAAGGCCTGCCCCATCATGCCGCCGCCGGCCGCGACGAGCACCAACATGAACGTGCCCAGCGCCTCGGAGAACAGGCGCCGCCACTCCTGCCTGGGGTCCCGGAAGTCCAGGATCGGATCGATCAGTTCCGTCTCGAGCCACCCGGTCGATCGGTGGTCCGCGTTCGCCGACGCACTTCCGCCCGGTTCGTCCATCGCAACCCCCCCACCGCAAGTACCCAAGGATATGCTTTCCGGCCCCGACGCCGGCGACCTTCTCCTCAGGCTGGCGTGGCCATGACGAGGTGGCCCTGGATCGGGATCTCGACCGTGCCGGACCCGGTGCGGAACGGGTCGAGGGCGGTGCGCGCGTCCTCGACGATGCCTCGCAGGGCGTCGTCGCTCAGCCGCTCGCCCAGCGGCGTGGCCTGCACCTCGGCGGTCACAAACTCCTCGATCGAGCCGAACGAGAGCGTGCTCTCCTCGGTTCGGATCGAGGTGGGCTCGAGGCCGGCTGCCGGGAGCGACGAGCCGAGCTCCTCGAGATCGCCGCGAACGAAGTAAGTGCTGAGCAGATCGATCGCGTCAGGCCCCGCGTGTCGCGCGGCGATATCGATGAACGGCGCGTAGGCGGGCTGGGAGTGCCTGCGATCCCACACCTGGATGCCGACCGTGCCGTCGTCGACGACCACTCGAGCCATCTCCCGCAGCGCGCCCTCGACGTCGAGGAAGAACATCAGCCCCGACTGACACAGCACGATGTCGAGCGATCGGGGAACGGAAGCCGCGCGGCATCGCCCTGACGCCACTCCAGGTCGGGGCGGACTCGGCGAGCGACGGTGAGCATCTCCTCGTTCAGATCGAGGCCCACGACGTTCCCTCCGCCGCCCACGGGGCCGGCGGCGGTCCTGGCGACGATGCCGGTCCCGCACGCGACGTCGAGCACCCGATGACCCGGCGAGACTCCGGTCGCGACCACGAGCCGACCGGCCCACTCTTCGAACAGCGCCGGAACGAGCTGCGCCTCGTAGGCCTCGGCCCGCTCGATCGAGATCTGGAACGTCTCCGTGGCGCTTATGCCGCCTCCCTCAGCACGTGAGATAGCACGTACGTTCGTGCTATCCGAAGGGACGCGGACAATAGGCACGGTCGTGCTACCTTGTCAAGATGCCGCCTCGCCGCAATGACGCTCCTCCTCGCAGGACCGACGGGGAACGCACCCATGCCGCGATTCTCGAGAAGGCGGTCGAGGTCGCGTCGATCGAGGGCGTCCACGGCATGACCGTCGGCCGTCTCGCCGGCGCACTCGGCGTCAGCAAGAGCGGGCTGTACGCACACTTCGGATCGAAGGAGCAGCTGCAGCGAGAGACGATCGAGGCGGCCTGGGAGATCTACGAACGAGAGGTGATGGCCCCCACGCTCGCCGCACCCGCAGGCATCGCCCAGATCGAAGCCATGCTCGAGGCATTCTTCTCCTACGTGGAGCGAGACGTCTTCCCCGGCGGTTGCTTCTTCGCCGGCCTCCTCGCCGAAGAGGACGCGCGGACGGGGCCGATCCACGACCTCGTGGTGGAGTTGGAGGGTGGGACGGTCCCCGGGATCGCGGAGATGGTGGTCGCGGGGCAGCGGCGGGGCGAGATCGCGGCGGAGGTCGATGCGACGCAGCTCGCCTACGAGGTCTACGCGTTCATGGAGCTCGCCAACTTCCACTTCGTCCTGTTCCGGGATCCGCAGGTGCTCGAGCGAGGCCGGCGCGCGGCCGCCGGGGTGCTCGACGCCGCCCGCGCCGGCAGTGATCCGGAGTAGGGTCCGACGATCGGGTTGCGAACGGATAGGGGGAGGCCCCGATGCCCAAGGTCCAGGGATTGTCGAAGTCGGAAGCCAACTACCGACCCGCGCCCAAACCCACGGTGCGGTGCGCAGAGTGCAAGTACATGTTCCCGCGCCTGGCGATCGGTGGATGTCGCTACGTCCGCGGTGTGATCCACGCGGGCGACACGTGCGACGAGTTCACGCCGCGGAACGCGCCCCCTGCCGGGACCTGACCCCGCGCTTCGTCGGGGCGCCCGCATCACCAGCCAGGATGGGTAGCCCTACCGATGCGACCGATCGGTGCGCTGCGCGACGCTTCCCGTCGAGTCTTCGACGAAGGAGGCAGGAGATGGTCGAGGTGCGAGTCGAGGCTGCAACCAGCCTTCCGCCCGAAGCGATCGTTGCGGCGGCGACCGACTTCAGCGAGCGTCGCCCGGAGATCTGGGCCGATCTCGATCCGAACGTCTACCTGGTGGAGTCCCTCGGCGACCGGGAAGCCGTGGTGACCGAGGGGTCGAAGACGTTTGGAGGCATCCAGGCCCGCGAGTCCTACGACTGGTCGAGGACGGGCGTCGTTCGGTCCCAGGTGATCGAATCGAACGTGTTCGCGCCGGGCAGCTGGTGGGAGCTGCGGGTCTCCCCCGCCGACGGCGGCGGCTCTCGGGTCGAGTGGACGTCCCATCGGATCCCGCACGGCGCGAAGGGGCACATCCTGACCGCGACGATGAGGGTCATGGGCGCCCGGTACCTCAGCCGGTACCTGCGGACGACGTTGGCCGACCTGGAGAGCGCTTCCGGTCACCGATGATCCGCAGGCTCGTCGGGCCGGCGACGGGAGCCGGTCACGCCGGCAGCAGGTAGCTCCAGCGCTCGTCCCACGAGAACCACGCCTGCCGCTGCGACGATCCCTCGGGGAGCCGGCGATCTGGTGGGGTGACGACGGAGAGCTTCGCTGAGTCCGGCCCCTCCCTCGGTCGGCATCTCGAACCCCGCGAGCATGCGCAGCGTCGTGGTCTTCCCGCAGCCGCTCGGACCCAGCGGAACGTCGTTTCAGCCTCGATCCGAGATCGTTCGCCGCCTCGAGCAGGTCCGGCTCCACCGCTTTGAGCGCGGGCGTAGATCGGGATCGTCGTGTAGGGGATGTACGTGGTGGCGATCGCCTGCCGTCCCTCGTTGAGCTCCTCGATGATGCCGACGTCCGTCTCGTCGAGCACCTGGCGGAGTCGCTTCCCCTCGCGGTCCTCGGCCATCACCCGCAGACCCTAGTGGACGGCTAAGGTCGGAAGCGACGACGGATCTCGATCGAACGATCCGGTCTGCACCGATGAGTTCCGATGGTCGGCGTCGTCTGATGGGTGACCGGCGATGGAGGAGGCGTGATGAACCTGAACAGCGTCCTGATCGGCTCGGAGGAGCCGAAACGACTGGCCGAGTACTACACGAAGCTGTTCGGCGACCCCGGCTGGGACATGGGCGGCTACGTGGGGTGGCAGGTCGGGTCGGGAGGGCTCACCGTCGGACCGCACGACCAGGTGCACGGCAAGAACACCGAGCCGGGCCGGGTGATCTGGAACATCGAGACACCCGACGTCAAGGGGGAGTTCGACCGCCTCGTGGCGGCCGGGGCGATCGTGGTGCGTGAACCGTACGACCCGGGAGAGGGGACCGGGTACTCGGTCTGCACGTTCGCCGATCCGGACGACAACTACTTCCAGCTCGTCAGTCCGATGGAGTGACCGGGGCACCTGCGCGGGAGGGCGACGGTGCCCAGGCGTAGCGCAGGCCTCCTGCTGTACCGGCGGCGAGGTGACGGGCTCGAGGTGCTGCTCGTGCACCCCGGGGGCCCCTATTGGGCGAAGAAGGACGACGGCGCGTGGTCGATGCCCAAGGGGGAGTACACCGACGACGAGGAGCCGTTCGACGTGGCGCTGCGCGAGTTCCGAGAGGAGCTCGGGTCGCGGCCACCCGAGACGGACGCGGCCCTCTTCCTCGGCGAGCGACGGCAGCCGAGCGGGAAGATCGTGAGCGCCTGGGCGGTCGAAAGCGACTTCGACGTCACGACCGTCGAGAGCAACTCGTTCGAGATGGAATGGCCGCCTCGGTCCGGCAGGACCGCCGAGTTTCCGGAGGTCGACCGCGCCGGCTGGTTCGACCCCGACGACGCCCGGCGGAAGCTGCTGCGCGGTCAGGTCCCGTTCATCGACCTGCTGATCACCTCGCTGTCGGAGGCGGACCCTTCCTCGGCGTGATCGGGCGGGGGGGCCTCGCCGAACGCCCGGATGCCCTGCTCCCACGCGGCGTCGAGATCCGCATCGGGAGGGAAGCGTCCGTCGAGCTCCAGGATCGTCATGCCATGGGCGAACGCCCAGACCGCGCGCGCCCGAGGTTCGCTGCCCGCCGCCGTGACCACGGGTTCGGCGGCCCACGCCTCGAGGCCATCGGGCAACACGTCGCGGCGCAGCTCGCCCTCGGTCACGAGCCGGTACAGGTGCGGATGCGCGAGCGCCCACACGCGGTAGGCGCGACCGAGCGCCCGCAGCTGCGACGTTCTGGAGGTCCCGTGGGGCAAGGCGTCCATCGCGGCGTGCCCGGCTCCGCCGAACCCGCGGAAGGCCTC
>DASTBT010000015.1:0-37365 GCA_035711865.1 Actinomycetota bacterium
CGATCTGATGAAGGCCCGGTCGTGTTCCGCGGGCATGACGGGGATCTGATCGACGGCCCGCTGGAGCGCCTTGGCGACCACCGCTCCCTGGGCGGAGGGCATGCGTGCCTCGAGGCCGAAGCGACGACCGCCGTCCTCGTACCAGTAGCGGAGGGATCGGTCGCGCTCGAACTCGGCGGTCTCGTCGTGGGCCGCCCTGACCTCGAGGTCCGCGCGTCTGCGGACCGCCGCGCACGTGACCTCGCTCGCCCATTCGATCAGCTCACCTTCGGTCTCGGGCGTCGCGAACCGTGTGAGCTCGACCACCTTGTCGATACCGAGCACGCCCGCATCGAGCGCCGCAGCGATGCCGGGCAGATCCGGGAGCGCCGCCGCCGCCTTAATCAAGCGGCCGGCCTTCCACCACGAGATGCCGTAGCGGATCGAGAGCCAGTGCGGAAGGTCGCGGGCGCCCGAGTCGCGCCACGCGCCCCGCCGCTCGACCTCGGCGATCACACCGAGCAGCGCAGCCTGCGCCGACGAGATGTGCCGGTTCAGCGCATCGGCGACCTGGATCAGCCCATCGTCGTCGAGCTCGGTGCCCTGGAGTGACCCGTACATGGGTTCGACGTTACGGCGAGGGTACCCTCGGAACCGTGACGCACGTCACGTCCAGAGGCAGATCCGCGTGCACAGCCGGGCAGGAGGTGATACACGTCTCCGCATCCGGACCGCGTGATCGTCCCGTGGCAGAAGCGAACCGTGAAGCGAAGAAGCGAAGGAGGCACTCGATGTCGAAGATGCCGCTCGGCATGGCCGAGGATCCCGAGGCGTTCGAAACTCGGGAGGTGGCCGAGATCGACCACGACCATCACGGGGAGCACGCCCACGAGCACGGCGAGGGTTGTGGTCACGAAGCGGTCGAACACGACGGCCACGTCGACTACGTGCACGAAGGTCATCGTCACCGGTTCCATCTCGGCCACTGGGACGAGCACTAGCCACGGGGAAGGCAGGCCCGCGCCCGACGCGGCCGAGGGCGGAATCGACGTTCGGCGCCGCGACGTCAGGACTCGCGCGGTGCGCGAGCCTTGATCGCCGTGCGGGCGAGCAAGAGCGCCGCGAACGCGACGAGGGCTGCGCCGATGATGACCTTGTTCGGGTCGACGGCCGGGCGCCAATCGACATCGTCACCTCGGATCACGTAGGCACCGGCAGGCCGCGCGTTCACCCCGAACCCGCTGCCGCTGCCTTTGCCTTCGCCCGGCGTCCCCTCGCTCGTTCCTCCGCCGCCTCCGCCCTGCACTCGAGCGGCCGGGATCACGGTGACCCCGTTCTTCTCGTAGGGATCACCGAACACCCGCCGGACGGTCAACGCGTCCTTCGCCTGCTCGATCGTCTTCTGAACCTCGCTCACGCTCTCCGCCATCGTGGCCTCCTATTCGCTCGACATCGCCAGCGAACCACAGACGAGCGATACGGTCACGGGCCTGGAGACCCGTCAGGGCCGGGCACCTCCCCCTTCCTCAGCGCGTTTCGATCCGGTTGCGCATGGGCAAGGACCGCAGCAGCCTATGTCGGATCATCGGATCTAGGGAAAGGTTCCGCGGTGCGACGCCGTCACTGCTCTCGAGCTCGATCGGTCCTCACACTGGCGGCCGCTCTGGTGGTGCTCACGATGGCACCGGTGAGCGGGATTCCGGGCCCGGATCGGATCCCGCTGCCCGATGGCTCGCAACCCGAGGGTCTGACCATCACGCGCGGCGGCATCTTCTACACGGGATCGCTCGCCGACGGCGCGATCTTCCGCGGAGACGCTCGGACCGGCAAGCTCCGCGTGCTGGCATCGGGAGCGGTGGGTCGCTCCGCCGCCGGTCTCGAGGTCCGACGCGGACTCCTGTGGGTCGCCGGTGGAGAGACCGGGAAAGCGTGGGTATACCGACGCAGCGGAGGGCTGATCCGCAGCTATCGGTTCGATCCGGGCGGCTTCGTGAACGACGTCGTGGTCACGGAGCGGTGGGCTTTCTTCACCGACTCGGTGGCTCCGTTCCTCTATCGGGTTCGGATCCGCGACGACGGGCTCCCCGGCGGGCGGGGCTCGGTCCGGTCGATCCCTCTCACCGGCGACATCGAGTACGAGGCCGGCTTCAACGCGAACGGTATCGACGTCGACCGCGGCACCCGCCTGTTCGTGATGGTGCAGTCCAACACCGGAAAGCTGTTCCTGGTGCGTCCCGGAGGACGTACCCGTGAGATCGATCTCGGTGGGGAGCGCGTCGACTCGGGCGACGGCGTCCTCCTGCAGGGCAACGTCGTCTTCGTCGTGCAGAACTTCCTGAACCAGGTGGCGAAGGTGCGGCTCTCGGCGGGGTACCGCAAGGGGAACATGGTGTCGCGCACGACGGATCCCGACTTCGACGTGCCGACCTCGATCGACGGGCTCGACGACCGTCTCTACGTCGTGAACGCGCGCTTCACGACGCCCCCGACGCCGGACACTCGATACTGGATCGCTCCGTTCCGCCGGCCCTGAGTCGGCCGACCGATGGGATAGCCCCCTCGATCAGGTCAGAAGTTGCGGCACTGGTCTTCCTTGTTGCCATCGACCCGGTTCCCGCCACCGACCGGGCGCGGCGAGTTCGACTTGCACTGCAGGTTCCCGTCGATGACGTTGCGGAAGATCCGGACGCCGCCGCGGTTCGAGAACGCCTGCAGGTCTCCGTCGATCCTGTTGCGGAACGCGATCTGGCGGCCGCCGTTCTGCTCGGTCTGCAGGTTCCCGCCGATGATCGCCCTGCGGACGATCCCACGGCCCCCCGACTCGATCTGGATGTCGCCGCCGACCCGCGATCTCAGAACCCGTGCACCCGGCTTCCGTGTCTTCACGATCACGGAGGCGTGGTTCTGCGTCTGGATGTTGCCCTCCACCCGGACCCCACGCGCCACGAGCTTGGCCCGACTCTTGACCTCGACGTTGCCGTCGACGCGGGTGCCGTTGAGCCTGCAGCGAGCGCCGCGCGGCACGATCACGTTGCCGTCGATGCGCCGGGGTCCGATGGATCCTCGACAGATCCGATCGTCCGCGGACGCCGGAGCACTGACGAGAACGGACCCGGTCATCACGACGGCGAGCACGAAGACCATGCGCTTCATCGGGGGACTTCCTTGGGGCTCGAGATCGTGAGCACGCTATCAGTCGATCGGAGAACCGGTCCAGCTCATCGCTTCGGCTGCCAAAGCGCGATCTCGCCGCCGGCGGGCACCAGGAGGACGCTGCGCCAGCCGACGGGGCCTTCCCATGGCGGCAGGACGACCGATGCGCCGAGCCCGTGCGCCCGCCTCGTGGCCTCGGTGATGTCGTCGACCTCGACGTAGGGCAGCCAGAGCGGCCGCTCGGCGTCACGCTCCACGATGCCTCCGGCGATCCGATCGCCGAGCTCGAGAGCCAGACACGAGCGGGGCCCCACCCGGACCGTCTCGGCGCGCCAGCCGAACGAGTCCGTCAGGAACGCGCGGGCGCGAGCCGCATCCGTCGTCTGCAGCTCGAGGTGCGCGACACGGTCGATGGCGGATCTCGTCATAGAGCTATGGGCTTAGACTCGGCGGGATCCCTCGGACTGATCGGCGACCGATGAGTTCGCCTCGCTCCGTGAGTCGGATCTAGTGAGATGGCGGTGACTTCGACGATCCAGGAGCCGGAACTGCTGGCTGCGGCTCGCGGCGGCGATGAGGAGGCGTTTCGGCGCCTCGTCGCCCCGTACAGAGCGCAGCTCCATGCCCACTGCTACCGGATGCTCGGCTCGCTCCACGACGCCGAAGACGTTCTCCAGGACGCCATGCTCCGGACGTGGCGGGGCTTGCCCGGCTTCGACGGCCGGAGCGCGTTCCGCACGTGGTTGTATCGGATCGCGACCAACGTCTGCCTCGACGTCATCCGCCGGCGGCCGAAGCGGGTGCTGCCGATCGACTTTGAACGACCCTCCACCTCCGAGACTGCGATGGGGTCCGATGCCACGCAGGTCATGGACCGCTGGATCGATCCTTACCCCGACGAGGAGCTCGAGCTCGAGGACGGATACGCCGTCCCGGAGGCCCGGTACGAGCAACGCGAGACCGTGGAGCTCGCGTTCGTCGCCGCGCTCCAGCATCTGCCACCGCGTCAGCGCGCGGTGCTGATCCTGCGGGAGGTGCTCGCCTTCTCCGCCGCGGAGGTGGCCGAGGCGCTCGGGTCGACGGATGCATCGGTGAACAGCGCCCTCCAGCGCGCCCGCAGAGCCGTCGAGGAGCGGATCCCCGATCGGAGCCAGCAGGCGACGGCGCGCTCGCTCGGCGACGAGCAGGTTCAGGGGCTCGTGGAACGTTTCAGCGATGCCCTGCAGCGCGGAGATACGGCCGGCATCCTCGCCGTGCTCGCCGAGGACGTGACGTTCTCGATGCCCCCGCATGCGGGCTGGTGGCGCGGCCGCGAGGCCGTCGCCGACTCGTGGCTCATGCCGGGCGGGGCGCCCGCGGCACTCCGATACCTTCCGGCACGAGCCAACGGCCAGCCTGCGGTGGCTGCCTACCGGCTCAGCCCGGATGGAAGCCGGTTCGTGCCGCTCGCACTCGACGTCCTCACGCTGCACGGCGCCTCGATCGGCGAGGTCACCGCCTTCCGGACGCCGGAACTCTTCGGATCGTTCGGGCTCCCGACCGAGCTTGCCGCCTGAGACCCGCGCCGAACGCCGGCCGGTCCCATCAGCGGATCTGCATGAAGCCTGCATCCTCGCACGCGTCGACCATCATCCTGATGTCGTCGTACGAGGTCGAGTCGACCGCGACGAACCGATCCACGAAACCCACGGCCAGTCGTTCCCGGCACGACGGATCGTCGCCGAGCGCGAGCAACACGCCTCGGACCTCCTCTCGGAGATCCACCGGGAGCCGCCTGGACACGGCGACGGGCTGGATCGTGGAGGGGCCCAACTCGTCGATCACACGGAGGCTCCTCCGCAACGCCGGGTCGTCCCTCAGGGCGACCGCGAGTACCTGGGAGTCGATGGCCGAGGCATCGACCTCGGCGTCGGCGACCATCCGGATCGACGATTCGTGGAACCCCGCTTCGACGACCTCACCGAAGAACCCGCTCGTCTCCCCCATGCGGAGCAGGTGGTACCGGGTGATCCCGTACCCCGAATGCGAGAGCGGCTCGTTGTAGGACCACGATCGCCCCCGGAGATCCTCGAACGAACGGAACGGACTCTCGCGGTGAACGATCACGTCGGAGTAGTAGACGGGCGCACCGGCGTACCGTTCTCCTCGGAGCACGGGAGCGGCCACGGGTTCCGCGGGTGAGAACCCCTCTCGCTCGAACATCACGTACGGAAGGCTGCACACGAAACAGACATCGTTCTCGTCCCGCTTGCAACTCTCGTAGTCGGTCTCGACGACGAGCTCGGTGGGGATGCCCAGCCGCCGACCGATCTCATCGGCGACGACCCCGTACACGGGACAGATGTTCGGTGCCAGGTAGGTGCCGATCCGCAGCCTATCCACGATCGAGGAGCGTAGCCGGACGTGCCGGCGACGGACGGGGACCCTTCGAGCTAGCCCCGATCCTGACGGAGTCCGTGTCTGGGTACCCGGCGAGGATCGGAGACGGCTTGACCTCTTCACGACGCAGTTGATGCCGAGCGAGAGCTCCCCAGAAGAACTCCCGATCGTCGCGATGCCCTGCAGCGCAGCCCCGCTCGGAGAGGCCGAGCACGATGGAGCACCCCGTTCGCGAGGCGGCGAGGAAGCCGTGCGAAGGTCCGCAACGCCGGAACGGTCCACAGTCGGCGCGAGGCGCTCGACCTCGCCCGGCGACGGATCGCGACCTGCCTCGAACGATGGCTCCGGCGTCGGGGAACGTCGGTGATGGCTGGGCGCTGGTTCGGGTTCCTGTTGGAAGAGCCGCGAAGCGCCGTGGCCGGCGAGGCGACGGTGCAGGGTCCTCTACACCTGGGACCTGCGCACGACGAAGGTGCGCGTCGTGGTCTTCGCATAAGGAGTACACTGAAGGGAGACGCGACCCCCGTACCTGACGGGAGATGACCTCACTCACGGGGCTCGCCTCCATCGGTCCCATCGCTGGTTCCAGCGACGGCTTGATACCCCGAGCGGGTTCCGCTCTCGATCTGGCTCACGTTGGCCCCAGATGATCAGGGGCAACATGAATCGAGCAAGGGAGAGCACACAATGAAGCACTTGCGTGTAGCAACCTACGAGATCAAGCAGGGATCGTTCCAGGAGATCGCCGACATCGCCCGCAGGGGCATGTTGCGAACCTTCCAGGAGCAGCCAGGGTTCATCCGGTACGGTCTCGCAGACCTCGGCGACAAGACCTGTCTGTCGCTCAGCCTGTGGGAGACTCGCAAGAACGCCGATGCGGCGGTCCCCGTGGCCTCCGCTTGGGTGCGCGAGAACCTAGGCGAGAGGGTCGAACTGCGGTCGAACGTGATCGGCGACATGGCCTTTTTCGAAGGCGTCCCCGCGACGGTCTGAACGACCGAAGCACCGATGGACGAGGAGCCCGCTTCGGTGGGCTCCTTCTCCTTCTGGGGGCTGCCCGGGCTCCCTCCATCCCATACGTGAGATAATGGAGGTCAAGGCACCGATCACCCTTCCGAACCCGCCGAAAGCCTGATCGCGAAGGCCTTGCGGGAGGAGGAAGGGACATGCTGGCTACGTTCGCAGGGATCGGACTCGTCTTCATCGCCGTCGTCGCGCTCTAGATCGCGAAGATGCTCTACGTCATGCTGAGGCGAGCCTGAACGAGAACCGACCGACCGCCTCCATGGCGTGTCGTCAAGCGGGACCGCTCGCGACGAGGCCGTGGGCAGCCCCCCGATCCGAGGGAGGGGCATCATGCCCATCGCCACCTACACCACGTTGCCCGATCCGGTCGCCCGTCTGCTGGGACTTCCGATCCGCCGCCTGCTGGAGCTTCCGTATGATCGTCGATCGGAGCTCCCACCCCGTCGGTTGGGACCGACTTCCCAGGAGGCGCCCGAGAAGGGGAAGGCGGCATGAGATCGCTATGGCTCTTCACCGCTGTGATCGTCGCCGGGCTATTGCTGTTCGCTTCCAGCCTTCTGGGGGTTCTGATCGGCGTGGGATTCCTCGCACTTGCCGTCGTCTTGATGTTCCCGCCGGCCGCGTTGAGGACCGCGCTCCGTTCGTAAGGGCAGCTTCAGCGAGGCTGTCGCGGCACCCCCGGCCGACGTTCGACTCTCGATGCGACCCTGAAACGCTGCGGCTGTCATGGCGTGACTACCCTTGTCCCTCCTGGACGCGACGTTCCTCGTCAACGGCGACAGGTGATGACGAGTCCCATGACGTTCTGCGGCTCAGTAGGTCCGCGGACGTGGTGTGCGAACAACGATCTGAAGGTCGTTGAACGGGAAGACACCGCGTCATCCTCAACGAGATCTGTGGGATCCCGAGAGGAGGAGCGCGGTGGTCGGGAACAGGGTTGACGTCCTGGAGGAGTTCCGCAAGCAGCTCGAAAGAGCAGATGTCGTCCTTCTGCGGGAGATGGTGAAGGTCTTCGCCGAGCAGCTGGGGGGCCGATGCCGACGCGCTGCGCGGCGCGGACTGTGGCGTGCGCTCCGGAGCGGATCAACCGGGCGCAACGGCTACCGGGAACGCCCCCTGGGAAACCCGCGCCGGCACAATCGCGCTTCAGGTGCCGAAGCTTCGCTCGGGCACGTACTTCCCCGAGTGGCCGCTGGAGCCACGTCGGCGAGCCGAGCGAGCGTTCGTGCAGGTCGTCGCGGAGTGCTGCGTGCATGGGGTGTCCAAACCGACGCGTCGAGGGACTCGTTGCTCAGCTCGGGATCGAGCGGATCTCCCGCTCACGCGTCTCGGAGATGGCCAAGGAGCTCGACGGCGCCGTCGAGGCGCTCCGCACCCGACCGCTCGACGCTGGCCCCTACACACGTGTTGCCGGATGCACTCACCCAGAAGGTCCGCGAGGCCGGGAGGATCGTTTCGGTCGCGGCCCTGATGGCTTTACCGCCCCTTTCCTCTGCTTCCCAACCAGCATGCTCGCGGCTGGCCATCAAGAGCTGGCCGTAGGCTAGTCGCTATGGGTACTACCTTGATCTCGACGGTGCTGAGCGGTCGCGTTAGGGGACATGCCAACTACCGAGCGCGCCTTCATCAACCGACGCTGGTCCCTTGCCGCTCGGTAGCAGGCGATGGGTTGCCAAGACGGACTCGGCAACGTCCACGATCTTCCTGTTCGTCTGACGAGCGTGATCACGCAACAGCGTGAACGCCTGCTGCTCATCTAGACCATGACGCTCCATCAGGATCCCCTTGGCCCGCTCGGTGACGGCTCGGCGCCCGAACGCGCCCTCGAGCGCGTGGTACTCGGCAAAACGCTCGAGCGCGATATCGATCGAGCTCTGCATCTCATCCAGATCGCCTCCATGGACGATGTAGGAGAAGATCCCGAGCCGAGCGGCTTGGTCGATGAACGCACGATCTTGGAGATCGAGGATGGCGATGACCGGGCACGCCGCCTCGTGCACGATCGTCCGGATGAGCTGCAGCGCTAGGGGGGAATTGTCGCCCACGATGACCAGGGCGACGTCCGGCAGCTCCTCGGCCGTGTGCCGGCCGACGGATGCGAGGTCAACGCCTGCGCGCACGACCCGATGGCCGAGCGACGCCACCGTTGTGGTCACTTCTCGTAGCCGCTCAGCGTGACCGTCGACGATGAGTACCTGAAGCGTCTTCGTAGCGTCGGCCATCGTTTGCCGTCCCTCAACCACGGTAGCGGATGCCCGACGGCCCACCAAGCTAGCCATCGTTGAGCGCACCTCTTCTTCTCGCACGAACGCTCGAACCGTCTATCGGCGATCCGAGGACATGTGCTAAGGTCTCTACGCGGCGCCCGAGCACACGGCACCGCACGTCGAACCCGAAACTCCCGGTCCGAGGATCCAAGCCGCCCCACGCGGGAATAAGCGGTCGGACCGAGAGGATTCAGTGCAGGAATCCACGGCAGTTGACGAGACCCGATTCGCCGTGCGCGCCAGCCGACGCAACGGGATCGATCGCATCTTCTTGATCGGCGAGCTCGATCGCACCAGCGTCCTCGTACTTGAACGTGAGCTCTTGGGCATTGCCCATGCGGGTTGGGCGGTGATCCTCGATCTCCGCGACCTGACCTCGATCGACAGGTGGGGATTGCGCACCCTGGAACGGGCGGCGCAGCGAGCGGTTCCAAGCTCGTGGCGACTCTCGATCATCAACGGTCGGGGCCCCGTCCTCGATGCCTTCGAGGAGGCAGGGATCGACCATCTGCTCAGCGGACCTAATCTTCCCGAACTGCTCGATGGAGGCGACGGGGAATGGTCTGCGATCTCACCTCAGCTGCTCGCGGAGCGAGCCAGCAGCCGCCCTCAGATAGTCGGGAGCGACCGTGAATGACTGGCGAGAACAGGAGGTGGAGAACGAGACGCGCTCTCGAGAGATCAACGAGTGGATCGACGAGGCGAACCAGAGCGGCAGCCTTGGGGCAGAGAACCCATTCGTCTGTGAGTGCAGCGACGCATCATGCACGGCCACGATCCGGCTCACGCACGTGGAATACGAAGAGGTACGCGAGCACGGGACACACTTCGCGATCGCACGCGACCACGAGAGTCCAGAACTGGACCTCATGGTCTCGGAGCGCATCTGCTTCGCGATCATCCGGAAGCTCCCAGGGCCTCCCGCAAGGCTCGCAGCAGCCTCGGACCCTCGCAGATCATTCGGGGAGGGACTGCGGGATGGATAGAATCGAACCATCGGGTGGTATCAAAGCGAGCGGACCGCGAACGGTCGCCTCGATCAACCTACGGGACCAATCGACAAGGCTATGGCCCGATCTGTGAATCATTGTTGACGCCGGGGCACTTCCGAACGCTTCCGGCTGCGATTTGAGGATCAGCTGGAGTCCCATCGCTGGGACGAGCGTCCTGGTTCTGAGGAAGGGGAAACAGATGAGGAAGCTGGCAACGCTGTTGGTTGGCGCGATGATCTTCGTGACCGCGATGGCCGGCACGGCGATCGCCGCATACACGGGGAGTCCCCCACCGGAAGCCTCGGTCGAGGGCGTGGGGGGAGGAGCGGGAGAGACCGCCTTCACCGGGGGCGACGTCTCCAGCGCCGTGATCGTCGCGCTTACTTTGGTGATGCTTGGCACCGTCGTGTTGCTCGTTGCTCGGCGGCGTACCGCCACGGACTAGCGGGGCGATTCGACCCGTTCTTGGTGCCGTGGCAACGACCTCTCGGGTTGGCCAAGACTGGGTGGATCCTGTTGATCTTCGTCGTGCCGTTCCTCGGTGCGCTGATCAACGTCATCGCCCGCCCGAAGGTGACCGCGCAGGACAAGGAACTCTCGTGGAACGATCACAGGAGGCGCGGCGGCGGGCCGGGGGCGTCGCGTCGGATTCGTCCATCGCCCTCCCGGCCGGACCGAGGTCCTGTGTCGCGGGAGTGGGGTAGTGTCCCCGGCGTGTCGAGATCACCGCTCGCGACGTGAAGACGGAGATCCGAGCTCTGCGTTCGAGCGACGACGCAGGCGGCAACGAGGATGAGCACCCTTCCCTCTGAGGGCGTTCTCCGTCAGGTCGGGCGCCGGATCGGAAGGGAAGCTTGGCGCACGACGAGGAACGCTAAGCAAGCAACCGCCGTTCATCCTCGAACAGCCGCTCCATCGCCGCGATCACCTTGATGTCGTCGGGGTGACCCGTGAGCCATTCGCGAGCGTCCGAAACAGCCGTGGCGATCTCGTTCGGTGTAGCCGCATCACTCATCTGCGCGAGGAGTACTTCGCGATCGAAGGTCATCGCCCCATCATGTCCTCGGTCCGTCTGACCCCGGTCCGAGCTTCCTCGTATCGCTTCCGATCAGGGGAGTCCGCGTCGGCGATCGGCTCGCCCTCGAGGATGCGATCGAAGGCCTTGGCAGCGGCTTCGGCCACCTCCGGTGGGCGCACGTTGTCGAGGGCGAAGCGCACCTTCATGAAATCATCCATCTGCCGACCTCCTCGGGCGCTCCTTCTTGGCGCGACCCGAGCCGGGGCGATGAGCCAGGGGCCATCCCCGGCCCCGCCAGCCCATCAGGGCCCTCTCTCCGTCGCCGGGCGGTTGCTCAGCGTTGTGCTGCGCGGCGACTCTCAGCTCGTACCCCGACTTGGCTCCGCCAAACATGCGCTTGCGCCAACATCCGGGCCTGACCCGCCGCCCGCCCCTGACACAATGCCGACACTGAGCGTCCTCTTCGGTGCAGGCGTCCTGTGTGCACGACAGGCGAGGCCTCCGCACTCCGGGTCGGGGCCCTCTTGGGAGTTTGGACCGGTTGGAGTCGGTGGTGCCGTCGGGTCCGGCCTGCCTCAAGGACGACGCAGCTCCAGCCGCCAGTTCCGAGTCCAGCGCTTGGCCCTCTCGCGGATCCGACCCGAGCACGATCCGGCCCGGAGGTTGACCCTCAAGCGGCCGATCCCCAGGGTGACGGCGAAGGGGGGTCCTGATCCGAGTCGCCATGCCAATACGCCCATGGGCCCATGAGCATCTGCTGCGAACCGAACCTCGAGCTGCGGAGATCCGCACGGAACCGGAACGGCGGCACCATCGCAGCACGGAGCCGGCGTCTGCCCGCTGGTCCCCGATCGCGTCATGTCCCGGGCCAAAGCGGGAGCCGGGGTTCGATATCGGGCGCGGTGAAGCCTGCCCCCGTCTCGATGGTCCACGGCATCGGCGTTCGGCCGCCGTCGCCACGGCCCAGCGCGTGGCGAATCGTCCGATGTCGTGGTTCGAGGCGTTCCACAACGGCCACGACTTGTCGCCAAGCGCCACCCCGGTCGCCTGATCACCTCGCGCAGCGTTGTCGCCTCGAACGGCGCGGTGGCGAACGCGAAGTCGAACGCGACATGCAACTCCTCGCCTCTGCCGCAATAGCGAGCGTGATCGTGGCAGGGCGCGCGCCCATGTTTCGCTCATCAACATGCGTCGCGGCTCGATGCGTCGGCGATCCGTCGTCGTCGTCGAAGCACGTCGGGCACCTCCGGTCGGTGCATACCGAGGATCTCGGGCGCTCCGCGGGCGCCGAGGGCCCTGTTCCCTGCGGAGCCGCGATCGGGTCGCCACGCATGTCGCGGCCCTTCACGATTTCGCATGTGACGCGATGCGGAATCCCGCTACGCCCCTGTTGAACCAGAAGCGGAGGATGCGATCGAACTCGTTGCGGACGTCCTCGTTTCACCAGTTCAGATCTGGCTGTTGCGGCAGGAAGTACTGTCCTGAAGAGGCATCGAACGTTTACGCCGGACCGCCGGACGCGTCCGCCAGTTGTTCGGCGGTCCTCCGTCGGGCGAGGGATCCGCCCAGACTGCCAAGCGCGATGCTCGGCATCGCGGCCGGTGAGGGCATCGAGGAACCACGGATGCCGATCGCTCGAGTGGTTCGGCACCAGGTTCAGATCACGTGGTTCCCCCGCGTGACGACTCGGCGATCAGCAGATCGAGCGCCCGCAACCTTCCGAGCTCCGGCGCTGCGTCGAGATAGTCGGTGAAGTCGTACCCCAGACGGTGTTGGGGCTCGGATGCGGATTGAGCCAATCGCGTCGACCCCGAGCTCACGCGAGGTGATCCACGCGCATCGTCACGCCCTCGAGGTCGCCGACCCGTCGTCGTCGCTGTCCTGGAAGGACCAGGGATACACCTGATACAGGACGCCGTTCTTCCACACCACGTCGACCCATGCTCCATCGTCGGGCGAACCCACCCGTTCGAGCCATCACGCATGCGCGAACCCCCATCGGGGTAGACATGGCTCGATGACGACGATCGGGTTCCACGCTTCCCACGAACAGCTCTCTCCCGGCGAGCTGCTCCGCGCCGTGGTCTCCGCACAGGAGGCCGGCTTCCAGGCGGCGATGTGCTCGGACCACCTCGCGCCGTGGAGCGAGCGCCAGGGTCACTCCGGCCATGCCTGGTCGTGGCTCGGCGCAGCCCTGCAGGCGACCGACCTTCCGCTCGGCGTCGTGACGGCCCCCGGGCAGCGCTACCACCCCGCCGTGATCGCGCAGGCGATCGCGACGCTGGCGGAGATGTTCCCCGACCGCTTCTGGGCTGCCCTCGGTTCCGGCGAGGCGGTGAACGAGCACGTCACGGGCGAGCGATGGCCGACCAAGGCGGACCGAGACGCTCGGCTCCTCGAGTGCGTCACCGTGATCCGCGCGCTCCTGCGAGGCGACGAGGTGACCCACGACGGGCTCGTCCGGGTCGATCGCGCCCGGGTCTGGAGCTTGCCGAAGCTGATGCCGCCACTGATCGGCGCCGCCGTGTCGGCCGAGACGGCTCACACGGCGGGGACGTGGGCCGACGGGCTCATCACCGTCGCGCGCCCCGTCGAAGCCCTCCGACCGGTCGTGGAAGCGTTCCGGGAGTCCGCCGGCGAGGGCACGACCGTTGCCTTCCAGGCCCACCTGTCGTGGGCAGAGGACCAGGACACGGCGGTCGCGATCGCTCACGATCAATGGCGAACGGGCGCGTTCGGCACGGAGCTCGCGTGGAACCTGGAGTTGCCGCGCCAGTTCGACGACGCCGCCCGGTTCATGCGACCCGAGGACGTGTGCGGATCCGTGATGGTGTCCGCGGATCCGGGCCGTCACGCCGCGTGGATCCGCGAGCTGATGGATCTCGGCCCCGACGCGATCTATCTGCACCACGTCGGCCAGGAACAAGAGCGGTTCCTCGAGGTGTTCGGTGAGCGCGTCCTGCCGGAGGTCACGTCGTGACGTTGGCGCGCACGAGCGATCTCTGGTGGAAGAACGCGGTGCTGTACTGCCTCGATGTCGAGACGTTCCTCGACTGGAACGACGACGGGCACGGTGACCTGGCCGGTGTGATCGAACGCATCGACTACCTCGCCGACGTCGGCGTCAGCTGCCTGTGGCTCATGCCGTTCCAGCCCTCGCCGAACCGCGACGACGGCTACGACATCACCGACTACTACGGCGTCGACGACCGGCTGGGAACGCTCGGCGACTTCGTCAGGATGGTGAGGACGGCGAAGGACCGCGGCATGCGGGTCATCATCGACCTGGTCGTGAACCACACGTCGGATCGGCATCCCTGGTTCCGGTCGGCGAGGAGATCCCGCGACTCTCCGTTCCGCGACTTCTACGTCTGGCGCGACGAGCGCCCGCCCGAGGATCCGAAGGCGGTGGTCTTCCCCGACGCCGAGGACAGCATCTGGTCGTGGGACGAGAAGGCGGGGCAGTGGTACATGCACCACTTCTACTCGCACCAGCCCGAGCTAAACATCGCGAACCCGAGGGTGCGCGAGGAGATCGCGAAGGTCGCCGGCTTCTGGCTCGAGCTCGGCGTCGACGGCTTCCGATGCGATGCGGTGCCGTTCCTGCTCGAGGAGGGCGCCACCGCCAGCGACGCTGGTCTCGACCCTCACGACCTCCTCGAGGACTTCCACCGGTTCGTCACGAGGCGCAAGGGTGACGCAGTGCTGCTGGGCGAGGTCAACCTGCCCGCCGAGGGTCTGCGTGAGTTCTTCGGCGACCAGGGCGACGAGCTGCAGCTGCTCTTCAACTTCCCGGTGATGGAACGCATGTACCTCGCGCTCGCACGCCAGGAGGCGGGGCCGCTCGCCGACGCGATCATGGAGTCGGAGCGCATCGAGGACTGTCAGTACGCGAACTTCGTTCGCAACCACGACGAGCTGATCCTCGATCAGCTGAGCGATGAGGAACGCCGCGAGGTGTTCGACGCCTTCGGGCCGGACGAGGACATGCAGCTGTTCGGACGAGGACTGCGCCGGCGCTTGCCGCCGATGCTCGACGGCAACGAGGAGCGCATCCGGATGGTCTACAGCTTGCTGTTCTCGTTACCCGGCACTCCCGTGCTGTTCTACGGCGAGGAGATCGGCATGGGCGAGAATCTGGCGATCGAGGGCCGGCTTAGCGTGCGTTCGCCGATGCAGTGGACCGACGAGCGCAACGGTGGCTTCTCTCAGGCCGAGCCGAGACGCCTCCGCCGACCGGTCGTGGAGGGCCGGTTCGGCCCGCTGGCCGTCAACGTGGCCTCGCAGCGGCGGGACCCCGATTCCCTGCTCAGCTGGATGCAACGCACGATCCGTCGTCGGCGCGAGACACCGGAGATCGGTTGGGGTGCATGGGAGGTGCTCGACACCGACGTGCCCGCCGTGCTCGCGCTCCTGTACGAGTGGGAGGATCGCATCGTCGTGACGGTGCACAACCTCGGAGCGGAACCGTGCGTCGTGCACGTGCCGCTCGGCCGCGACATCCCGGCGGGGTCCGGGCTTCACGACCTGCTCGCCGAGCCGGCCCCGAGCGTGCACGTGGTCGACGGCGACGCCGTGGAGGCGAAGCTCGAAGGATTCGGCTTCCGGTGGTTCCGTCTCCAGCCACCCGGACAGACGACGGCGCCCTGACATCGCAAATGCTCATGGCCGGACCAGCGGCTGGACGGAGGTGGTCAGCCCGTCCTGCGCCGTCGGGGAGCCTCGGAGGGTTCCTGTGCCGTCTTCGCTTCCTCGACGCTGCGCCTCAGGGTTTCCATCAGCTCCTCGACCCGCGACGTCGATGCCGGGGTCGGTACGACGTCGGCGGCTGCCTCGGTCTCGACTGGGGACTTCTCGCTGATGATGCGCAGCAGATCCCGACGGTACTCGTCCGCGTACCGCTCCGGTTCCCAGGCTGTGGCGAGCACCTGGACGAGCTGTTCGGCGAGACGAAGCTCGCGCTCGGAGAGGTCGCCGCTGGCGAGCGCCACGACGTCGTCGGCGTCGCGCACCTCGTCGCCGAAGAACAGCGTCTCGAGGCCGAGCACGTCGCCGATCGGACGGACCGCGACGAGGTGGGGCTTAGTGCGCAGTACGAAGCGTCCGATGCCGACCCTGCGCGTTCGCTCCAGTGCCCGCTGCAGGAGGCGGTACGGGGTATCGGCGTCGCGCCGAGGGGCGAGGTAGTACGATTTCTCGAAGTAGACGGGGTCGATCGCGTCGAGCTCGACGAAGTCCTCCAGGTCGATCGTTGAGCTCCGCGACGGTCGAACCTGCTCGATCTCTTCGCGTTCCACCATCGCGAACCTTCCCGAATCCACCTCGTACCCGCGCACGAGCTCGTCGTACGCGAGCGCAGCAGGCGCCGCAGCGGGCTCGTCGCCGAGCTGGTCATCGGATGCGTCGGAGGGCGAGGCGCCGACCTGGCCACCGGCCGGAGAACGCTGACGCGTCGGTCCGGCGCCCACGTCGTCGAACCGCGCCGGCTCCGACTCGGGTTCCTCGGCGAACCGCCGATACCGCACGCGCCGGCCCTGACGATCGAAGAGATGGAAACGCACGTCCTTCGACTGGGTCGCCGGGTATAGCGCGACCGGGATCGACACCAGTCCGAACGAGAGGGAACCCGTCCACACCGCGCGTGGCATGCATCGAAGCCTACCCCCGCTCGTCGACGCGTATGCCAGCCCCTGATGCAAGCTTCGACGTCGTGGGCGGGAGGCGCTGACGCCGATCGGCTGAGGCCTTGACATCCAGGGGCCGCCGCAGCACGGTCGACGAGATGAGCGGAGTCGAGACCGAGGCCATTGGGCGGCGGCTGTTCCTCAGCAGGGTCGGCCGAGGCTTGTTCGGCGTTGTCGTCCTCGGGCTGCCCACGTGCCGTTCCGACGTCGAGGCACGCGACGCGGGCGACGAGCCGGTCGCAGACCCGCGCTATCTGCTCGGCCTACCCACTCCCGTCCTATTGACCCGGGCGAACCTCACCGCCCCGACCGGGATCGACGACGGCAGCGACGGCAACGGGTACTGGGAGCCCTCGCCCAGCGCCTCGAGGACGTGGGACATGCGGAACTTCAGCGCGTCCGGGCACTTCGACTGCGACGCGACCGAACCGGACACCTACCCCACGGGCCGGTACAACAGCCCTGGCGCGCCGACCGACCACCAGAAGAACTCCCGGCCGATCCGGCTGGGCTACGCCACCCCCGCCATCGCCCCGGCGATCATCGGGGCCAAGGTGACCGGCGACCAATCCACCGCGCTCGGCTGGACCGATCTCAAGCACGGCTCCTACATCCAGGGCCTGATCGACGACGGGATGGATCCGGATCGCGCCTATGACGAGATCATCGGCAACGCCAACATGGACGGCGACCCGCGCCTGTATCTCGCCAGCGGATCCTGGGGCGTCGTCGACGGCATCCGATGCAACAACACCTGGGACGGCTTCGGGATCTACGGCAACGGCTCTCGGACCGCCGGCGGGACCATCTACATCCGCAACAGCTGGTTCTGGAAGAACCGCGACGACGCCATCGAGAACGACGAGCAGCGCCAGCTTCACCTGTTCGACTGCCTGTTCGAGGACGCGCACTCCCTGTTGTCGACCCGGGCCAACGACGAGACGGGCTCCCCGGTGGCGGAGAACACTCAGACCGTCGAGGATTGCGTCGTGAAGTTGGCCTCCGGGCCGGGCGGGCACAAGCAGCGCTCGGACGTGTCGACCTCCGGCTACATCTACAAGATGCAGGCCAACTCCCCGTACCTGGTCATGCGGAACACGATCATCTCGATGGTCGGGAACTTCAACTACTCCGACGGCCCGATGCTGCCGGAGCGGTCGGGGGACCTCTACGAGAACGTGACCATCTGCTGGCTGGGCACCGGCGTGTACCCGGGCAACACGCCCCCCGGAGTCACGGTCTCCACCGGTGCCACCGCCCAGACGATGATCGACGACGCCATCACTCGCTGGAAGGAGCGGCACGGTGTCACCGATTTCGACACCGTCGACATGACGCGGATGCTGGCGCCGTACGGCTTCTAGTGCTCGCCCGGTGAACCTCGCGGGGGATCGGAGCGTTACCCACCCACGGGAGCCAGCGACGGATCCTCGACACAGGATGGGCTGGCCGTGGAGATCGTGCCCCGGGCGGGGCCGAGGAAGGGGCAGTCATGGCTGAGCCGAGCTTGTACGAGCGATTGGGCGGCGTATTCGCTATCGCTGCGGTCGTGGATCACTTCAGCGATGCGGTCGTCCAGAACCCCATCGCCGGCCGAGGATCGAAGAACCCCGAGCTTCGCGAATGGCACACCAACCACCTGGACAGATTGCCCGGGCTGAAGTTCATGCGAACGCTGTGGGTCTGCAACGTCGCTGGTGGACCCCTCGCGTTCTCGGCCACGAAACCTGGAAGCACGCCGCTCGGCCTGGAGCAGGCGCATCGCGAGCTCCGGATCTCTCCTGAGGAATTCGACGAGGTCGCGGCGGAGCTGGGGCGTTCGCTCGATCACTTCGGGGTCCCTCCGCGTGAGAAGGACGACGTCCTGGCGGCGTTCGCGGCTCACAAGGGCGAAGTGACCGAAGGATCGATGGCTTCGGCCTGACGATCCCCGTCGGCGATGCTCGATCGGTCACGCCGAAAGGCATGACCTTCGGCTCCTCGGCGGGTCACGGTTCCCTCCATGCATGGGGCCCCGATGCCACGCGCCGTTCGTCGCGCCGGTACGCTTCCTCTGTACCCTGCATGCTTCAGAGACGCCCGTCGATTCGCCCACGCCGCTTCGATGCAACCGTGTGACGGCGAACGTGGGAGGGGAAGGAGCGTTCGTTGTCGACGTACCCGGCCATCTCGGATCACGGACTGATCGGCGACCTTCAAACGTCCGCACTCGTAGCGACGGACGGCACGATCGACTGGTTCTGCACCCCGCGTTTCGACTCTCCAAGCGTCTTCGCGTCGCTGTTGGATCAGGAACGGGGCGGCCGATTCCGGATCGCTCCCTCGAACGATGAGTACGTGACGAAGCAGCTCTACTTCCCGGACACGGCGATCCTGATCACGAGGTTCATGACCCCCGACGGCGTCGGCGAGGTCCTCGACTTCATGCCGATCTCCAAGCCCGAACGAGCGACACCGGCTCATCGGATCGTGAGGCTGGTGCGGGTCGTCCGCGGAGAGATGGAGTTTCTCCTCGAGTGCGAGCCCCGCTTCGACTACGGACGCGCGACCCACGACATCGAAGCGACGGACCGAGGCGTGATCTTCCGGTCGAAGGATCAGGAGCTCTCGCTGCGCGGCACGGTGCCGCTCCAGCCGATCGGCACCGACGTTCGTGCCACCTGGCATGGCCGGTCGGGAGAGATCGGCGGTGTCGTCCTGGAATCGGTCGTGGGGGAGCTCCCCGGGCTCCAACCGGGCGACGTCTTGGACATGTTCAACGCGACCGTGCGCTTCTGGCGAGAGTGGTTGGGGCGATCGACGTATCGAGGTCGCTGGCAGGAAGCAGTGCACCGCTCGGCGATGACCCTCAAGCTGATGACGTACGCGCCGACGGGAGCGCTCGTCGCGGCCCCCACGACGAGCCTTCCGGAGCAACTCGGTGGCGAACGGAACTGGGACTATCGCTTCACGTGGGTGCGAGACGGCTCGTTCTCGGTGTACGCGCTCCTCGGTCTCGGCTACACCGACGAGGCTGCCGCGTTCGGCCGGTGGTTGGTGGAGCGTGCGACCGAACGAGCGGGCGAGGACTCCGGACCGCTGAAGATCATGTACAGGATCGACGGGTCGTCCGATCTGCGGGAAGAGACGCTCGACCATCTCGAGGGGTACCGCGGCTCGAGCCCCGTGAGGGTGGGCAACGGGGCATCCGACCAGCTGCAGCTCGACATCTACGGCGAGGCGATGGATTCCGTCGATCTCGCCGACAGGCGCGGCATCACCCCCGCCCATGACGGGTGGAGCCATCTGAGCCGCATCGTCGACTGGCTCTGCGACAACTGGGATCGCCCGGACGAAGGCATCTGGGAGACGCGCGGCGGCCAGAAGGACTTCGTGTACGGCCGAGTGATGTCCTGGGTCGCGATGGACCGGGCGCTGCGCCTCGCCGAGCGCCGGGGTCGTCCGGCAGACGTCGAGCGCTGGAGAGCCACGCGCGACCGGATCTATGCCCAGGTGATGGAGAGGGGCTGGAACGAGGAACGGGCTGCGTTCGTGCAGCACTATGGATCCGACGTGCTGGACGCGTCGAACCTGCTGATGCCACTCGTGGGGCTCATCGCCCCGCGCGATCCGATGTGGCTCTCGACGCTCGACGCGATCAGAGGTGAGCTCGTCTCGGACAGTCTCGTCTACCGGTACGACCCCGGTGCGTCACCCGACGGCCTGCGCGGATCGGAGGGCACGTTCTCGATCTGCACGTTCTGGTACGTGGACGCGCTCGCCCGCTCAGGCCGCCTCGAGGAAGCACGGCTGACGTTCGAGAAGATGCTCACGTACGGGAACCACGTCGGGCTGTACTCCGAGGAGATCGGCCCGACCGGTGAGCAGCTCGGGAACTTCCCCCAGGCGTTCACGCACCTCTCGTTGATCAACGCCGCTATGAACCTCGATTTCCAACTCGACCATGGTCCCGGCTGGGTCGACCTGGTCTCCGCTCCGAGCCCCTGACGACAGGATGCACGTGTCGTGACGGAGGGACCGGTCGTGTCGGCGGATCCGATCGCCTCGCCGCGCAGGATCCTGGCTCCACTCGCCCTCGCCCAGTTCATCTGCAGTTTCGCGGGCTCGAACATGAACGTGATGATCAACGACATCACGCGAGACCTCGATACGACCGTGAAGGGCGTCCAGGCGACGATCACGTTGTTCCTGCTCATCATGGCGGTCCTCATGATCCCGTGCAGCAAGCTGACCGACCGATGGGGGCGGAAACGATGCTTCATCGGCGGCCTCGCCGTGTACGGGGTCGGCGCCCTCATCAGCGCGGCCTCCCCCGGTCTGGGGGTGCTGATCCTCGGGAACTCGGTCCTCGAGGGCGTGGGCACCGCGCTGCTGATCCCGCCCGTCTACATCCTCGCGACGTTGGCGTTCACGGATCTGCCCTCGCGCGCTCGCGCCTTCGGCGTCATCAGCGGCATGGGGGGCATCGGCGCGGCGGCGGGCCCGCTGATCGGCGGCGTGATCACCACGGGCATCAGTTGGCGGGCGGCGTTCCTCTTCCAGGCTCTGATCATCGTCGTGATCATCCTCCTGAGCCGTCGGCGTGTGGTCGACCCATTGCCGGCGGACCCATCCCGCCCCTTCGACACGACCGGAGCGGTGCTCTCGGCCGTCGGCATGTTCTTCGTGGTGTTCGGCATCCTGCAGGCCGACACGAACCCTGTGTTGATGGTCGTGTTCCTCAGCGTCGGAGCCGCGACGTTGGCCGGGTTCTTCCTCTACATCCGATCGCGAGAGCGTGCGGGCAAGGAACCGTTGCTTTCCACCGCGCTCTTCAGGAACCGCGTCTCCAACCTCGCCCTGGTCACCCAGAACCTCCAATGGCTGCTGCTCATGGGCACATCCTTCGTCGTCGCCGTCTTCCTGCAGACCGTGCGGGGCTACAACGCGATCGAGACCGGCGTCATCTTCACCGCAGCGACGCTGGGGGTTCTGGTCTCGTCGCTCGCCGCGGAGCGTCTCGCACAGCGGTATGCGCAGAAGACCCTGATCTACGTGGGGTTCGCCGTCACCGTGGCGGGCATCGGGGTCCTGCTCGCCCTGGTCGGTGCGTCGTCGCGTGTCGTGGCGTTCGCGCCGGGGCTCCTGATGATCGGCCTCGGCTTGGGAGTGATGCTGACCCCCTCGGTCAATGTCGTCCAATCGAGCTTCCCGGAGGAGCAGCAGGGTGAGATCTCGGGTCTGTCGCGAAGCGTGTCGAACCTCGGCTCTTCCTTCGGGACCGCGATCGCCGGCACGATCCTGGTGTCCGACCTCGCGTCCGGGAACAGTTCGTACGTCTTGGCGATGATCACCCTCGCGGCGCTCGGCCTGGTTGGCCTCGCCGCCGCCCTGAAGCTTCCAGCTGAGCCCGTGCCGACCGGGAGGAGCACACCTTGACCGATGGACCGAACGCTGTGCTGATGCCCACCGACGTCTCGAGCAGGGTCGGTGGGTTCGATCGATTCGCCGGTTTCGCCGCCCACTTGGCGAGTCGCGCTCCCTTCTTCGCGTTCTGCTTGCTGCTCGTCGTCCTGTGGCTCGTCCAGGGGCTCGTGCTGATCGTCTCGAGGGGCTCGATCTCTCCCTTCCTGAGCTCCGAGTACCAGCTCGAGATCAACACCACGACGACGATCGTGACCTTCCTCATGGTCGCTCTGCTACAGAACAGCCAGACGCGCAACGACCATGCGACCCAGCACAAGCTCAACGCGATCGCCGACGCCCTCGCCGACCTGATGGAACAGACAGCCGAAGGGATGCCCGACTCGAAGCTCGTCGCGGACATGAAGGAGCTCCGCGCGGCGATCGGGCTCGAGGAGCGGGAGGGCACGTCGGACGAGAAGCCGAGATCGTGACCGACACAGCGCCGTGCTGCGCCATCGACACCGGACGACCGTGACGCTATGGGCGGGCCAGCCCTCTCCCTCCCTACACCCTCATCGAACCCGCTCTCGAGACCTCGGAGCGTCCCGGTTACGCGTCGCCTCCCTCGGCCGCGTTGATCGCCCGGGCCAGGTCATCGGCACTCGCATCGATCTCGGATGAGACGTATCGGTTGACCGCCTTGATGTTCGCCGCGATCTGATCCCCCATGTTCGTGGCGTACACCGCGACCAGGCCGTAGCGGCCCTTCCCGAGCGTCTCGCCGAGAGCCTTGAGGTCGTCGTCCTTCATCCCGCCCTGCATGTGGCCCTTCACCGCACCGATGATGCCGCCCGCGGCGCCGCCCGCGAGGAGCGAACCGCCGAGCGCGAACGCCGGGAAGATCGCGGCTGCCGCGCCGACCGCCAGTCCCCAGCCGATGCCCTTCGCGGCACCGTGGCGCGTCGGCTGCTCGTGCTTCTTGACGACGTGGACCTCGCCCTCGTCGTCTCGCTCGAGCACCGCGGCGTCGAAGTCGTGGCTCGCCGCCACGTCGCGATAGAGCGCCTTGATGGCCTCGTAGTCGGCCTCGGCCTCCTCCTTCGTGTCGTAGGAAGCACCAAGCACGTACAGGGTGTCGATCTCGCTCATCGTGCTCCTCCCTTTCCTCCAGGACCGAGTCGGGACGTATCCTAGGGGCATCTCAAGTTCGATGTCGCTTCCTCGACGCCTGGGCGCCCTGACTTCCGTGCATCGAGCCCTCCATCGTTACGCAGGTGGGAGCCTCGCCGATCACGCATGTCCTCTTCAAGGGCGAAATCATGGATACCAGCCCGTGTCGGGTGCACGATCGTCGTGCCTGCCGCTCGGGTCGAACCCGACGTCATGGGTGTGGACGCGCCAGTGGATGACCTTGTCGGGCGAGAGCCGAGGCCTCGGCACGGTCCACCAGAGCCTCGCCAGGAGGACGTCGTCGAGGAACCTGAGCCCACACCGGACGGGACGGGGATCACCGTTCGGGATCCGCCGGATCCTGCATCGGCTCATCCCGAACTCCTCGAAGTTCCCCAGTCGGTAGTCGGCCCCCATGTCTCCGCGCGTATCGAGGTACACGAAGACCGACCAGTCGTTGGATAGGGTCGCGATGACCTTGAATCGCAGGCGGATAGGAGCTCCGTCGATCAGCACCTTGTTCATGCTGGTCCTCCGGACGTCGACGAAAGCGTCTCCCCGCGGATCCGAGCGCGTGACCGCAGCACCGGGTGAGCTAACAGACACGAGCACGCATATGAGCAGCAGCAACACCCCGACCCTCAGGAGCCGCGTCCGCTCCTCCATCGGACGACCGTTCCACTTCTGTGCGCACGAGTCAATCGGGACATGCTCGTTGAAGCAGTTGTGGGCCAGGTCCTTCACCCTGTGCACCATCGAGGTCACCGCCTTCCCGAGACGACGTTTGTCGGTGGGCGCTGAGGGACTCGAACGCCCGACCTTCGCCTTGTAAGGGCGAGACGAACCCGCTGTTCAGGGCGAGGAGCTGCGGAAACGCTCTAGCGCTGAGTACCTCTGAGTACCCCTGAGTAGCTCGGAGTGCCTTCGGCTCGTTATACAGGTGTTGGCGATGACGATGCGAGCAGGGTCCTACGCTACGGCCGGGTAAAGAGGCAGTTCATCACGCAGTAGGCGGGCCGTTCTCGTCGGTACCTCCTAGCCGATGTCCCAAGCCCGCGACGGCAACCCCCAAGCATGGGCATCACGCGTGGCCCGCGATCTGCTCCGGCAGACCCGCCCAACGCGGAGTCCAAGGGGCGCGAACGCTGAGTGCCGGCCCGGGACCGCAAGAGGAGCGAACTCCCGCTGCTGCTACTTACAGGACGGCTCGGAAGCCGCCGCGAAGGTCATCGGGCGGCGCCGGCTGTGACGGCGACGAGACGTGGAGCGGTGGCATCGATGCGTGAGCATGGTGAAGAGAGGCCTTGCTAGACTCGCTCGGGTCGCGTGCCATCTGGTCGACCCTATGCCCGAAGACCTCAACGCCGAGATAGCGGGAACGCTGTCGGAGACGTCGGAGGCGGTCGTCCATCTATCCCGCTCCAGGCGCGACGGCGCGATTGAGCTCTTAGAAGCGGTCTTCCTCGCGATCGTCGCGATCGCGACGGCATGGAGCGGGTACCAGGCTGCGAGGTGGGACGGGCACTCTGCCGAGCTCTACGCCGAGGCATCGACGATCAGGATTCGAGCCGATCAGCTGCTCACGCTTGGGGGCCAGCAGCGACTCCTTGACGTCTCCACGTTCAACACCTGGATCGAGGCCGAGAGCCAAGGCAACGAAGAGCTGACGGCGCTCTACGAGCGACGATATAGCCCGGAATTCAAGATCGCGTTCGATGCGTGGCTCGCGACCGATCCACTCGAGGACGGAGACGCACCGCCGGGCCCCAGCTTCATGCCCGAGTATGTCAATCCCGAGCTCGAGCGCGGTGCCGAGCTCAATGCGGAGGCGAACGAGATCTTCGACGAAGCGACCCGCGCGCAGACCCAGGCCCACCAGTACGTCTTCACAACGGTCGTCCTCGCGACCGTCCTGTTCCTGCTGGCTCTCTCGCAGCGCTTCCGCCTGTCCCATGCGCGAATCGCCGTGCTCGTGATCGCGGGCGGCCTGATGCTCTTCGGACTGATCACGATCATCAGGTTTCCGCGCCTCTGATCAGAGTTCGATGGCCGGGAAGGCGCATCGAATGTACCCCAGCGGCTTCCAGGTGCCGAACAGACGGGTGTCGCCTGTTTGGACGAGAGCTGACACGCTTGAACAATGCCGCGGAAGCCCGAATCGTTCACGGGCTAACCCGCGCCAGGATTGGCCACTCCTGGCTGGAGCGGGTCGGTTAGATCCACTAGTTTCCGCGTTCATTCCCTAGACGCTTATTTGGTTGTTCGGCTGCGCCATGGGGAACACGCCTTCCTGTACGCGTCGGAAGCCACAGACCCTTCAGGCAAGCGAACTCCGAATCGCTCGACGCTTCGATGATCTACGTCGGTGGGCGCTGAGGGAGTCGAACCCCCGACCTTCGCCTTGTAAGGGCGACGCTCTGCCGGCTGAGCTAAGCGCCCGCGTTCCACGCGAGCTCCGTGTGACCGCAGGCACGACACACCACGCCGCCGAGCTGCGCCGACAGGCGCGTCTCCCCGCAGGATCGGCACCGGTCCAGGCCATCGGCCCAGTCCGGACGCTCCACCTGGCACGCCGGGCAGATCAGCACCTGCTTCCCGCCCGAGACCGCCCGCACCCACGGCGTCTCCCGCTTGTCGGGATCGTAGGTGGGTCGGCCGCACAGGGAGCACCCCGGTCGGTCGCCCGTGGCGAGGGCACCGTCCTTCGGCCTCACGGCTCGCAAGGATACCGACGCACGACCGGGTCTGCGCACCGACGGCCACCCGTGCCACCCGGCTAGGGCCCTTTGGCCCTGCCCCGGTCGCCATCACGGCTGGTACGCCTGGCCCAGAGAAAGGAGGCACGACATGGCGCGATGGGAAGGGTTCCAACGATGCCCCGGGTGCGGCTTCGACATCGCGACCGGGGAGGGCGAGCGAGCGTGTTCATGGGGCGATTGTGCCTACCTCCCGGAAGAGCTCGACGTGTTCTGCCCGAACTGCCGATTCAACTTCTTCACGATGGAGGGGAATCCGCCCTGTGACGACCCGATGAGCTGCGAGCACGGTGGGGAACCACGGTCGCACATCGAGAACCTCAGGACGTGGCTCGCGACACAGCCGAGCTGAAGCTGCCGGAGGCCCGAGCTCGAGACACACGGGTTAGCCTTCGGCGATGCTCGAATCGCTCGCCTCGCTGCTCGCCGTCGTCGCCGTGGCCGCGATCACGCCGATCCTCGTCGCGGTGGTGCCCGGGCACGTTCCACAGGTCGTCGTGCTGATCTTCGGCGGCATCCTGATCGGTCCCGAGGCGCTCGACCTCGCGGCGTACGGCGACATCGAGCTCTTCTCCAACCTCGGGCTCGGGTTCCTGTTCCTCATGGCGGGCTACGAGCTGGACCCTTCCCTGCTGCGACAGCGAGAGGGCAGACTCGCGCTCGTGGCCTGGGTGATCACGGCTCTGATCGCCTTGGGCACGGTCGGCTTGCTCGAGTGGGCGGGGTTCGTGAAGGCGTTCGTGCCCATCTCGATCGCCCTCACGACCACCGCGCTCGGCACCCTGCTGCCGATCCTGCGGGACAACGGCATGCTCGGCGGACGGTTCGGGCGGTACGTCTTCGCGTCGGGAGCGGTGGGCGAGATGCTCCCGGTGATCGCGATCGCGCTCTTCCTCGGCACGTACAACTCGCTCGTCGAGGTCCTGGGCATCGCGGCGGTGGGTGGGGCGGCGTTCCTGCTGTCGGTGCTCCCCCGCTACATCGCGAACACGAGGGTCGGCCGCATCGTCGAAGAGGGACAGGACGAGACCGCGCAGACGACGCTGCGGCTGACGATCGTGCTGCTCGTGGCGCTGCTGTTCCTCTCGGAGGAGTTCGGGCTCGACATCGTCCTCGGGGCGTTCTTCGCGGGCATGGTGCTCAGGCGATGGCGCCCGGGCGACGTGGTCGGCCTCGAGCACAAGCTCGACGCGGTCGGGTACGGCTTCTTCATCCCGGTGTTCTTCGTCTCGTCGGGAATCAACCTCGACGTGATCTCGATCGTCGAGGACCCGTTGCGACCGCTCGTGTTCCTCGTGCTGCTGCTGCTCGTGCGGGGCCTGCCGACGCTCTTCGTCTACCGGAAGGACCTGAGCGGAGTGCGACGGACGCAGCTGATGCTGATCTCGGCCACGGCGCTGCCGCTGTTGGTCGCGCTCGCCGACATCGGCGTGGGCAACGGCTCGATGCTGCCCGAGAACGGCGCCGCGCTCGTCGGCGCCGGTGTGTTGTCGGTCGCGCTCTTCCCGTTGATCGCGGTTCGACTGCAACGTCGAGCGCTCGACTCCGAGGAACCCTCGACCCCTGCCGGCTGATGAGATTCTGCGCACGCCTGCCACTGCGGTCGGGTTGCCAGCATGCGACGGGTCGGCGAAGGTTCCTCCCGTGATGGCCTCGTGCAGCTGAACCCGACCGAGCACGACCGGCTGCTCGTGTTCACCACGGCGCAGCTCGCCCGGGAGACGCTCGCGCGCGGCCATGCCCTGAACGCGCCCGAGGCGATCGGGCTCGTGTGCGACGAGATGCATCTCGCAGCGCGCGGCGGCGCGCCGTACGACGACGTGGTCGCCGCCGGTCGTGAAGCCGCCGAGCGCACGCCGGTGCTCGAGGGGGTGGCGTCGATCGCGACCGAGATCCGCGTCGAGGTCCTGCTCGAGGAGGGGACCCGGCTGGTCGTGCTCCGGGAACCCTTCGGAGCCGCGGTTCCCGACGGGCCGGGCGGGGTCCGGCTCGCGCCGGGTGACGTGGAGCTGGTGCCAGGCCGCGAGCGCCGGCGACTCACGGTCCGCAACGCCGGGCGCCGTCCGGTGCGCGTCTCGTCACACTTTCCGTTCTGGCAGGCGAACCCGTCGCTCGAATTCGAACGGGACACCGCGCGCGGCTTCCGGCTCGACCTGCCCGCGGGCGACTCGCTGCGATGGGCCCCCGGCGAAGAGCGCGAGGTCGAGCTCGTGGCGTACGGTGGGGCGGCGGCTCCCTAGATGCCCCGCTCGATCTCGCGCGACGAGCATCTCCTGCGTCACGGCCCCACCACCGGCGATCGGATCAGGTTGGGCGATACCGATCTGTGGGTCCGGATCGAGGACGATCTCACCGAGCCGGGCGACCAGGCGCTCTGGGGCTACGCCAAGAACCTGCGCTCGCGCATGACGCAGCTCGACACGGCGAGGACCGAGAGCGAGCTCGACGCCGTGATCGGCAGCGCGATCGTCGTCGATCCACTCTTGGGCGTCGTGAAGGCCGACATCGGCATCAAGGACGGCCGCATCGCGGGCGTCGGCCGAGCCGGCAACCCCGACATCACCGACGGCGTCGACCTCACGATCGGGCCGGGAACCTGGCCGATCCCGTGCCACGGCCTCATCGCCACGCCGGGCGGCGTCGACAGCCACGTGCACCTGCTCAGCCCCCGGCTCGTGCCCGTCGCGCTGAGCTCGGGCGTCACCACGCTGATCACCGCCGGGTTCGAGGAGCCCGTCTGGCGCATGCACCGCACGCTCGAGGCGTTCGAGTTGCTGCCCGTGAACGTCGGGCTGCAGGCGAGCGCACGCGCCGATCGCCGCGAGCCGCTCGAGGCGCTGATCGAGGCAGGCGCGGTGGGGCTGAAGATCCACGAGGACTGGGGCGCGTACCCCGAGATCGTCGACGCCACGCTCGCGGTGGCCGAGGCCTCCGACGTCGCCGTCTGTTTGCACACCGACGGGCTGAACGAGTCGACCGAGCTCGAGGGCACGATCGAGGCGATCGGCGGTCGCACGGTCCACGCGTACCACGTGGAAGGTGCCGGCGGCGGGCACGTGCCCGACGTGCTGGGTCTCGTGCGCGTGCCGAACGTGCTGTGCTCGTCGACCACGCCCGGGCTTCCGTGGGGGCGGGCGACGGCCGCCGAGCACACGGACATGATCCTGCTCGTGCACGAGGGGAACCCCTCTCTGCCCGGAGACGTCGAGGCGGCGGGCGAGCGCGTGCGGGCGACCACGATGTCCGCCGAGGGACCGTTGCACGACCTCGGCGCGATCTCGATCGTGAACTCCGACTCGCAGGGCATGGGACGCATCGGCGAGACGATCCGCCGCACGTGGCAGCTCGCCCACGCCATGAAGGCCTGGCGAGCGAGCGACCTCGGGGCAGGCTGGCCCGAGGCTCCGACCGTTCGGCGGCTCCGTGCCCGCCCGGCGGCGTCGCTCGCCGACGACGGCCTCGGCCCCGACGACAACGAGCGGGTGCTCGCCTACCTCGCGAAGCACACCGCGGAACCCGCGATCGTGCACGGCATGGCCGGCGAGGTCGGCAGCCTCGCACCGGGCCGCATGGCCGACGTCGTGCTGTGGGAACCGTCGCGGTTCGGGGTGCGCCCGGCCGTCGTGATCAAGGGGGGTGTGGTGGCCTGGAGCGCGATGGGCGAGGGCAACGCCAGCGTGCACGGTTCGGAGCCGACACGGTACGGCCCCGATTGGGGCGCGACCGGAGAGGCGGCCTCGAGCCTGTCGACGACGTTCGTCTCGGAGGCGGCGGCCGATCTGGGGGTCATGCAACGGGCCGGAACCCGGCGGCGCGTCGCAGCCGTGCACGGCACCCGCGGATTGATCCGGCTCGACCTCATCGCCAACACCGCCGTGCCCGACGTCGATGTCTCCCCCGACGACGGGCGGGTCACGTTCGACGGCCGCGTGCTCGAGTGCGAACCCGTCGGCGAGGTGCCGCTCTCGCGCCGGTACCTGCTCGCGTAGACGCGTTCGAGGAGCGGGGGCGCACCCCCGCTCCCCGAGCACCGACTCCTCGGCGTCAGTTCTGCTGACCGACCCGGAGCGGGATCAGCGCGAGGTCGTATCCCGCCGCCCCGTTCCCCCAGGCGTAGACCTGGTAGCTGTACCCGGCCTTCAGCGCCAGGTCCACCGGTCCGATCACCGGAGCGCTGCGACGGGCCAGCGACACGAAGACCTCGTAGTCCCCGGCCGGCACGTCGAAGCGACGGGTCTTCCCCCACTCGAACTGGCGCCCGCGGTTCAGCGGGGCACCGTTCGCCCACACGTTCACCGCTGGGGCATCGGCCGTGTGACGAACGACCACGCGAGCCTCGCCGGACTCCGTCTTCCGCGTGTTGTTCCGGAAGAGGGCGAGGTTCGGCGTGCCCTTGTCGTCGAGGTTCGCGACCACCGTGTAGTTGCGGTTGCGGCCTCCGTCGAGCTCGGCCACGGCGGACAGGATCGCAGCGCCGCAGCGCTTCCCGGCCGGGGTCACCTTCAGCCGATACTCGCCTTCTGGCAACCGAACCCCCGACACCACATCGCCCGGCTGGAAGTCCCTGATCGCCTTGTCACCGTTGACGCAGACGTCGACGGTCACTCCTGGGATGCCGTGCACCACGTTGAGAGTGAACTTGGGGGTCCCCCCCGCCGAGGCGGGAACCGCCCCCGAGACGGCCATCGTCGCCGCGAGCGCGACGACCAGGCCGACGATGCGTTTGGTCATGTCTTCCTCCTTCTGCGCGGGCAAGGACGGGCGGGTCCCGACCCGTGCGCGCGCTTCGGGCGGTGTCCGTACCCGGACCGGGCCTCGGATTAACCTCGGAGGGGAGGTGCATAGGTTTCGGGGCGGCACCCGGATGAACCTACGCGGCTGGGGCGGTCCCATCGAAGACGACGCGGCCGCCAGCGATGGTGATCTGGACCGTGGTGTCGCCGATCGCGCCGAGCGAACGGTCGAACGGGTCGCGATCGACCACGGCGAGGTCGGCGCGCATCCCCGGCGCCAGCACCCCGGCCTCGTCGTCGTGATTCACGTACGCCGAGCCACGGGCGAACGCCGCCATCGCGGTGGCGAGGTCGAGGCGCTGCGAGGCATCGAGCGGTTCGGCGTCGGGGCTCGCGATCGGCTGCCGAGTGACCGCGACCTCCATCTCGAGCCAGGGGTTCGGGGTGGTCACGGGCCAGTCGCTGCCCATGCACAACACGGCGCCGCTCGCGCGGATCGAGCCGAACGGATAGAGCCGGGCGGCCCTGTCCCCCACGCGCGGCGCGGTGATCTCGGAGATCACGGGGTCGGGCTGGGCCCAGAACGTCTGCAGGTTCGCCACGACCCCGAGCCGGCGCATGCGGGGCAGGTCGACCGGGTCGGGCAGCTGGATGTGGGCGATGTGGTGGCGGGCGTCGTTCCACCCGTTGGCGGAGCGAGCCGCCTCGATCGCATCGAGCCCGCTGCGGAACGCACGGTCGCCGAGCGCGTGCTGATGCACCTGGAACCCGCGCGCGTCGAGCGCAACCACCGCCTCCCTCAAGGCCTCGGCCTCGACGAACTGGATGCCCCGCCCGTAGTGCTCCCCGAACGCACCCTCGTACGGTTCGAGCATCGAACCCGTGCAGCTCTCCGGGCACCCGTCGAGCATGATCTTGATCGTGTTCGCGTCGAGTTGCCCGCCGGTCGCCCACTGTCGCTGCTCGACCAGGCGATCGACCTGCTCGAGACCCGCGTGGCGGTCCCACCACATCGCCGCGACGACCCGGGCGGTCAGCGCCCCTTCGCCGGCGAGCTCGCGATAGGCCCGCAGCACGTCGGGCTCGACCCAGGCGTCCTGCCACCCGGTGATGCCGAGCGCATGCAGCTCCCGCTGGGCGCGGAGCAGGTAGGTCTTCCATCCGGCGACGCTGGGCTGGGTCGCGACCGTACGCAGCACGTCGTAGGCGGCGCCTTCCTGCAGGGTCCCGGTCGGCGATCCGTCGGGGTCACGCACGAGGTACCCGTCCCACGGATCGGGTGAGGAGGCGGAGAGGCCCGCGGCCTCGAGGGCCCGGGAGTTCGCCCACGCCGCGTGGACGTCGGTGTTCAACAGGAAGACGGGCCGGTCCGGCACGACGGCGTCGAGGTCCTCTCTGCGGGGGCCTCCCGTCTCGGCGAACACGGTGTTGTACCACCCCCCGCCGACGATCCACTCCGTGCCGGGGTTCGCGACGGCGAAGGCCTCGATCCGCGCCAGATAGTCCTGCTTCGTGTGCAGGTCGTCGAGGTTCACGTTGAGCAGGTTGCGTGCGCCGACCGACGGGTGCACGTGGGCATCCTGAAAGCCGGGCACGACCATGCTTCCCGGGAACGTCAGCACCTCGGTCGTCGGGCCGCGGAACGCGCCGACGTCGTCATCGGTACCGACCGCCACGATGCGGTCACCCCGGATCGCGACCGCCCGAGCGCGCCGGCGGCCGGCGTCGCCGCACCACACGTCGGCATCGGCCAGGATCAGATCGACGGGCGATCGGTCTGCATCCGACACGGCGCGGACCCTAGCATGAGGACGAGGACGTACGAGAGGGGAACGACGGTGGATTCGATGCGCGTCGAGCGGGGCCTGGTCGGAGCGGTGCAGGGCGAGGACGTCGACATCCGTGGAAGCGGGGTGGGAGCCGCGGCGGCGAAGCGAGACCTCTTCCTCACGAACGGAGGCGCCGGAGCCCTCGCAGCGGCCGGCAACCTCACGATCACGAACGGCGGCGGCGGCCCGATGGCGGTCGCTGGCGACGTCTCCATCACGAACGGGGGCGCCCAGACGATCGTCGCGGGCCGGAGCGCGGCCTTGGGCGAGCGGAGCTTCGTAGCGTTCGTGCTGGCGCCCAAGGTGATCGTCGAACCCGGCGCGAAGGTGCTCGTCTCGACCCGGCAGGCCCTCGCGTTCGGCGCCGTCGTGGCCGCCGGCGCCGTGACCGCCGCCCGGCTGATCGGGAGCCGCCGAGGCCCCCACGAATCTATTCCAGACTAGCCGGCGGGGGCGGCGGGCCGGACCCGTCGGCCGGAATGTCGTCATCGCGAGACGCCTCGGCCATCGATACGGCGGCCCTCGCCGGTTCGGTCGCGGGTTCCGCGCCGTGTGCATGTGCGGGTCGATGAGGCGCCGTTGCGTACCCCACGCGGTGGCGGCCGCGCGACGGGGCGGCGGCGCGGGCTCGCCATGCCGCGACGATCACGGCACCGACGCCGAACACGGACCCGAGCGCCCAGACCATCAGGTTGAGGAACGGCACCAAGCCGAGCGCCGCCGCGATCCCCCAGCCCGCGAACAGCGCCCCGATGCGTGCTCGCGGCTCCCGCACGATCAGACGCCCGACGATGAAGGCGGCGAAGGCGGATCCGACCAAGGCGATCAGTCCGATCGCCAGCAGCAACGAGAGGCCGAGCGGCAGACCGAGGATCGACGCCGCTCCAGCGATCGCGAGCGCCGGGAGTCCGAGGGCGGCCACCACGCCCCATCCCGCCGACGCGAACGGCGCCGTGGCGCCCGCGGCGGCGACGCGGTCGAGCCCCCGCGGCGCGATCGCGAGCAGCAGCAACAACACGAGCAGGGCCGAGAACGCGATCGCGAGCGCGCCGAGCAACGCGCCGAGCGCGGCGATCGCCCCACGAGCCGTGATCGTCACGTCGTCGCGGACGTCGCCGCGGACGAACGCACCCGGCTCGAGACGGACCTGCTGGGATCCGAGGACGTCGCCTCCGATCGAGGCCGTCGACCCGAGGCGGATCGGTCCGTTCAGTGCGACGACCGACCCGCTCACCTGCCCCGAGACCGCGATCGGCCCGTCGAACACGACCACGTCGCCGGCGACGACCCCCGAGACCACCGCGCGCCCGTGGAAGACGACGACCTCGCCGACCGCCCGCCCGCGGGGCACCGAAACGGTGCCCGAGAGGACGACCTGGTCCTCCGCGCGCGTCACGTCGGCGCCCGGGGCCTGACTCGGCGCTGACGACGGGGTCTGCGTCTGGGCGAGCGCCGCGCCCCCGAGAACGAGGATCGCCCCGAGGGCGACCGCCAACGCGGCGACACGGAGGGAAGACCGGCGCGGCATGGTCGCATCCTATCGTCGGCCATCCCTCGTTCCGGGGGTCGGATGTCGGTGTTCCGCGCTAGCGTGGTGCGGTGAGCCTGACTCGGTTCTCCCCCGCTGTTCGCGACTGGTTCGACGCGTCGTTCGACGAGCCCACGGCCGCCCAGACGAAGGGGTGGAAGGCGATCGCGCAGGGCGAGCACACGCTCGTGCTCGCTCCCACGGGCTCGGGCAAGACGCTCGCCGCGTTCCTCTGGGCGATCGATCGCCTCGCCACCGAGGCGCCGCCTTCCGATCCGAAGGCGCGCACCCGCGTGGTGTACGTCTCGCCGCTGCGCGCGCTGGCCGTCGACGTCGAGAAGAACCTGAGGGCGCCGCTGGCGGGCATCCGGCACGCCGACGAGCGTGCGGGCGAGGCCGGGCTCGCGCACGAACCGATGGTCGGGGTGCGCACGGGCGACACCCCCGCGCGGGAGCGCCGCCGGCTGATCGCCCACCCGCCCGACATCCTGATCACGACGCCCGAATCGCTCTACCTGATGCTCACGTCGTCGGCCCGCGAGACCATGCGCGGCGTCACGACCGTGATCGTCGACGAGATCCACTCGCTCGCGGGCACCAAGCGAGGCGCCCACCTCGCGCTCTCGCTCGAGCGGCTCGAGTCGCTCGCAGATGCGACGCCGCAACGCATCGGCTTGTCCGCCACCCAGCGGCCGCTCGCGAGGATCGCCCGGTTCCTGGGAGGGCACCGCGACGACGGGGCACCGCGCCCGGTCGAGATCGTCGACGCCGGCCACCGCAAGCCGATGGAGCTCGAGATCGTCGTGCCCGTCGAGGACATGTCCACGCTCGGGCAGCCGCTCGACGTGCCCGCGAGCGGCCCCGCCGCCGCGGGGCCCTCACGCACGTCGATCTGGCCGGCGATCCATCCGCGGCTGCTCGAGCTGATCCGCGCACATCGGTCGACGATCGTCTTCGCGAACGGGCGGAGGCTTGCCGAGCGATTGGCCGCCCAGCTGAACGAGCTCGCCGGCGAGGACCTCGTGCGCACCCACCACGGGTCGATCGCCCGTGAGCAACGGCTCGAGGTCGAGGACGCGCTGAAGTCCGGCCGGCTCCCGGCGATCGTCGCCACCAGCAGCCTCGAGCTGGGCATCGACATGGGGGCGGTCGATCTCGTCGTCCAGGTCGAGTCCCCCGGTTCGGTCGCCGGCGGCCTGCAGCGCATCGGCCGAGCGGGACACCAGGTGGGCGAGCCGAGCCGCGGCAAGATCTTCCCGAAGTTCCGGGGCGACCTGCTCGAAGCGACGGTCGTCGCCGAGCGCATGCTGGCGGGCGCGATCGAGGAGACCCGCGTCCCCCACGATCCCCTCGACGTGTTGGCCCAGCAGCTCGTGGCGATGTGCGCGGTCGAGGAGTGGCGGGTCGACGACCTGTTCACGGCGGTCCGGCGCGCGGCGAACTTCTCCGAGCTGTCGCACGAGGTCTTCATCGCCGTGCTCGACCTCCTCGCTGGGCGCTACCCGAGCGACGGGTTCGCCGAGCTCCGTCCGCGGCTGGTGTGGGACCGGCGTACCGACCTGGTGCGGGCGAGAGACGGCGCCGGGCGCATCGCGATCACGAGCGGTGGAACGATCCCCGACCGTGGCCTGTTCGGGGTCTTCCTTCCCGACGGCACGCGGGTCGGCGAGCTCGACGAGGAGATGGTCTACGAGTCCCGCCGTGGCGAGGTCTTCCTGTTGGGAGCGTCGAGCTGGCGCATCGAGGACATCACGAAGGACCGCGTCATCGTCTCCCCCGCCCCGGGCGAGCCGGGCAAGATGCCGTTCTGGCACGGCGACAAGCCCGGGCGCCCGATCGAGCTCGGCCGGGCGATCGGCGCGTTCACCCGCGAGCTCAGAGGGAAACGCCGCGACGCCGTGCTGACCCGCCTCCGTGCCGAGATCGGCCTCGACGCATGGGCCGCCGACAACCTCGCCGCGTACCTCGAGGAGCAGGTCGAGGCGACCGGGTCGGTCCCCGACGACCGCACGATCGTGGTCGAGCGCTTCCGCGATGAGATCGGCGATTGGCGGATCTGCATCCTCTCCCCCTTCGGGAACCGGGTGCACGCGCCATGGGGGCTCTCGATCGAAGCACGCCTCGAGGAACGCGTCGGCCCCGGGGCACAGGTCCTCTGGGGTGACGACGGCATCGTGATCAGGCTGCCCGAAGCCGTCGACCGCGTGCCCATCGACGAATTGCTGTTCGAACCCGAGCAGGTGGAAGCCGCCGTCGTCGACGCGTTGCCGGGCACCACGATGTTCGCGAGCTTCTTCCGGGAGGCCAGCGCTCGGGCCCTGCTGTTGCCGCGCCAGCGGCCGGGCAAGCGAACGCCGCTGTGGCAGCAGCGTCAGCGCAGCGCCGACTTGCTCGCGGAGGCCTCGAAGCACCCGACGTTCCCGATGCTGCTCGAGGCGACGCGAGAGTGCCTGCGCGACGTCTTCGACGTGCCCGCACTCCGCGAGGTCATGAGCGACCTTCGCTCGCGACGCACGAAGCTGGTGACCGTCGACACCGAACGGCCCTCACCGTTCGCCCAGTCGCTCCTCTTCCGATGGATCGCGGTCTACATGTACGAGGGCGACGCCCCGATGGCCGAGCGACGGGCGGCCGCCCTGGCGCTCGATCGAGACCTGCTGCGTGAGCTGCTCGGCTCCGAGGAGCTTCGCGGTCTGCTCGATGCGACCGCGATCGACGAGATCGAGCTCGAGCTGCAGCGGCTCGCCGACGGCAGGCGTGCTCGAGGGGTCGACGGCCTGCACGACCTGCTGCGCGACCTCGGGCCGCTGACCGACGACGAGGTAGCGGCGCGGAGCGAGGGCGACGCCCGCGCATCGATGCTGGCACTGGTCGACGGAGGCCGCGCGATCCGGGTGCGGATCGCCGGCGACGAGCGGGTGGCGGCCGTCGAGGACGCCGCCCGGCTGCGCGACGCGCTCGGGGTCTCGCTCCCACGTGGGCTGCCGAGGGTGTTCACGGAGCCGACCGAACGCCCGCTCCACGAGCTCGTGGCCCGATACGGGCGCACACACGGTCCGTTCGTGGTCACAGACCTGGCCGAGCGCCTCGGCGTGAGCATCGACCGCGTCGCGACCGCATTGGCCGACCTCGAGGCCGAGGGCACCGTCACGCAGGGGGGTTTCACCCCCGGAGGTGTCCGACGGGAATGGTGCGACGTCCAGGTGCTCCGCCGGCTCCGACAGCGATCGCTGGCCGCCCTGCGCCGCGATGTGGAACCGGTCGACGCCGAGGTGCTGGCTCGGTTCCTGCCGAGGTGGCACGGGGCCGACCGCCCGAGCGCCGCGGCCGATGCACTGATCGAGGCTGTCGCACATCTGCAGGGGGCCGCGATCCCCGCGTCGATCCTCGAATCCGACGTGTTGCCGGCCCGCGTCGTCGGGTATCGGCCCGCAGACCTCGACGCTCTCGCGTCGAGCGGCGACCT